>JBIITW010000054.1:0-23737 GCA_044340265.1 Burkholderiales bacterium | reverse complement strand
TGGCCGTTCCCAGAAGGGTATCGCCCGAGTACACCTCGACCGTGGTGCCCGTCTCGGCCGTGAGCGTCAGCGTTACCGTGCGGTCGTTGGTCAGGCTGTCATTCGTTGAGCCCGAGTTGTCCGCAAAGCCGGTGATCACCGGCGCCGCAGGCGCCGTTCCATCCACCGTCACGCTGGTCGCGGTCGAGGCCGCAGACACGTTGCCCGCTGCGTCGGTAGCTTTCGCCGTGAAGCTGTACAGACCGTCATTCAGCGACGCGGTCGTGAAGGTGAACGTACCTTGGGGATCGCCTTCGATGGCCGTGCCCAGCAGGGTCTCGCCCGAGTACACCTCGACCGTGGTGCCCGTCTCGGCCGTGAGCGTCAGCGTTACCGTGCGATCGTTAGTCAGGCTGTCATTGGTCGAGCCTGAGTTATCAGCAAAGCCGGTAATCACCGGCGCCGCAGGCGCCGTTCCATCCACCGTCACGCTGGTGGCAGTCGAGGCGGCGGACACATTGCCGGCTGCGTCGATGGCTTTAGCCGTGAAGCTGTAAAGACCGTCGACCAACTCGCTGGTCGTGAAGGTGAACGTGCCTTGGGTGTTGCCTTCGACCGCCGTGCCCAGAAGGGTCTCGCCCGAGTACACCTCGACCGTCGTGCCCGTCTCAGCCGTGAGCGTCAGCGTTACCGTGCGGTCGTTGGTCAGGCTGTCGTTCGTCGAACCTGAGTTGTCCGCAAAGCCGGTGATCACCGGCGCCGCAGGCGCCGTTCCATCCACCGTCACGCTGGTGGCAGCTGATGCGGCGGACACATTGCCGGCTGTGTCGGTAGCTTTCGCCGTGAAGCTGTACAGACCGTCGACCAGTTCGCCGGTTGTAAAGGTGAACGTACCTTGGGTGTTGCCTTCGGTGGCCGTTCCCAGCAGGGTCTCGCCCGAGTACACCTCGACCGTGGTGCCCGTCTCCGCCGTGAGCGTCAGCGTTACCGTGCGATCGTTGGTCAGGCTGTCTTGCTGCGAACCCGAGTTGTCTGCAAACCCGGTGATCACCGGCGCCGCAGGCGCCGTGCCATCCACCGTCACGCTGGTGGCGTTCGAGGCGGCAGACGTGTTACCCGCTGCATCGCTGGCTTTCGCCGTAAAGCTGTAGCCCCCATCGACCAGGGAGGCGGTCGTGAAGGTGAACGTGCCCGCGTTGAGGCCCGTGCCCTCGGTCGCCGTGCCCAGAGACGTCAGGCCGGAGAACACCTCGACCGTGCTGCCTGCATCGGCCGTGATCGTCAGCGTTACCGTGCGGTCGTTGGTCAGGCTGTCTTGCGTCGAGCCGGAGTTGTCCGCAAACCCGGTGATCACCGGCGCGGCCGGTGCCGTCCCGTCCACCGTCACGCTGGTGGCGGCCGAGGCGGCGGACGTGTTGCCCGCTGCGTCGCTGGCTTTCGCCGTGAAGCTGTAGTCCCCATCGACCAGCGAGGCTGTCGTGAAGGTGAACGTGCCCGCATCGAGGCCCGTGCCTTCGACCGCCGTACCCAGCAACGTCAGGCCGGAGAACACCTCGACCGTGCTGCCCGTCTCGGCCGTGATCGTCAGCGTTACCGTGCGGTCGTTGGTCAGGCCATCATCTGCAACGCCTGAGTCGGTTGCGAAGCCGGTGATCACCGGCGCCGCAGGCGCCGTGCCATCCACGGTCACGCTGGTGGCGGCCGAGGCGGCGGACACATTGCCCACTGTATCGGTGGCTTTCGCCGTAAAGCTGTACAGGCCGTCGTTCAGAGAAGCGGTCGTGAAGGTGAACGTACCTTGGGTATTGCCTTCAGTGGCCGTACCCAACAGGTTCTCGCCCGAGTACACCTCGACCGTGGTGCCCGTCTCCGCCGTGATCGTCAGCGTCACGGTACGGTCGTTGGTCACGCTGTCTTGCTGCGAGCCCGAGTTGTCCGCAAAGCCGGTGATCACCGGCGCCGCAGGCGCCGTCTGGTCGAGAACGTACTCCACCGCATTCGAGGACGCAGACGTATTTCCTGCTTCATCGGTGATCGTCGCCGTCAGGCTGTAACTGCCCGTGGTGCCCAGATCAGCAGTGGTCAGCGTCACGCTTCCAGCCGTCACCTGCCCGGCGGTCAGCGGTGCAGAGGTCGCCACCAGCGTGTTGCCTGCGTACACCTTCACGACAGAACCGACATCGGCACCAACGAAGGTGACCGTCACCTCGACCGTGTCGATGTTGCTGTTCGTATCAGACACGCTCAGCGTCGGCGCAGCCGGCGCGGCCTGGTCCAGCACGTACTCCACGGCGCCCGAGAACGCAGACGTATTGCCTGCTTCATCAGTGATCGTCGCCGTCAGGCTGTAAGTGCCTGTGGTACCCAGATCGGCAGTGGTCAGCGTCACGCTTCCGGCCGTCACCTGCCCGGCGGTCAGCGGCGCGGAGGTCGCCACCAGCGTGCTGCCTGCATAAACCTTCACGACAGAGCCGATATCGGCACCGACGAAGGTAACCGTCACCCCGACCGTGTCGTCATTGCTGTTGGTGTCGGACACGCTCAGCGTCGGCGCAGCCGGCGCGACCTGGTCGAGAACGTACTGCACGGCGCCCGACGACGCAGACGTGTTGCCTGCTTCATCAGTGATCGTCGCGGTCAGGCTGTAGGTGCCGGTATTGCCCAGATCGGAGGTGGTCAGCGTCACGCTTCCGGCCGTCACCTGCCCGGCGGTCAGCGGCGCGGAAGTCGCAACCAGCGTGGTACCTGCGTAAACCTTCACGACGGAACCGACATCGGCACCTGTGAAAGTGACCGTCACCCCGACAGTGTCGTCGTTGCTGTTGGTGTCGACAACGCTCAGCGTCGGCGCGGCCGGCGCAGTCTGGTCCAGCACGTACTCCACGGCATCCGAAGATGCCGAGGTGTTACCCGCCTCATCGGTGATCGTCGTGGTCAGGCTGTAGGTGCCCGTGGCGCCGAGGTCGGCGGTGGTCAGCGTCACGCTTCCAGCCGTAACCTGCCCGGCAGTCAGCGGGGCGGAGGTCGCAACCAGTGTGGTGCCCGCGTAGACCTTGACGATGGAGCCGACATCAGCACCAGCGAAGGAGACCGTCACCTGGATCGCATCGATGTTGCTGTTGGTGTCGACAACGCTCAGCGTCGGCTTGAGCGGTGCTGCAGTGTCACCACCGCCACCCCCGACCACATCCTGCACGTTCGCGAGGTTCTGGTTCGACTGCTCCTGCACCGATTCGGGAGTGAAACCGGAGATCGGCACGCCTACGTCCAGACCGTCAGCGATGGCAGATAGCAAACCACCACTACCGGTCACCACCAGTTGCGTGGCCACTGCCTGGGTCAGCGCATCCAGACCCTGGCTGGCATCGATGGCGTCGATGGCCTGGTTGACCGTGGCGAGTGCGTTCCCGACGTCTCCGGCCACCCCGAGCAGCGCAGCGGAAGCGGCGGGATCGCTCGACTCCGCTGCGATCGACTGGATCAGCCCGCTGATCGTGGCAGCCGAACTGAGGTCCAGCGTGCCGCCATCGGGGGTTCCGGCAATCAGGTTGGACAGCGCCGCGTTGAGCAGGGCAGATGCCTCTGCAGGGCTGGCAGCGGCGCCCGCGGTCAGCAGCGTCTGGCTGAGCACCATCATCAGGTTGGCTGCCTTGGTAGCGGCCAGCTGCATCTCGATGGCTGCTGCCGCACCGGCGCCTCCGCCTGCGGCGATGGCAATCGGATCGGTGGTCAGCAACGACCCCAGGCTCATGTCCAGGCCCAGCAAGGCGGCGACCTTGCGTTCTGCCGCCAGCGTGGCCGCCTCGATCTCCTGCGGCGTCATCCCGGTGGTGTCGCCCAACGCCGCGTTTACCAGCGTCGTCAGCGGGTTGATCACCGTCGAGCCCGCCGGGGCACTGAGAATGCCCTGGAAGGCCAGCCCGGTCGAGATGTCGGTGCCGCCGATGGCGATGATCGTGCCACCGTATCCGCCCAGCCCCGTGAATTCGCCCTGGGCATCGGTGAAGACCGACGGCTCGTCGCCCTCGTCCACCTCGCCGTTGCCGTTCAGGTCGTTCCACTGGCCGTCGCCGTTCAGATCCCTGAACACCCGGGCGCCACTGATGTAGCCGTCGATGATCACGCCACCATCGACGGTCGCGACAACATAGTTGTCGCTCGTCGCACCCGTCCCGGCGTTGCCGGTCAGGTCCTGATAAGCCGTCGTCAACGTGACGGCGTTGCTCGCATCCTGGATGCTGACATTCGGCGTGAACGTCGCAGTCCACACCAGCGGATTGCCGGTCTGGACGAGATTGCTGAGTACGCCGTTGGGCGCATTCAGATCTTCCAGCGCGAAACCCTGCACCGCCTCCGAGAAGGTGATCGTGACGATCGCCGTCTCACCGGCAAGGATGGTCTGTTTGTCGATCGAAATGGTCGCCGACGGTGCGGTCGCATCCACCGCTGGCACGACTACAGGCGCCGCCGGAGCACCACCCCCGCCGCCGCCACCCCCGCCCAGGGCAACTGCCGCGCCCAACGCACCGGCAATCACTGCCAGCGGCGACAACTCGCCCATCAGACCCGTTGCGACGCTCGCCCCTGACGGGGCTGGCGCCTTCGCATCCGCAGAAGACGAAGACTGCGCGTCAGGTGCATCCTTCGCAGCAGATGCATCTGCCAGCTTCAGCGTCTGCGCGCCCCCGCCATCCGCCCCGCCCGCATCGGCCAGGGAGAAGTCACCCGAGAACGCCGCCCCTTCCAGATCATTGGCCGATGACTCGTCCACTGCGGGCACCGCAATGATGTCGTCGGTCCCGATCGAAGCGTCGGCAGCCACTGGCACGATGTCGGGTTCGGAGGAGGTCGACGCCCGATCCAGGGCATCCTCCAGCGCTGCGAAATCCGATGCAGCCGATGCGTCCGATGCGTCCGACCCGGGCTCGAACGCACCGCGCGCGAAGAGCTGGTCCGAAGAGGCCTCTGGCGCCCGTTCGTCGGAGCCATTGAACAATGCGCCCGAAACGATATCCGCAAGTGCGGTACCGGCAATCAGCGGGAGGATCGTGCCAAGTCCACGCTTCGATTTTTTCGTGCTTTTTTTCAATGACATGTCTTTTCCAGGAAGGAATCGGCTACGGGTAATCGACAGTTTGCCATTTCTGTCATACAGCCTTTATAGCACTATTTGCTCATTTTGAGCGTTTATTTGAAAAGTCTGCCCGACGACCAGCAGACAGTCGCGCAGGGCATCACCTGCTCGCGTCCAAGCACCAATCGACCGCCTGGGCTACAGCTCCGTGGGGCTGACCGCGCGCTGGCCGCAGGGCACCGCGGCCATGCCCGAAAGCAGCCGCTCCCTAGGCGACCATCGCGCCCAGCGTCGCGCGCCCGGGAAGCGGGTCCAGGGTGCGCCAGGCCGCGCGGATCTCGCTCATCAGTCCGTGTAACTCATCGAGTACCGCGACGTCATTGTTGGCGTTCACATGCACGAGGCGACGCTGCACGTATCCATACAATTCGCCCAGGGTCTGCGCGATCTCTCCGCCACGCTCGAAATCCAGACCCTCCTGCAATCCGACCACGATGCGGCTTGCACGCGACAGGGCGCGCGCCTTTTCAGCCGTGGCGCCGTGCAGGATGTGTCCGCGCGCCACGTTCAGGCTGTCCACCAGCCCGTCGAACAGCATCTGCGCCAACTGGACGCTGTTTGCGGTGGCCACACCCGTCATCAACTCGACGGTGCCATAGTCGTTTCTTGCCTTCCGGTACGCATTCATGGTTCAAGTTCCCGTTGATCTACCTACTCTACGAGTCGGATCAGGGGCATTGAACTTTAGAGCGAGCGTGACGGAGCAAGCGTCGGCTTCGCAGGATCACTGCCAGCGCCCTGCCCGGCACCTTCACCTGCATCCGCATCGACCTCACCGGGCGTGCTCGAACCGAGCTCGTCGCGCAGGAACTGCAGGGCAGGGAACTGGTCATCCACCTTCAGCTCGTAGCGGCTGATCTGGTCGACCACCGCCTGCACACGATCGATCGCAGTGGCCGCATCGATCTCGGCGCACTGATAACGGCCACCGACCATGAAGACGACCTGCGCATACTCCTCAGGAAGATAGACGAGCACGTCCTCACCGCCGACCCGTATCGTGACGAACTGCTCGGCGACCGGCGGCGGCGGCTTTTCGTGACCTGCGACGAGCGCCCGCGCCGCGGTCTCCTGGTATGCGGCAAACCGCTCGGCGCCATCGACGAAGACCTTGTTCAACGCGGCCCGGCACAGCAGCGCCTGCCGGATGCGTGTGCTGCGCGCGGCGCGGGACTCCGAGTCGAGGCCAGCGATCTTCTCGAAGGCCGCCTTCGCGCGCTGGCGCTCCGACTCGGGACTCTTCCTGTTGAACAATGAAAACATGCCGAACGTCCCGTGGGGTGTGTATCTCAGTTGGCGACCATCTGCTGGCGCAGTTTCTTGACGACCGCGGTCAGTATCTGGCTCACGCGTGATTCCCCCACGCCCAGGATGGCGCCGATCTCCTTCAGGTTCATCTCGTCGACGTAGTACAGCGACATGACCAGACGATGGCGCTCGCTCAAGGTCTCGATGGCCCCTGCAAGCTGTTGCGTGAGCTGCGACTTCTCCGCGATGACCTCGGGCTGATGCGAGGCATCCATGGGCAGGCTCATCAGTTCTTCATCGACCGCGTCCATCGAGGTCGCAGACCTGAGCGATGCGTCGCGCAGACGCTGGAAGTCGCTGAGACTCTCACCCATGAACTGCGCGACCTCCGCCTCGGACGGGCGCCGGCCCAGTCGTCCCTCCAGCGCACGCAGCGCCTCGCCTTCGTTGCGCTTGAACTCGACGGCCGAGCGCGGCAGGAACGACTGCCGACGCACTTCGTCCAGCATGGCTCCGCGGATCCTGCGCAGTGCGAACAGCTCGAAGTCCACGCCCTTCGAAGGGTCGAAGGCGCGGGCCGCCTCGATCAATCCGACCACCCCGACCTGGACGAGCTCTTCGACGTCCATGTACGGCGGGATGCGCGCCTTGAGGTGTACGGCGACCCGCTTCACCATGGGCATGTGCGCCCTCACCAGGCTGTCCTGCTGGCTCTCGCCCTGTTCATAGAGTGCCATCGATGCGGCCACGCGCTAGGCTCCACCTGCCGTCTGGAGCATTCGCTCGACGAAGAACTGCACGCGGCCCGACGCACGGGCCATCGCGGGCATTTCGGAGACGATCGTCGCAAGACGGCGGAAGTCACGGGCGCTGCTGCTGGCGGGCGCGTACTCGACCACCGGCTGGTAGGTGCGCCAGGCGTCCTGGATGGTCTCGTCCGACTCGATCGCGGTCAGGTAGCCCACCGACCGGTCGAGGAACCGGTTGCATACCCGGTTCAGTCGGCTATAGAGGTGGCGCCCCTGGGACTGGCTGGCTGCCATGTTCCCGAGCACGTGGATCTCGTCCATCCCTTCCTCGGTGCTCATCACCTTGATCAGCGCATACGCATCGGCGATCGAGGCAGGATGGTCGCAGACCACGACGAAGCGCTGTTGGCAGGCGCCGAGGAAAGCGAGCACGGAGGGCGAAATGCCGGCTGCGATGTCGACCAGCAGGAAGTCCACCGGCTCGTCCAGCTCGCTGAACGAATGGATGATCGCCGCGACCTGGGTACGGTCAAGCGCCGCCATGTCCCGCACACCCGAGGTTCCAGGAACCAGGCGCACGCCGCAGGGTGCTGTCACGATGACTTCATCGAGCCGGCGTTCACCGCGCAGCACTTGCGCGAGATTTCGCGGTGCCTGGCAACCCAGGCCGATCTGCGCATTGGCCAGGCCGAGGTCGCCATCGAGCACCATCACGCGGAAGCCCTTGTGGGCCAGCGCCGCCGCCAGGTTGATGGTCACCGTCGTCTTGCCAACCCCACCCTTTCCGCTGGCGATTCCAATGACGCGCGGGCTCGATTCATGATCCATGGGATAAGCTCATTCGGCTGGATGTGCGACCGTTCAAGGTGTCTGAAGCATCTTGACTGTTTTAAGCTGCAGGTCTGCCTGGACCTGGCGCAGGATCTGCCGCATCGCGACATCGACCAGCGCGTGGCCGTCGATCGGTGACAGGTCGTCATCCGCTCGGTCGTTGGCCCCGACGCCACTGACCACCATCGGGTGGTTGCACAGCGTCCTGATCAGCGGCCACGGACTGGTAGCCTCGTCGAGCTTGCTCAGGATCAGGGATGACCAGCGACCCGGTCCGGCACGCAGCAGCTGATTGAAGACCGCCTGGTTGGCGTCCACCGGCACCACCACGTGTACCTCCACCGTGCGCCCGAGTGCATCAAGCTCATCGGCCAGGCTCACCGGGTCGGTTGCCGCCGTATCGATGACGACAAGGCCCTGGTCTCCGAGCTCATCCAGGATCGCACCCAACCCGTCGCGATCGCGCGCGCGAAAGGTCTCGACGCCGATCGATGCACCCAGGAGCTGCAGGCGTCCCCAGGCGCCCGGCCGATGATCGGCATGGCTGATCACCGCGATACGGGCCCCGGTCGCTGCATCGGCCGCCTGCCGTGCAAGGCGAATTGCAGCCAGCGTCTTGCCGGCCCCGGACCCACCGCACACCGCATGCAGACCCTGCAACGGCAAGGACACCGGCGTCATGCGCAGCGAGGACTGCAGCATCGCCGCCATCGACCGGGCGCCGTCGACCAGGCTGCCGTCGGGCACCACTGCATCGAGCAGCAGCGTGCGCAGGTCGCCCGAAACGCCGGCTTCGTCGAGGGCGCGCGCCAGTGCCTGCGTTGCGCCCGAATGGGGCTGTTCGCGCAGCGGGGCGCCCGCGCGCTGCGCGAGCAGGAATTCGCGCCGCAAGCCAGCCAGTTCCTGGCGAATCTCCTTGACCAGGTCGGTGGCGGCGGCATCGGGGACCACCGCAATGCCGTTCGCCGAGGGCCTCGGCGGCGCCACGGAGGAGGCCCCTGCCGATGCCAGTACCGTCGACCGCGAGGCCTGCCGGGCCGCGGAGAGCACGTCCCCGAACGCGCCGCTGGCTGGCGCACGCGCATCCGCGGCGCTCACCGCTGCCGCTGCCTGCACGGGTGCCAGCGCGCCTTCCAGCGCCACGATCAGCTCGACCTGCGCACCGACCCTGGAGGTGGAGATCACGAACACGTCCTTGCCGTATTGCGCGATCGCGTTCTCCGCCGCGCTGCGTGCGTCCCGCCCGAGTACCCGCTTGAGTTCCATGTCAGGTTCCCGCAGTAGAGGGTTTGCCGCGCAACTCTGCGGCCACCGTTGCAATGATCTTCACCGACTGCTCCTCTGGAATCTCGCTGTACGACAGCACCGTGAGGTTGTTCACGCGATGCCTGACCGCGCGCGACAGCCAGGGCCGTATTGCCGGCGATACCACCAGCACGGCCGCCGCCCCCTGCGCTTCGACGTTGCGTACGCTGTCGCGCAGGGCGGAAAACAGGCTCTCGGCGAGTGAGGGTTCGAGTACGACATCCGTGTTGCCCGGGTTCTGCTGCAGGATGTTGTGCAGCAGTTGCTCGAGGGACGGATCGAGCGTCATTGCCGACAGCGTGTCGCTGTCTTCGAGCAGCCCCTGGACGATCATCCGTCCCAGCCGGGTGCGGACGAAGCCGGCGAGCTGCTCAGGGTCGTGAGTGCGCGCGCTGGCATCGGCCAGCGCCTCGACCACCGTGCGCATGTCGCGGATCGGCACCAGCTCGAGCAGCAGGTGCTGCAGCGTGCGCGTCACCACCCCCAGCGGCAGCTTGCCGGGCACCAGTTCCTCGACCAGTTTCGGGAACCGGGTGGCCAGCTTGTCCAGCAGCTTCTGCGTCTCGTCATGGCTGAGCAGTTCGGCCGCGCTCTCGCGCATCACCTTGTTGAGCTGCGTGGCGATGGCGGTGGCCGGGTCGACCACCGTGTATCCGAGCCCGCGCGCATAGTCGCGCTGCGATGGATCGATCCAGACGGCCTCCAGCCCGAACGCTGGCTCGCGCGTGGGCACGCCCTCGAGGCTGCCGTAGACGCTGCCCGGATTGATCGCCAGTTCACGGCCGGGCTTGACCTCACCTCGCCCACGCACGGCACCGTTGACCAGGATGCGGTAGCTCGACGGATCGAGGCTGAGCGAATCGCGGATACGCACCGGTTGCAGCACGAATCCGAGTTCGACCGACAGCTTCTTGCGCACGCCGCGCACCCGCGCCATCAGCTGCCCCCCGGTCTCCGCATTGACCAGCGGAATCAGGCCATAGCCGATCTCCAGGCCGATCAGGTCGACCTGCTCGACGTCATCCCAGTCAAGCTCCTTCGGGGGCTCGGGCACGGCCACCGCTGGTTGCGCGGCTTCGGCGAATCCAACCTCCTTGCGCAAGGCCATGAAGCCCAGCGCGACCGTCACGCCCGACAGCAACAGGAACACCGCGTGCGGCATGCCGGGAATCAGGCCCAGCACGCCCATCATGCCGCCGCCCATGAACAGCGCCGACGGGTTTGCGAGCTGCGTGCTCGCCTGCTCGGTCATCGACTCGGTGGTGGTCACCCGCGTCACGATGATCGCGGTGGCCAGCGACAGGAACAGCGCGGGGATCTGCGCGACCAGGCCGTCGCCGATGGTGAGCAGCGCATACACGCGTGCAGCATCACCGATGCTCAGGTCGTGCTGGAGCACGCCGATCACCAGCCCCCCGACGAGGTTGATCACCAGGATCGCCAGCCCGGCGATGGCATCGCCACTGACGAACTTCGACGCACCGTCCATCGATCCGAAGAAATCGGCCTCCTGCGACAGTTCTTCGCGCCGCCGCTTCGCCGTTTCCTGATCGATCACACCTGCGTTCAGGTCGGCATCGATCGCCATCTGCTTGCCGGGCAACGCATCGAGCGTGAAGCGCGCATTGACCTCCGACACCCTGCCCGCCCCCTTCGTCACCACGACGAAGTTCACGATCATCAGGATCACGAAGATGATGAAGCCCACGAGGTAGTTGCCCGCGATCACGAACTCACCGAAGGCGGCGATGACCTGGCCGGCCGCCTCCTCACCCTCATGGCCACTAACCAGGATCACCCGCGTGGATGCAACGTTCAATGCCAGACGCAGCATGGTTGCGAACAGCAGGATGGCCGGGAAGGACGAGAAGTCGAGCGGCTTGCGAACGCCGATGGCGATCATGATGATGACCGTGGCCACCACGATGTTGAACGTGAACAGCAAGTCCAGCACGAAGGCAGGCAGCGGCACGACCAGCATCGCCATGATCGCGAGCACCACGACCGGGATGCCAAGGCCTTTGGCATCGTAGGTCGCAAGACCGTGTCGCAATCTTGACGGGGACAACACGCTCATCGGTTGGGTCCTGGTTCCTGCAGTTCTGTTTGAAAGTGGCAGCGGTGCCGAAGAGCCTTAAAGCAAGGCGCATGCCTTCGCACGGATGACGCTTTGTCGACAGCTCCCGCACCGCTACGCCCACGACCACGCCTGCACCAGGCAATGCGGCCAACTCTTGCCGGTTACGGATCTTGCTTCATCGAGTGGCATTGCCCTTCGAGCGAGACAGCGACGATGATTCCATCCCTGGTCGATATGACCCTTGCTGCGCAGGACAGCCCCGCCGCCCATGCTGCCCCAGGCCGTCCCGCGGTGACTGCCGAGGGCCCATCTTTCGCCGCCGTGCTGAAAGGCATCGAGCTCGGGGCTGATCGGCGGCAAACACTTGCCGCTGGGCAGATGCATCTCGAGACCGAGTCCGTTGAGACCCATGCGGGAACGGATCAGGGCGCAGGCGTCGTGGCGGATGACGCAACGGTGAGCGAAGCAATGCTCCCGGTGGGCCTGCGCGCATTCGCCCTCGCGCAAGGGCTGGATGAGTCCACCGTGACACACGTGTTCGCCCCGGCTCCGGGTCGTGGGAACACGCCTGCAGTCGCTGCAGTGTCTGAAGTTGACGTCCTGCCAACGCCTGCACCTACGGGACTGGCGGTGGAACCTTCGCTTGACCAGGCGACGCTCGCGGACGGCGATCATCCGATCGAGATCGTGCCTGTTGCAGCCGAACCTCCGGCGATGCCACCCATGCCGACTACCGCGCAGTGGCACGCACATCACCCTGAGACACGGAGCACCGACCGCGTGATCGACACGCCGCTGCCGAACGGCCGCCCAGGGCCGACCATCGGCTCGGCGCTGCAACCGCTGACGCAACCTCTGACGCAACCTCAGCCAGGCGGCGACGGGGCGGTACGCGATGCACGTGCCGCGATCCAGATCGACGCGTTCAAGGTGGCGCCCACGCCCACGCCCGCAGATGCTGCGCCCGGCGCGACCCGTACAGTGAGCACTGCGACTCCGGTCACTCTGAGCGCATCCCCATCACTCGATGCACGCACGCCGACGGACGCGAGCCCCGGCCCGCAACCGGGACCGGGACCGCGGGTCGACATCAGCGCTGCCATGATCGACAACGGAATTCCGACACGCGTCGAAGTGCTGAGTGTCCCGCTCGAATCCGCCGAGACCGTCGCGCGCGAGGGCGCCGACCCGCTGGCACGCCGTGAGCACGCGTTGCAGGTTTCGACCCAGATCGCGGAACTGCTGGCGGAGCGCGTCATAGCCCGGATCCGCCAGGGCCATTGGCAAGTGCGCCTGATGCTAAGCCCGGCACGACTGGGGTTCATCGACATTCAACTCGAGATGCGACGTGGCGCGCTCGAAGCCACCTTCACCGCGTCACAGGCGTCCACCCGGGAGGTGCTGGCCGACAACCTCTGGCGACTACGGGACACCCTGAGCGAATCTGGCATGCAGGTTGCTCATATGAGTCTGGCAGGTGATCGAGACAGTCGAGGCGGCAGTTTTTTGACACCACAGCGGCATGACTTTGGTCGAAAAGCGCCGTCAGTCGCGGATTTGAATGAACTTGTTGTTCCGAGTACGGATATACCCCCGCAAGGCCTTCTTGACGTCCGGGTGTAGCTGCCACGCGGATCCCGGAGAAAGCCATGGCAGAAGCAGCCGAAGACGCAGAGACCCCAAAGCGTCCGATACTGAAAATCGTTGCGCTCGGCGCGGCCGTGCTGGTGCTGCTGGCCGTTGCCGTCGGCGCCACGCTGTTCTTCACCGGCTTCTTCAACGCACCGCCAGCACCGTCGGCGGAAGCGCAACTGGAAGCCGCTGCGGCCAGTGCAGCAAAGCCCCGGCCCGTGGAGGCCAAGGGGGAGGACGGCAAGGGGGAGCCGAAGATGGTCTCACGGTCATCGCCGGAGCTCACCCGCTTCCAGCACACCTACCTCGAACTCGAGCGGGAGCTGCTGGCCAACCTCACCAACTCACGCAAGGTGATGCAGGTGCAGGTGGCGTTGATGACGCGATACGACGATCGCGTGTTCAAGAACGTGAAGAAGCATGAGTTCGCGCTGCGCTCGGTCGCGCTCGACGTGATGCGCAAGACGACTGAAGCCGACCTGGCACAGCCGGAGTTCCGCAAGGCCATTGCCGAGAGCATTCGCCAGGAGATGAACGCAGTACTCGAGAAGTTCGAGGACTTCGGTGGCATCGAGGAAGTCTATTTCACGAACTTCGTCGTCCAGTAACGGCCGCGCCGTTCGGCAACCACCCGGTACTCCCACACATGTCCGAAGGTCAGAACCTCCTGTCGACCGAAGAACTGGACGCGCTTGCGCAGAACGCGCCCGACGCGGGCAGCGCCACGGACGAGGGCTACAACGTCGGCGCTACGGTGAGGAAGCACGAGCTGGCCGCCGAGCACAGCACGCTGGGCATCAATACCGCATCGCTCGACATGATCAACGAGCGCTTCATCCGCCTGTTCCGGCTGGGCATGCTCGAAGTCCTGCGAACGAGCCCGCGCATGAACCCCAGCCGCGTGCGCATCGTGCGCTTCAGCGACTACCTGAAGGACTTGCGCCCGCCACTGTCTGTGAACATCGTGCGCATGCAGCCGCTGCGGGGCTACTCGATGGTCGTGATCGATCCGGCGGTGGTGTTCAGTTCGCTCGACAGCTTCTTCGGCGGTTTCGGCAAGGGCGTCGGACAGCTGCCGCCTGGCCGCATGTTCACGCCGACCGAGACGCGCATCATCCACCTCATCCTGCAGACGCTGTTCCGGGCCCAGAAGGAAGCATGGGCGCCGATAGCAGCCACCGAGTTCGAGCTGGTCAGCGCCGAAATCAACCCGCAGTTCGCGCAGATAGCCGACGAAAGCGACCTGGTCGTGCTCAGCCGCTTCGAACCCGATGCGGCCGGACAGCAGGCCGGCGGTTTCATCGACATCGTCGTGCCCTATGTAGCCCTGAAGCCGATCCGCGACATGCTGCGCAGCCGTGTGCAGACCGGCGATGGCGACGAAGAGTCCGATCGCGCGTGGCGCGGCGAGCTCGACGATGCGGTCAGTGATGCCTCGGTCGAGCTGCGTGCCATCCTCGGCAAGGTCCATCTCAACCTGCACGACCTCCGGGCCCTGCAGCCGGGCGACGTCCTGCCCGTCATCGGCAGCGAACACGCACGGGCGATGATCAACAACACCCCGGCCTTCGACATCAGCATCGGCTCGCGCGGCTCGCAGATGGCCGTCCAGATCCTTTCACCGATCACACCCAAGACATCCGACAGGAGTCAGCCACGATGAACGAGACCCTCGCCGCGCCAGCTGCAGGTGTGGAAGCGACCAGCCGCCCGCAGATCCATCACGACGTGCTGGAGAACATCCCGGTCACGCTGACTGTCGAAGTAGGCAAGGCGATCATCAAGATCCGCGACCTGCTGCGACTCACCCAGGGCAGCGTGGTCGAGCTCGATCGCATGGCCGGGGAACCGCTCGACCTGCTGGTGAACAACACGGTGGTCGCGCAGGGCGAGATCGTGCTGATCAATGAGCGCTACGGTATCCGGCTGACCCGGGTCGCGCCGCCATCCGAGAGGATGGAGACGCTGTAATGGAGCGTGAATGAACGCCGCCACCGGGCCGTCGATGATGCACCTGCTCCAGTTCCTGGGCAGCTTCGCACTGGTGGTCTCGCTGCTGCTCGCGCTCGCCTACGGCCTGAAGCGGCTGCAATCCTCGAAGCTCTTCCATCGCAAGAGCGGCACGCTCGAGCTGATCGAGACGATGCCCATGGCCCCGCGCATGAAGCTGGCACTGGTGCGCGCCGGGTCGCGCGAGATACTGCTCGGCATCACCCCCGGGCGGATCAGCCGGATCGCCCAGTGGCGTTGCGAAGCGGGCCCGACGCCGACGTCTGCCACGCCCCAGGACTCGCGACCCGCCACCGGCGAACAGCCATGATGCGCATCCGAAACATCGCAGCGCTGGGGGTCGCGCTGGTGGTGGCTCTGGTGCTGGCCGGGCTGCCGCTGGCCGGCTGGGCGGCGGACTTCCCGGCGCTGACCGCCACGCAGACGCCGAAGGGCACCGAGTACAGCCTGACCCTGCAGCTGCTGGCACTGATGACCGTGCTGACGCTGCTGCCCTCGATCCTGCTCACGATGACCTCGTTCGTGCGCATCATCGTGGTGATGTCGATCCTGCGCCAGGCGCTGGGTACCGCGCAGACGCCGCCCAACATCGTGCTGGTCGGGCTGAGCCTGTTCCTGACCCTGTTCATCATGACGCCGGTGTTGACCGAGGTGTACCAGAACGCCCTGCAGCCCTTCCTGAACGCCGGGATGCCGTTCGACAAGGCGGTCGAGCTGGCGAAGGAGCCGATCAAGGCCTTCATGCTGCGCCAGACGCGCGAGGACGACATCGCCCTGTTCATGGAGATCGCGCGCAACGCGCCGGTGGCTACGCCGGAAGAGGTGCCTTTCACCACGCTGATGCCGGCGTTCCTGACCTCCGAGCTGAAGAGCGCGTTCACCATCGGCTTCCTGATCTACATCCCGTTCGTCGTGATCGACCTGATCGTGGCTAGCGTGCTGATGTCGATGGGCATGATGATGCTCTCGCCGATGATGATCTCGATGCCGTTCAAGCTGATGCTGTTCGTCCTGGTCGACGGATGGAGCCTGACCATGGGCTCGCTCGCCTCCAGCTTCGTGATGTAACGGGGACAGGACCTTGGACACTGCAATGGTCATCGATATCGGGCGCCATGCACTGTGGACGGCGGTTCTGGTCAGCGCCCCGTTGATGCTCGTCGCCCTCGGCGTGGGCCTGCTGATCGGCATCATCCAGGCAGCGACCTCGATCAACGAGATGACGCTCAGCTTCATCCCGAAGCTGATGGCCATGGCACTGGCCCTGCTTGCCTTCGGCAGCTGGCAGCTGGTGACCATGGTCGACTTCATGCGCAGCATCTTCCAGCGCATTCCCGCGCTCTTCGGCTGATGCGGGCCGTGGTTGCAGGCAGGCGCGGATGATCCCGCTGTCGGCCGACATCATCGAGCGCCTGGCGGCCTTCCTCTGGCCCATGCTGCGCATCTCGGCGATGGTGATGACCGCTCCACCGTTCTCGGGCTCGGCGGTCACGGCGCGCATCCGTGTACTGCTGGCGCTGGTGCTGACCTGGATGGTGTATCCGCTGCATACCTGGCCGGTGATCGACCCGATGTCGGCCGAGGGGCTGGTCGAGGTCTTCAACCAGCTGCTGATCGGCGCGGCGATGGGGCTGACCCTGCAGATCGTGGTGGCGGCGCTGACCGTCGCCGGCCAGACGATGGCGGCGTCCATGGGGCTTTCGATGGCCAACATGATCGATCCCAACGTGGGCAACGTGCCTACGCTGGCGCAGTTCCTGATCGTCTGTTCGACGCTGATCTTCGTCAGCATCGGAGGGCCGGGACTGCTGGTCGGCCTCATCCTGGAGAGCTTCCGGACCCTGCCGATCGGCACCTCGATCCTGACCCAGGATGTCTACGCGCGCATGGTGCAGTGGAGTTCGATGATGTTCCTCGGCGCGCTGCTGCTCGCGCTGCCCGTGGTCGCGACCCTGCTGTTCGTGAACATCGGCCTGGGCGTGGTGACCCGCGCCGCCCCCAGCCTGAACATCTTCGCCATCGGCTTCCCTGCGATGATCGCCGCCGGGTTCCTGGTGCTGATCATCTCGATGGACGTGATGAGCGCGCGCATGCAATGGCTCTGGCAGCAGGGCTTCATGGCCGTGCGTGAACTGCTGAGGATCCCCGGTGGCTGAGTCGAGCGCACAGGAACGCACGGAAGAGCCGACGGCGCGCAAGCTTTCGAAGGCGCGCGAGGACGGCCAGGTCGCGCGGTCGGTCGAGCTGCCGGCGGCCGCCATCGTCATCGGCACCTTCGCGCTGATCCTGCTGATGGGCGCCGGGTTCACCGCCCGCCTGGCGGAGATCTTCGCTGCCGGCTTCCGCTTCGACGTCAAGGTACTGCAGACACCGTCGCTGATGCCGGGCCTGTTCGGCAGCGCGCTGCTCGACGCGTTCCTGGTGGTGGTGCCGGTGATCACCCTCACCGTCGTGCTCGCGGTCATCGCATCGGGGATGACCGGCGGCTATCTGTTCTCGCTGAAGGCGGTCGCTCCGAAGGCATCGAAGCTTTCGCTGATCGAAGGGGTCAAGCGCATGTTCGGCCCGCGCGCCTGGGTGGAACTGGGCAAGTCACTGCTGAAGTTCCTGCTGGTCTCGGTGGTGCTCTGGTGGCTGGTGGTCACCCAGCTGGGTACGCTCACCGAACTGGGACGGATGGCACTGGAACCGGCTCTGCAGCGCACCGGTGAGCTCATCACGCGTTCGGCCGTGCTGGTCGCACTCACCCTGGCGCTGATCGCCGTGATCGACGTCCCCTACCAGCGCCAGCAGTTCACCAAGCGCATGCGCATGAGCAAGCAGGAGGTGAGGGACGAGATGAAGGACATCGAAGGCCGTCCGGAGGTGAAGGCCCAGATCCGGCGCCGGCAGCGCGAGATGGCGGGCGCGCGGATGATGCAGCGGGTCAAGGACGCGGACGTGGTGATCACCAACCCGCAACACTTCGCCGTAGCGCTGGAGTACGACATCGCCGGTGACGGAGCGCCAGTGCTGGTCGCGAAGGGGGCCGACCACATGGCGGCGCTGATCCGCGAACGCGCCCAAGGCCATGGCGTATGCATCCTGCCGGCGCCGGAACTCGCCCGCGCGCTGTACTTCACGACGGAGCTCGAGCAACCGATTCCCGACGAGCTCTACCGCGCCGTGTCGGAAGTGCTCGCCTATGTGTTCAACCTCGAGGCCGCACATCCGGGCGACGAGCCCCTGAAGGCGCCCACGCCGCGCGTCCCCGACTCGATGCAGTTCGACCCGGATGGCCGCCTCCAGAAGGCCGGCGCATGAAGGACCGTCCCGTGGATTCAAGGCGTAGCACCCCCGTGCGCAAGGCTGCCGTGAGACCCGAAGAGCGGCCGCTTCAGTTCCTGCTGTCGGTGCTCGGGTTGGTAGCTGCGGTCGGCATCCTGTTCATCACCTACCATTGGCTGCAACCGGCTCGACCGACGCCCCTGCGGGTCACCGTCGAGCTGGACAACAAGTGCGAGCTGGTTGACGACGCCTTCATGGCGGTGTCCGAACCCGACGGCCAGCGCGCCTATTTCGCGAACAGGGTCGCGGTCCTGCAGACCCGCTCCGACGCACGCATATCGGTGCGCGCCAGCGACCGCTTCCCGGGAGTGGCCTACGAAGGCAGCCCGGTGCAGGCGGCCGAGCACCTGCGCTTCACCGTCAACTGCAACGTGTCGGAACGTGTCGAGCGCACGCTGGATGCACTGCGCGAACGATTCCGCAACAAATGACCTTGCCAGGCATCCCTCAGCCATGAGCGAACCCCCGATCATCAGCAGCAATGCGAGCCACCAGGTACGACTCGAAGGCGGACGGGCACAGGCCCGAGCCGCGCAGCCCCGCGCGCAGCGCGATGGCACCGCCGCAGCCTCCAGCGACGTGGCGCACATACCGGCGGTCGCGCAGCTGGGTGCTCGACTGGATACCGGCACCGCTGAGGCGACCGGGGCAGCGAGCCGGGTGCCGGGCCTGGACTCCGGCGCGGTGTCGCGTGAGCCCGGCCGCCAGCCTGCGACTCCGACACGACCTGACACCGCCAGCGGCGCCGTTGATGAAACGTCGCCCCACCCGATCGACTACACGCTGCCCCAGGCACTGCGCGCACGCATGGACAAGCTGCGCATCGTCAATGCAGCGGTACGTGCACTGGTCTCGGGCTTGCCACGTGTCGCCGCACCGCCCTCCGCAGAACACGATGAAATGTCTGCGAACCGTTCCTCGATCTCTTCCGCAAAGGATTTCTCCCGATGAGTGACGCTGCGCAAGACCCCTCGGCGCGCGCAATGGCCGAACCCGCCGATGCGATTCCTGAACCGGACGGAGTCGGGACCACCAGATTCCAGCCTTCCCGTCCTTTCATCACCATCGACCAGGCACCGCAAGCCGTGGCCGACCCCGTGTTGGAAGATCCGCTGGAAGACCCGCTGAATGACGCAGACACCGAGGTGCCACACCTTTCCCCGGGCAGTCCGCCCGAGGCTCGCGCCGATTTCCGTGAAGCGTTCGAATCACTGGCCACTGTCGTGCTCGACGCAGCAGATGTCGCCTCCTCCGCAGCCTCGGCCGCGAGCCAGACCGGCACCGACATGCTGGCGGCGACGACAAGACTGCGCGAGACCGAACAGTTGATCCTGCGGCGTTCCAACATCACCCTGGCGTCCCTGGCCGCGGTGACATTGCTCGCCGTCACGATCACGGCGACCGCGGGCTACGTGATGACCGACAGGGTCCAGCGCCTGGATGAAACGCTGCTCGCGGTCGGCAAGCGAACAGTCGAGCTCGGCATGACCGGTCAGTCACTGGAGGCCGGCAGCGACACGCTCAAGGCCGTGGGCGACCAGGTGGCCGGGCTGCTGGCTGCCCAGGAAGCAATCCGGACGATGCAGGCCCAGCTGGAAACGAAGGTCGACACGGCACTCAAGCAGGCCGAGGCCACGATGCAACAGGTGCCGGACCGCACGGCGAAGCAGGTGGCGGCCAGCAGCGATGGCGTGAACCGGCAGTTGCAGGCACTGGGCGGCCGGCTGCAGGCACAGGCGGGCGCGATGCAGACACTGACGCGCGACGTGAAGGAACTGTCCACGACCGTGGCTGCGGTCGATGCGTTGCGGCGTGACCTGCAGTCCCTGAACGCAGCACAACGGGCACGCGCCGCGGAGCCGGCACCGACACCGAAGGTGATCACCCCGCCGGCGCCGCCGCCGACGCCAAGGGAACCGATGCTGCAGTATCCGCGGCCGCAGCAGGGAAAGGACAAGCCGACGGCCGCGCCCGCTGGCTGATCCACGGCTGCAGCGGCTGCAGCGACCACCGCTGCCAGCGCCCGTCAGCCGCCGTCGACGATCACTTCTATGCGGCGGTTGCGCCCTCGTCCGGCAGCATCGGCATTGGACGCAAGCGGTCGCGTGTCGGCATGCCCGGACACGCTCATCCGTGCAGTGCTGATGCCGCCGGCGCCTGACAATGCATCGGCGACGGCGGCCGAGCGCGCAGCAGACAGATCCCAGTTCGATCGGAACCGCTCGTTGAACACCACCGGCACATTGTCGGTATGCCCTTCGATGAACACCCGGCCCTCGGTGCTTGCAAGGGTGCGCGACACCTGCGTCAGCAACTGGGTGAATGCAGGCTGGAGGTCGGCGCTGCCACTGCGGAACGATCCCTGCTCGGCGAGCCGGATGATGATCTTCGCGCCGTCTCGCGCAACCTCTACCTTGCCGGCCTGGATCTCCTTTGCCAGCTCGGTCACGATGCGCTGGTACTGCGCATTGCCATCGCCACCGGCCTTGCCCTGCGCCCGGCCCTCGGAACCGCCGCCCGCACCGCCGGTGTTCGAGGTGCGTGCATCGCGCACCTCGACGGAGGCGCTCACCTTTGCCTGCACCTCGGCGACCTTCGCATAGAACTCGATCTCGCCCTGGGCGACGGCGCCCGACTGGCGACTGCCGACCGCTGCCGCTCCCCCCGCCGCTGCGCCGGTGGCGGCCCCTCCCGCGGCGGCGCCGGCTGCGGCTGCACCGCCCTGGCTCTCGCCACTGGCCGCACTGCCCGCGCGCGCCGAACCTTCCGTGCCTGCGCCACCGCTGCGCTTGCCGGCCGGTCCTTCACCGCCCCCCGGCGTCGCATTGACCGTCACCACCGCCTTCGCGCCTTCAGCGCGCACCTCGACCTCGCCGCGGCTGATCTCGGCCTTCAGCGCCTGGTTGAGCGCCTCGACGGCCTGCTGCGCCTGCGGTGCGACATCGGTCTTGACCAGCACGTCCTCCTTGCGATCGTCCGTGGTTTCCTGGCGCAGGGTCTTCACCGGCGTCGGCTCGGACACCGACGGGCTGAAATGCCGGGCGATGATCGACGTGCCCTTCGGAGATTCCACCACCGGCACCAGCCGCTGCACGCCGAACGAGTTCTTGAGCGAGCCGTTGATCTGCTTGAACTTCGGCACGTTCATCTCGGCGAAGGACAGGATCAGGACGAAGAACGCCATCAGCAGCGTGGCCAGGTCTGCGAAGGTCGCAAGCCAGCCGGGGGCGCCCGGCTTGCAGGGCGGGCACTCGCATTTCGGACAATCGTCGGGCGCGGACGACCTTGCCGCCGGCACACGTACGGGGTCGGGGTCGGCGGCGGGTACCGGTGCCACCACGGCGGGCTCGGACGCAGCCGAAGCAGACGCGGTCGTGTCGTCCACGCGCTCTACGCTGCCGGGATCCTTGCTGTCAGCCACGGGCTGGAGTGTACGGTCGCATCAGGGTTCGGGAGGGCATGCGGATCAGGCGGCGCCTGCCGCTTCCATCTTCGCGCGCGCCTTCGGGTTCACGAAGGGCAGCAGGATGTCCGGCAACATCCGCGGGTTGCCGCCGCCCTCGATGAATATCACCCCTTCGATGATCAGCTCATGGTTCAGCGATTCGGACTTGTCCAGCTTGGCAAGCTTCTGGTTGAGCGGAATGCAGATCACGTTCGCGATGACTGCGCCATAGAGCGTGGTCAGAAGCGCGATGGCCATCGCCGGTCCGATCGACTTCGGATCGCTCATGTTGCCCAGCATGATCACCAGCCCGACGAGCGTTCCGATCATGCCCATCGCCGGAGCGATCTCCTGAGCGGAGGCGATGAAGGCCATGCCCTCTTCGTTGCGTTTCTTGATCATGGCCATCTCGCGCTCCAGCGTGTTCTTGATCAACCCCGCGTCCGTGCCGTCCACGAGCATGCGAATCCCGCGTGCGAGGAACGGGTTCTTGATCTCCTGGCCTTCCAGCGCAATCATGCCGTCCTTGCGCGCGATGGTGCCCAGTTCGACCAGCCGTTCGATCAGCGCCTCCGGAGGGTCAACCTTGTACTTGACCGTCTTCATGGCGACGCCCACCGAACCGATGAACTCCGGAAACGAACTGCGCGTGAGCACCGCGGTCAGCGTACCCAGGACGACGATGTAGACCGAAGGCATGTCCACGAACGTCATCTTCTGATCACCCATCGACATGATGATGAGGCCGAAGGTGGCGGCGAATCCGATGATGGTGGCGAGATCCATGAGTGCTCTGTGTATGTTGGACGCGGATGAGCGCCCCAGGTAATGAAGTCGACGCCGGGCGCGGAAACTTTATCCTGCCCTGCCCGATGAAGGCATCATGGCCAGGGCGGGGCCAGGGCTAAACAATGCCGCACGCCGTCCGATTTCCTTTTGTATGCTGGAACAACTGCTGGGACGGCCGCCGTGCGGGTTCTGATTCTCTTTCTGATGTGCGTTGCACTGGCCGGCTGCGACCGCTATGTGGACACGCCCCAATGCAACGCGTACTTCAAGCCGGGTGATCTCGGCGGCTGGGGCGTCGACACGAAGGGACTGGCGACCGACCCGCGCACCGGGCTGCGCTGGTTCCGTTGCAACGCAGGCGAGCGCTTCATGGCCGGCAGCTGCACCGGAACTGCTGAAATGCTCGACCTGGCTTCAGCCACCGCCTACGCGCGGGATTTTTCCGCGGCCTCGGGACACACCTGGCGCCTCCCGACCGTGGACGAGATGCGCCGACTTC
This sequence comes from Burkholderiales bacterium, assembly GCA_044340265.1. GTDB lineage: Bacteria > Pseudomonadota > Gammaproteobacteria > Burkholderiales > CAIKXV01 > CAIKXV01. Next base: position 709 of record JBIITW010000054.1, on the reverse strand, counting down.
GGCAGACCCAGTGCCAAAACCCGGCAATCAACACCCAGGTGTTCCCCTCGGTGCTGACGGAGAAGTACTGGTCCTCTGACGCCAGCCCTTACGGTGACTGGCTCGGTTGCTCCTTCTATGCGTTCAACGGAAACGCCCATTGCCGGGATCTGACCAGCAGCACCGGCCCGTTCTGGCTGGTGCTCGACGCCCCCCGTCCACCTCGCTAGAGCGCACGCTCCTTGTTCAGGCCGAAGCGGTTGATCTTTTCTATCAACGTGGTTCGTTGCAAGGACAGCAGCTTCGCCGTCTGCGACACGTTCCAGGATGTGCGCTCCAGCGCCTGCTCGATGTAGCTCAGTTCGATCTCGTGCAGCCGCTGCTTGAGCGAGATGCCCTCCGGGCGCAGTTTCTCCATCGTCGCCATGGCCTCATGCGCTTCAGGAGCCTCGGCCCGGGAGCCCGGTGAGGGTGGGTATACAGATCCACGATCCACCGACTGCGCCAGGCAGAGCAGCGCGTCCATCGCCGCGCTGTCGGCTTCGGTCACTTCCGTCACTTCCGTCAATTCGGCCGCTTCGGGCGCGTCTTCGCACGGCGCCTGCTCCGGCACTGCATCCGAGGCCGGCGCCTGCGTGTCATCGAGCGCGTGGGCCGACCTGTCCCCGGAGCCTTCATCCGCCGGCGCGTCCTGCTTCAGGCGGACCAGGCCCGAGGGCAGCAGCCAGTC
>JBIITW010000053.1:0-23836 GCA_044340265.1 Burkholderiales bacterium | reverse complement strand
GCACCGTTTCCGCGAGTGGTGGCCGCAGGACAGCGATGCCTGTCGCTCCTACGGGTCGCGTATCGCGCACGGACCGGCGTTCGATCCCGCACAGGCCGACCGGCTGGCCTGCACGGAAGACCGACCAAACTAGTTGCGTGCCGGGTCTGCCCGGTCTGCTGCGTCCTGCGCGGTGGATCAGTCCGGCAGCCGCCCGCCGGTGATCCGGTCATGGCCCGCCAGGTCTCGATCAGTGAAGACGTCCGCAAAGCCCCGCACGGCAAGCAGCTTGCGCACCGCCGGTCCCTGGTCGTGGCCGTGTTCGAGGATCAGCCATCCACCACCGGCCAGCGCGGCGGGCGCCTGGATGATGATCTCGCGGATTGCGGCCAATCCGTCGTCGCCGGGGGTCAGCGCCGAGCGCGGTTCGAAGCGCAGGTCACCCTGGCCCAGGTGGAAGTCGGCGGCGGCGATGTAGGGCGGATTGGCGACGACCATCGACAGCCGGTGACCGTCGATGCCCTTGAGCCAGTCGCCGATCACGAAATCGATGTTGCTGCATGCGAGCGCGGTGGCATTGCGCCGCGCGACCGTGATCGCGTCGGCCGATGCATCGATCGCCAGCACGCGCGTCTTCGTGTGTTCCAGCGCGATCGTGATGCCGACGCAGCCGCTGCCGGTGCCGAGGTCGACCACCGCCGGATTCCCGTCCACCGGCAGCCTGGCGAGCGCGGCGTCGACCAGTCCTTCGGTCTCGGGACGCGGGATCAGCACCCCGGGCGTCACCGCGAATGCGCGGCTGTAGAACTCGCGCTCGCCCAGCAGGTACGCGATCGGCTCGCCCGACGCGCGGCGCGCGACCAGCGATTCGAAGCGCATGCGGTCGACCGGGCCGAGCTGCCGCCCGGGATAGGACACGATCTGCGCGACCGTGGCACCCGTCACATGCTGCAGCAGCAGGCGTGCGTCGACCGCAGCCAGCGAATGGCCGCGCGAGGCAAGGGTCAGCGCATCGGTGTACGTGAGCACGGGAAACGGGGATGAAGCGGGGGAGCTGGACATGGTTCAGGCGGCTTCCGACATGGCTGCGAGCTGCTCGGCCTGGTGTTCGGCGACCAGTGCCGACACCAGCGGCGCGATGTCGCCATCCATGATCTGGTCGATCTTGTAGAGGGTCAGGTTGATCCGGTGGTCGGTGACCCGGCCCTGCGGAAAATTGTATGTGCGAATGCGTTCGGAACGGTCGCCGCTGCCGACCAGCGACTTGCGTTCGGCGGCCTGCTTCGCCTGCTGCGAGCGCACCTGCACGTCCTTGATGCGCGCGGCGAGCACCGACATTGCCTGCGCCTTGTTGCGATGCTGCGATCGGTCGTCCTGGCATTCGACGACGATGCCGGTGGGCAGGTGGGTGATGCGCACCGCGGAATCGGTCTTGTTGATGTGCTGTCCACCGGCACCGGATGCGCGATAGGTGTCGATGCGCAGTTCCGCCGGGTTGAGCACGACATCGCTCACCTCGTCGGCTTCCGGAAGCACGGCCACCGTGCAGGCGGAAGTATGGATGCGTCCCTGTGTCTCGGTGGCCGGAACGCGCTGGACGCGGTGTCCACCCGACTCGAACTTCAGCTTCGAATACGCGCCCTGGCCGACGATCTTGGCGATCACTTCCTTGAAGCCGCCGAGTTCGGCCGAATTCTGCGAGATGACCTCGACCTTCCAGCCGTTGCGTTCTGCATAACGCACGTACATGCGGAACAGGTCGCCGGCGAACAGCGCCGACTCGTCGCCGCCAGTGCCTGCGCGCACTTCGAGGAACAGGTTGCGCTCGTCGTTCGGGTCCTTCGGCAGCAGCGCCTGCTGGAGGTCGACCTCCAGCGCGGCGAGGCGTTCGCGCCCTTCGCGCAGTTCGATCTCGGCCAGCTCGCGCATGTCGGGGTCCGACAACAGTGCGTCGGCCTCGCGCAGCGACTGCTCGACTCCGCCATGCTGGCGGTAGAGGTCGACCACGGTCTCGAGCTCGGCGCGCTCACGGGTCAGGCGACGGTACTTGTCGAGGTCGTCCGTGGCGTCTGCACGCCCGAGGATGGCGTTGACTTCGTCCAGCCGTTCGGCGAGCTGCGCGAGCTTGGCAGCGATGCTCGGGTTCATCGATGCACGGCTACGAGCGGTCGCCGGCGCGCGCGCGTCCCGACAGCAGTTGGGCAAGTTCATCCCGGCTGCCTTCGCCGAGATGGTTCAGCGCATGCGACGGGGCATGCAGCAGCTTGTTGGTCAGCGCGCGAGACAGGCGGTCGATGACCAGCTTCGGATCGTCGCCCTGGGTCAGTCGGCGGATGGCATGTTCAACCTCACGCTGGCGCGAGCGCTCGGCTTCGTCGCGCAGCGCGCGGATGGTCGGCACCAGTTCGCGGGTCGAGATCCAGTGCATGAAGTCGGACACGCCGAGCGAGATGATTGCCTCGGCGTCGTGCACGGCGCCGGCACGCGACTCGCGGCCCAGCTTGACGATCTCGCCCAGGTCGTCGACCGTGTACAGGAACACGTCGTCCATGCGCGCCGCTTCGGCTTCGACGTCGCGCGGCACGGCGAGGTCGACGATGAACACCGGCTTGCGCCGCCGCGCCTTCAGCGTGCGCTCGAGCAGTCCCTTGCCGATGATCGGCAGCTGGCTCGCGGTGCAGGTGATGATGATGTCGTATTCGGGCAGGCGGTCGGGCAGGTCGGCCAGCCCCATGGCGTTGCCGCCATGGCGCTCGGCCAGCAGCTGTCCACGGGCCTGCGTCCGGTTGGCGAAGCTCACCATGCGCGGCTTGCGCGCGCAGAAATGGGCGGCGCAGAGTTCGATCATCTCGCCGGCTCCGACGAACAGCACGCGCTGTTCCGCGATCGACGGGAACAGCCGCTCGGCCAGTGCGACGGCAGCGGCGGCCATCGACACGGAACTGCCGCCGATCTCGGTCTCGGAGCGCACCCGCTTGGCGATCGAGAAGGTGCGCTGGAACAGCTTGTGCAGCAGCGAGCCCAGCGTGCCGGCCGTCTCGGCGGAGCGGACCGCCTGCTTCAGCTGGCCGAGGATCTGCGGCTCGCCGAGCACCATCGAATCGAGGCCGGCCGCCACCCGGAACGCATGTCGAGCGGCGTCTTCCGACGGCAGCGTGTAGACATACGGCTTGAGCGAATCGCGCTCGAGCTTGTGGTAGTCGGCCAGCCAGCCGGTCGCGTACTGCGGATCGTTCGTGCTGCAGTAGATCTCGGTGCGGTTGCACGTGGACAGGATCGCCGCTTCCGTCACCGGGCCGGTCTGCACCAGGTTGCGCAATGCCTCGGACATCGTTTCGCCGCTGAAGGCGACCCGCTCACGCACCTTGACCGGTGCGCTCTGGTGGTTGATGCCGACTGCGTAGAGTTGCATGGATCGGGAACCCGATGGGCGAGGTGGACTGCAAGAACAGCGTGTCAGGAGAAGTTAACACATCTCCGTGTCAATTAGGAAGTACAGTTCTTGGGCGTTGCCGGGTGCGCACCGCGCCGGCGGCACCGCCGGCCCGTTGCGCGGGCCCTGAACGCCGCATGATGAGTGCCGTCCGCCTAGAGGCAGAATCCGCCGATTGCGTCGAGGAACAGGGCGACTCCGGTGTACTGCCAGGCGGCGAATGCGGCCAGCCCGCCGACTGCGAGCACGCACAGGGCCGTGCGGTGCGGCACGACGGGAGCCATGGCGGAATCTGCGACCCTGTCCATTACCGAAGTATACAGGGCCGCCGCCGGCGGTCAGGCGGCCGGCGCGCTGCGCAACCTGCCCGGGGCGGTTTCCGACACGGGCAGCAGGACCAGGGCACCGAATACGCCGAGACCGATCGAGATCATCCAGGCAATGTCGTACGAGCCGGTGGTGTCGAACAGGTAGCCGGCGAACCATGCGCCGAGGAAGCCGCCGATCTGATGGCTCATGAACACGAGACCGAACAGCGTGGCCAGGTAACGCGTGCCGAACAGCTGGGCAACCAGCCCGGAGGTGGGTGGAACGGTGCCCAGCCACAGGAAGCCGATGATCGCCCCGAACGCCAGTGCCAGCGTCGGCGTCATCGGCAACAGCAGCATAAGGACGAACAGAGCCGCCCGGCTGCCGTATATGAACGATAGTAAGTGCTTCTTCGCGTAACGCGAGCAGGCGGCGCCGAACAGGTAGGATCCGAAGATGTTGCACAGGCCGATCAGGGCCAGTGAATTCGCAGCCACTGCCGCCGAGATGCCGCGGTCCGCCAGGTAGGCTGGCAGGTGGGTCGCCACGAACGACACATGGAAGCCGCAGACGAAGAACGACAGGGTCAGCAGCCAGTAGCCGGGATGCCTGCTGGCGCGCGCGAGGGCAGCCCAGGCGCTGCTGTCTTCGCCCTCCGCCGGAGCCGTGCCGCCTGCGTTGGCCTTGTGCGCCAGGCCGAACGAGACCGCGAACGCGATGGCCATGAAGATCGACAGCAGGATGAACGCCCATTGCCAGTCGAAGGTGGTGACCAGCGCCTGCGCACCGGGCACCATCGCGAACTGGCCGAAGGAACCCCCTGCCGTGACCAGGCCGAATGCGGTGCCACGCTGCGCCGGGGTGACCACCCGACCGACCGCACCCAGAACGACTGGCAGGGTGAGCAGGCTCATGCCCAGGCCGACCACGCCGCCGAGCGTGAGCACCAGGCTGTTCGGCCCCTGCGCGAAACCGGCCAGCACCAGGCCGAGCCCGTAGATCAGGGTTCCGGCCGCGATCACGCGGTTCGGGCCGAAACGGTCCGACATCATGCCGGCCACCGGTCCGAGCAGGCCGGTCAGCAGCGTCTGCAACGCGATCGCAAGGCCGAACACCTGGCGCCCGACCTCGAGGTCCGCAGTCACCGGCTTGAGGAAGATCCCGAACGACTGCCGGATGCCCATGCCCAGCGTGATCACGATCGCGCCGCAGATCAGCACGGTCAGCGCCCCGGCCTGCAGGGATGACATTTGCGAGCCTGGTTTTTCGGGGGCCGTCGGGGCCGTTTCGCTCATCGGTAGTGCTCCAGACGCCTGCTTCGGGGTGGCGGCAGTGTAACAAGCGTGCTGCAGCGCGGGTGTGCGTTGGCAATCCCGGCGACAGGTTGAGGTCCGCCGGATCGTGACGATTGCCGGCACGCCGGCACGTCCTCCGTGGGCAGCGTCCGGCCTTGCGGCGCGCCGGATTCAGCGCCGGGCAGGCGCAATAGTGCGCGGACCCCGGCGGGCCGCGTGATTACAATGCCGGCCAATACCAGCGGTCAGCTGGACCCTGTGCAAACGGGGGGGATGCAGTACATGCAACGCGAATCCGCGGCGGGCCCATCGGACCCGGCGGTCGCACGCGAGCCATCAGGGGCGACAGATGAGTGAAGAAGCGCAGCGGAACGTGAACAAGGTGGAGTGGTTGTGGTTGCTGATGGTGCTGGGCAACTTGATCACCGCCCTGCTGGTCATCTGGATCGGGCCGACCAACCTGGACGAGACCTACCAGCGCTTTGCCACGATGGCACTGGTCGCCGGCGGCGCGCTCGCACTGCCAACCATCTTCGTCTACCAGAAATGGAACCAGTTCCGGTACCGCACGCCGCGTCCGGACCCGGAGAGCGACAACGACCTGCAGGCCGCGCAGGTATGGATGACCACCGGCGCGATGACCAGCAGCCTGCCGATGTATGTCGGCATAGGCTTCTTCATGTTCACCGGCAACAGCACGGTGCTGATGGTGCTGACCGGCATCTCCCTGGGCATCATGTTGAACTTCCGTCCGGCAACGCTGTTCGGTACCGCCTGAGCATCATCACGGCGCCGCCATCCGCACCCGGTCCCGCGACGCGCGCCGAGGGACTCGACCGTCTCGCGGCCTTCCTGCCGCGGGCGGGCCGGGACTACGCCGCGCGCCGCAACCATGAGCAGGGTCCGGGGGCGCACGACAACGTGTCGGGCTTGTCGCCCTGGATACGCCATCGGCTGCTGACCGAACCGGAGGTGGCCGAAGCGGTGCTCGCACGGCACTCGCCCTCCGCCTGCGCGAAGTTCGTGCAGGAGGTGTGCTGGCGAACCTACTGGATCGGCTGGCTCGAGCAGCATCCCGCTGCATGGTCCCGCTATCGGGACGGTCTGGACCGGGAACTGGCGCGGCTGGACCGCGATGCCGGACTGGCCGACCGTTACCGGATGGCGATCGACGGACGCACCGGCATCGCCTGCTTCGATGCATGGGCGGCCGAACTCACCGGTACCGGCTACCTGCACAACCATGCGCGCATGTGGGCCGCGTCGATCTGGATCTTCACGCTCGGGCTGCCGTGGGAACTGGGCGCCGACTGGTTCCTGCGCCACCTCGTCGACGGCGATCCGGCTTCGAACACGTTGTCGTGGCGCTGGGTCGGCGGCCTGCAGACGCGCGGCAAGCACTACCTTGCGCGTGCGGCCAACATCGCCGAGTACACCGAGGGCCGCTTCGACCCGCGCGGCGAGCTCGTCGAACAGGCTGCGCCGCTGGCCGCCGATGCACCGTTCGAGCGCGAGCCGCTGCCCCTGCCTGCACGGCCACTGGACGGGGTGCGCAGCGGACTGCTGCTGACCCTGGATGACCTGCATCCGGAATCGGTGTTCGGCCCGGTGCGGAAGGAGCCTGGGCATTGGGCTGCCTGCGCGGTGCTCGATGCAGCGGAACACGATTCGCCGCTTGCCGCCGGTGTAGTGGCGGGCCGGTTCCGGGCGGCGGCGCTCGACGACGCTGCCCGGCGCGCAACCGCGTATTCCCGGGCTGCAGTGGAGCGGGTGTCGCCTGCGTTGATCGTCGACTGGGCGCGCGCGCATTCGCTGCGCCAGGTGGTTGCCGCCCATGGGCGGGTCGGAACGCTGCGCCCGCTGTTCGACATGCTGGGACCTGCGCTCGATGCGCACGGCATCGCGCTGGTCCAGTGGCAGCGTCAGTGGGACGCCACTGCCTGGCCGCATGCTGCGCGCGGCTTCTTCGCCTTCCGCGATCATATCGGTGCACTGACGGCCGACTGCGGGGCGATGAACCGGTCGGCATGATTCCTGCTGCACGCAGGCCTTCGTCCGCGCTTCCGTCGGTGATCATCAGGGCGGTTGCGGCGGTATAGTCCACCGATTCACGAGCCGCCTGGAGTTCCGATGCCCGCACCTGCCCCTGCCCCCTCGCGTTCCGCCCACCGGCCTCGCCTTGCGCTGGCCGCTGCTGCCGTGCTCGCCGCCGTCGTCTTCGCCAATGCGCTGCCACTGCAGGCCGCAGAAGCGCCGTTCCCGGTGCGCCCGATCCGGCTGGTGATCCCGCAATCGCCGGGCGGCGGTTCGGATTCGATCGGCCGGCTCACCGCACAGAAGCTGTCCGAGAACTTCGGCCAGAGCTTCGTCGTCGACAACCGCCCGGGCGCGGCCGGCATGCTCGGCGCCGAACTGGTTCGCCAGTCGACACCCGACGGCTACACGATCCTGCTGTCGGCGATCGACACCATCACTGCGCCGCTGGTGACGAAGAACGCGCCGTTCGACCCGGTGAAACACTTCTCGCCGATCACCCAGCTCACCACCTCGCCCAACGTGATCCTGGTCACGCCCTCGTTCCAGGCGAAGACGATGCGCGAACTGGTCGACCTCGCGCGCGCGAAGCCGAAGACGATCGACTACGCGTCGTCGGGCATCGGCAGCATGCAGCACCTGGGCGGTGAACTGCTCAACGTGCTGGCGAAGATCGAACTGTCCCATGTGCCGTACAAGGGCGGCGGGCCGGCGCTGATCGACCTGCTGGCCGGGCGCGTGCCGGTGATGGTGTCGGGCACCCAGGGTGCACTGCCGTTCGTGAAGAGCGGCAAGGCGCGCGCGCTTGCCGTCACCAGCCTGAAGCGCAGCGCCACGATGCCCGATGTGCCGACCGTGGCCGAGGCGCTCTCGCTGCCGGCATACGAAGCGCTGAACTGGCAGGGCCTGTTCGCGCCGGCGGGTACGCCCGCGCCGGTGGTCAAGCGCCTCGCCGACGAAACGATCCGGGTACTGAATGCGCCCGACGTGAAGGCGCGCCTGGCGGAGCTCGGCTTCGATCCGGTGGGCAACACGCCGGCGGCGTTCGCCGCGCTGGTGCTGGCCGAGCAGCGCAAGTGGATCAAGCTGATCCAGGCTGCCGGCATCAAGCCCGAATAGCGACCGCGCACACGACAATCGAAGAGGACCGTTCCACATGGCAAAGGCAGCATCCGTGAAGAAGGCGCCCGGCGCCGCTCCGTTCCCCCGGCCCGCATTGCCGAAGATCGCTGCGCCGCGCGGCCTGCGGCAGGTGTCGTCGACCCTGGTCGACGCCGGGGGTTCCTGGGGCGCGAAGCTGCTCAAGGGCCAGGTGGTCCGCTTCATCGACATCGAGGGCCAGCAGGCGGTCGACTTCCTCTGCTACAACGCGGATGACACGCGCGATCGCTACAACGCGGCCAACACGATGAAGATGGCCGAGAACCTGTACCTGAACACCGGCACCGTGCTTTATGGGGAGTACGCCACCCGGCTGATGAAGGTGGTCGCGTCCAACTGCCCGAACCACGACACGATCGGTGGCTGCTGCAGCGTCGAGATCAATGAACTGCGCTATCAGCGGCGCACCCACAGCTGCCGCTCGAACTTCCTGCACGAACTGGGCAAGTTCCGCATGGGCGAAGCCGATGTCGTGGCCAACGTGAACTGGTTCATGAGCGTGCCGATCGGCGCCGATGGACACATGGCGATCTCCGACAGCCCGTCGAAGCCGGGTGCCTTCGTCGATGTCGAGGCACTCACCGACGTGCTGGCGGTGATCTCGAACTGCCCGCAGAAGTACAACCCGGCCTGCGGCTACAACCCGACGCCGGTGCAGGTCGAGGTCTACTCGAAGTCCGGCCGCTGAACGCGAACAGAGGATAAAGACATGCCGATCATCCGAGGCAACCCACCGGGCCACAAGCACATGCGTGCGACGGTCTACAACCACTTCGTGCGGGTCGACCAGCCGAAGAGCATGATCTTCATCTCCGGCCAGCTCGCCCGCGGCGAAGATGGCCAGATGGTCGGCGGCAACAGCATGCTCGAGCAGTCGCGCCAGGTGCTGCGCAACGTGCAGATCGCGCTCGAAGCCGCCGGTGCGACGATGGCAGACGTGGTGTGGACCACCGTGTTCACCACCGACATGCGCGAGTTCCGCGAGATCGTCGCTGCGCGCGAGGAGTTCTGGCGCGACAACCTGCCGACCAGCACGATGATCGAGATCAGCCATCTCACCGAGCCGGCGGCGAAGATCGAAGTGCAGGTCATCGCGGCGGTCGCATGAGCGCCGCATCCGCCGAGCCGGGCTACGTGCTGTACGTGCAGCCTGGCTGAAGCAGCTGTCTCCGGGCGAAGGAGTTTCTTTCGCGACACCAGATCCCGTACCGGGTGGCCGATATCCGGCGCGACCCTGCCGACCTCGCGGCGCTGCATGCGTTCGGCGTGCGCAACCTGCCGGTGCTCGCACGCGGCAGCGAGTTCGTGTTCGGGCAGCAGCTCGCCGATGTCGCGCGCTTCGTGGGCGTCACGTTCGAGGCGCATGTGCCGCTGGCGACCGACGTGCTGGTGCAGCGCTGGACGGCGATTCTGCGCAGCACGCAGCGCCTGTGCGAACAGCTGCCGCTGCAGGCGATCGACCAGCCGCCGATCGAGGGCCGACCCGGCACGCTGGGCGAGCTGGCCTGGCATGTGTTCGGCATCGGCGACGGCTTCATCGAATGCGTCGAAGGGCGCGAGCGCGACTGGGTGGGTGTTTCGATGCGCTTCCCCGAAGGGGGCGTGCCCGACGGCCGCATCGCGCGTGACTACGGCGACGGCGTGATCGGGCGCCTCGAGCAGTGGTGGCGCGAAGCCGACGGCGCGAAGCGCGCCGGTGCCGGCGAGGTCGACACGCCGCAGGGCCGAGTCACGCTGCATGCCTTCCTCGAGCGGCAGACGTGGCACAGCGGGCAGCATGCGCGGCAACTGGCCGACGTGATCGAGCGCCATGGCGGAAAGGCCGAGTGGCCGGCGCGCGACCGTGAACTGCAGGGGCTGCCGATGCCGGTGGCTGTGTGGGGGTAGCGTCCAATCCGGGTCAGAGACGATTTACCGGAACCCGGGTCAGACCCGGGTTCCGGTAAATCGTCTCTGACCCGGATTTCAGAGGTCGATGCGGCGCCAGGCGCCGGAGCGCCAGCGCAGCAGCAGGGTGATGCCGAGCAGGCTGATGTAGGCGGTGATGGCGATCCAGCCGCCGGTGGCGCCGAGGCCGTACTGGGGCAGGCCGTCGATCCAGCCCTGTCCGGGGGCGAAGGTCAGGGTATGCGCGAGCGGCACGAACAGGCCCCAGGACAGCACGAGCAGTGCGATGGCGGCGAAGCGGGTGTCGCCGGCGCCGCGCAGGCAGAACGAGCTGCCCAGGTGCAGGGCGTCGAAGGCCTGGTAGATCGCGGCGATCCATACCAGCGAGGTGGCGAGCGCGACGGTGGCGGCGAAGTTCGGGTCGCTCTGCGCCACGAACAGCGGGATCACCCAAGGACCCGCCGCTGCGATGAGCACGCCCACGATGCCCATGTAGACCACCGACAGTCGGATCGTCGCGTTGCCCACGCGCGCCGCCCAGTCGCGATCGCCGGCGCCGATCGACTGACCGACCAGCGTCGTGCCGGCGATGCCGATGCCGACCGCTGGCATGAAGGCGATCGAGGTCAGCATCATCACGATCTGGGTCGCGGCGCCATCGACCGGCCCGAGCTGGACCTGCATGATCTGGAACAGCGCCGCGCCGAGCACGTCCACCGAGATCGCCAGCCCGATCGGCAGTCCGAGTGCGAGCAGTACGCCGATGCGCCCCAGCTCGGGCCGCCAGCATCGATGCGAAGCGTATTCGTCGCGCACGCGCCGGGACAGGAACAGCAGGAGCGCGAGCACGATGCCGCAGGCGAGCGCGATGTTGGTCGCCCATGCGGCGCCGGCGATGCCCCAGCCGAGGCGGAACATCAGCAGTTCGTTGAGCGGCACGTTGAGCACTGCCACGGTCAGCATCAGGCCGAGCGTCACGCGGGTGCGGCCGATGCCGTTGAAGAAGCCGGACACCGCCCACAGCCCTACCGCCAGCGGTGCGCCGAGCAGCCGCGGCCACCAGTACTCGACCGCAAGTGATTCGATCGTCGGCGCCAGCGCAAAGGGCCGAAGCAGTTGCGGGCCCGACAGCGCCAGCAGCAGGAACAGCGGGCTGATCGCCAGCGTCACCCACAGTCCGGTCCACAGCGACCGCGCGGCGTCCTGCAGCCGGCCGGCGCCATGGTTCTGCGCGACCAGCGTCTGCACGCCCATGCCGACGCCGCCGAGCAGGAAGATCGCGCCCAGGATCAGCCAGTGGATCGCGCCCATCGCCGCCGTGGCCTCGGTGGACACACGACCGACGAACCAGGTGTCGGTGAGGTTGAGGGCTGCCTGCACCGCGCTGTTGGCGAACAGGGGTGCGGCGAGCAGGATGACCGCGCGATAGTCGACCCGATCGCGCCCATCGCGGCCGGTGCGGCATGCCGGGCGCATGCGTTGCGTCGCTTCAGCCACCGTCGACGATCAGGAAGGCCGGCCGGTCCTCATTCATTTGCATCGACCGCGGCGATGTCGTGCGCGGTCGGCTAACATCCCCCTGCAGGCACCCGGCCCCGCGAACGCGAGGGACGCCCGAAGGCCTGGCGCGGCGGACGATCAGTGGTGGTCGTCATGCCCGTGCGGCGAGCGGGCGCCAAACACGATGATCGCGACCATGACGACGGCGACGATTGCCACCGCGATGCCTACTGTGTAATGAGTGATCATGCCGGGTCCGCCAGGGAAGACAAGTTGGCCGTGAAGTTTACCCGTGCCGGGTGGCGCGCGCCATCGGGGGGCGTCCGACAGGGCCGGCCGTGGAAGGGCATGACCCGGAAAGCCTTCAAGGTCGCCGCACTGACGCTGGCCGTCGCGCCCTGTGTTCTGCCGGGCCTGCCGGGCCTGCCGCCCGGCGTGCTGTCGCAGGCGCATGCACAGGAGGCGCCGACGCCGGCCGCGCTCGACGCCTACCAGGTCGTCATCGATGCGCCATTCGCGCTGGGCAGCGTGTTGCGCCAGGACCTCGATCTGCTGCGCTGGCGCACCTACGAAGGGATGAACCGGGACCTGCTCGAGCGGCTTGCCGCAGAAGCACAGTCGCAGCTCACCGAAACGCTTGCGACCGAGGGTTACTTCTCGCCGATCATCGTGCGCACCATCACCGGCGAGGCGCGGCCATGGACGGTGCGCTTCGAAGTCGATCCCGGCCCGCCGACCCGGGTGTCCGAGGTACGCATCGAGCTCGTCGGGTCGGTCATCGCGGACCCGGCGCGGGTGCGCCGCCAGCGCGAGCGCATCCTCGCCCTCTGGCCGTTGCCGCAGGGCGCCCGGTTCAGGCAGATCGACTGGGACATCGGCAAGCGGCAGGCAGTCGAATCGCTCGCGGGCGACCGTTTCGCCGGCGCCAGCCTGAAGCGCAGCCAGGCGACCATCGACCCGGAGACGCAGCAGGCCCGCCTGGAAGTCGAACTCGACAGCGGTCCTGCGTTCCGTTTCGGCGAGATCCGGGTGCGTGGCCTGTCGCGCTATCCCGCCTCGTTCGTGCGCAACCTGGCCACCTTCTCCGCCGGCGACCCGTTCGACGAGGACGATCTGCTGCTGTTCCAGCGCCGGCTCACCTCGACCGGATACTTCTCGGCGGTGCAGGTCGAGATGGATGACGATCCGGCCAACGCTGCGGCTGCACCGGTCCGGGTGTCGGTGATCGAGGCCAACTCGCGCCGGATCGAGGCTGGCGTCGGCTACAGCACCGATACGCTCTACCGGGCCCAGCTCGGCTACACCGACAACGACTTCCTCGACCGTGGCTGGCGCTGGCGTTCCGACGCGCGTGTCGAGAGTCGTTCCGCGCGCGCGACGTCGTCGATCGCCGTGCCGGCCCGCGCGGACGGCTGGCAGCATGCCTACCTGCTGCAGTTCAACCAGAGCGACATCTCCGGCCTGTTCCAGCGTGAAGGCAGTGTCACCTTCAATCGCACCGCGATCGACGAGCGGCGGCAGCCGCAGTGGAGCGTCGGTGCACACCTGCAGCAACAGCAGCCCGACGGCAGTCCGAGCGATACCGTGCATGCGGTGTTCGGTGCCTGGCGCTACACGCGGCGTGCAACCGATGACCTGTTGTCGCCCAACCGCGGCACCAGCTGGTCAGTGCAGGCCGGCGTCGCGCCGCCCGGGGTATCGACGCGCAGCTTCGCGCGCGGCGTTGCCCAGGTCGTGCACTGGATCCCGCTCGGCCGCACGGCGACCGTGCTGTTGCGTGTCGAGGGAGGAGCGATCGCATCCAGCACCACCGACGGCATCCCGGAGAGCTTCCTTTTCCGTACGGGCGGCGACACCTCGATCCGCGGCTACGGCTTCCAGAGCATCGGCGTGAACAAGGGACCGGCGGTCACCGGCGGGCGCATGTATGCGCTGGCCAGCGTCGAGGCGACGCGCTGGATCAACGACCGCTGGGGCATCGCGGCGTTCTACGATGTCGGCAACGCCGCCGATACCGTGTCCGACCTGCGCGATGTCGTGCAAGGCGCGGGCTTCGGTGCGCGGGTGCGCACGCCGCTCGGCCCGGTGCGCGTGGATATCGCGTACGGCGACCGGTCGAAGGACGTGCGGCTGCACCTGTCGCTCGGGGTGAACTTCTGATGGCCAGGCCCATGCGCCGGATCGCGATCGGGCTGCTGGTCCTGCTGCTGCTGCTCTCGCTGGCCGTCGTGCTGTTCGCGCGCTCGACATGGGCGCTGCAATGGGCGGCCGCGCAGCTGTCCGGCGCAGTGGCACAGGCCGGCGGGCGACTCGTGTTCACCGACCTGTCGGGGTCGCTGTTCACCGCGATCGTCGCCGACCGGATCGATTACGCACAGGCCGATGGCACGCGTGCCACGCTGACCGGCGTGGAGATCGATCCCTCGCTCGCCGCACTGTGGAGCCGGCAGCTGGTGTTCGACCGCATCGCGGTGGCCGAGGCCGTGGTCGAGCGGCCTGCGTCGGACGAATCGACGCGCGAGCCGCAGAGCCTTGCGCTGCCGATCGAGGTGCGCATCGATCGTGCAGCCATCGGCCGCCTGTCCTATGCCAGCGGCGGCACGCGCATGCAGCTGGCAGGGCTCGCATTCGCCTATCGCGGCGGCCCGCTGCGGCACGAGGTCGATGCATTGACCGTGCGCCTGCCTGGCCTGGCCGGGCCTTCCGAAGCAGAGACGATCGTCGTCGCCCTTGGCGGTGGCATCGAGGCCACTGCGCCCTTCGCGCTCGCCGCGAAGCTTCGGCTGTCGGCCGCCGCGCTCGGTGCAGCCGATTTCACCCTCGATGGCCCGCTGGCGGCGCTGGTCGCGAAAGGCACGATCGCAGGCAGCGCGCCGCGCGACTGGTTGAAGGCGCGGGTCGAAGCCACGATGGCGCCGTTCTCACCGACGCTGCTGCCCGCGATCCGGATCGAAGCGCAGGGCCTCGATGCAGCGGCGATCGCCGGCGGCGCACCGCATACCGCCCTCGACCTGCAGCTGGAGGCCAGCATGGCGGTGGCCGGGCCGCTGCGCGGCCGGCTGCAGGGGGTGAACCGCCTGCCCGGCGAGGTGGGTGCGCAACGCGTCCCGGTGACCGGGTTCGACACCGGCTTCGAGGTCGATCCGGCCAAGCGCCGCGCGGTGCTCTCGCCGCTGCGCATCGCGCTGAGCGGTGGCGGCAGCATCGAGGGCCGCGGCACGGTCGCGCTGCCGGTCGGCGGCAAGGGAGCGGCGTTCGACAGCAGCTGGCAACTCGACGTCGCTGCGCTCGACCTGGAGGCGATCGATGCCCGGCTGGTGCCGACCCGGCTCGCGGGCAAGGTCGCGCTCGGGTTGACGCCGGAGCGCCAGCAGTTCGATGTCGCGCTCGAGCAGCGCGGCGTGCCGCGCAAGAGGGTGGCAGCAGTCCCGGGCGGGCCCGGCGCTCGGCCCGCTGCGGCCGGAGCGGCGGCTGCGCTGCGCATCGAAGCCGTTGGCCAGCGTGCCGGAGCGGACGTGGTGTTCGACCGGATCGTGCTGCGCAGTGGTGCCGTCGGCGGGGCGGCCGATGACGGCGAAGCGAGTGGACGTGGACGCCTGCGCCTCGATGGCGATCGTTCGTTCGAGGCCGACCTGCAGTTCCGGTCGTTCGATCCCTCGCGTTTCATCGCGGCGGCCAGCGCCGCCGGCGCACCCGGCGCCGAGCAGGCGGCGAAGGCCGGCGTGCCGCAGGCATCGATCAATGCGGCGGTCTCCGCACGCGGGCACCTCCAGCCTTCATGGCAGGTACTCATCGACGCGACCCTCGCGCCCAGCCGTATCGCGCTGGCTGCTCCGACGGCCGTCGCGCCGTCGCCGCGGGTGCTCACGCTGCGCGGCCGGGTGCGCGGCCGGTTCTCGGCCGACCGGGTGGACGATGCAGACATCCTTTTGTCGGCGGGTCGCAATACCCTTCGTGCGACCGGCTCCAATGGCGCGCCGGGCAGCGTGCTGGAGGTCGTGCTCGATGCGAGCGAGCCGTCGCTGCTGCTGCCCGGCTTCGCCGGCCAGGTCAATGTCGCGGCCAGCGTGACCGGCGACCTGCGTACCCCGGTGGCGAGGTTCAGCATGCAGGGCAGCCGCCTGTCGTACGCAGGGCAGGCCGTGTCGCGGATCGTCGCGACCGGCGATGCCGACCTGTCGCGGCAGCCGCCGCGCTTCGATGTCGAGGTCGATGCGCGCGCGCTGTCGATCGCCGGGGTTGCACTTTCGCAGGCGGACATCCGCTTCGGTGGCACGACCGTCGCACACGCGCTGTCGCTCGCGCTGCGAGGATCCGACGTGGACGCGAAACTGCTGCTCGAAGGCGGGCTTGCGGCGCCGACGAGCGCGTTACGTTCGCGCTGGACCGGTCGGCTGGTCGAGGCGCGCAACGAGGGCCGTTACCCGCTGCAGCTCGCCGCGCCGGTCGCGCTCGAGTTGTCGCCGGTGCTCGCCGTGCTGGCACCGGCGCGGTTCCAGGTCGGCGACGGCCGGGTCCAGGTGGACGAGTTGCGCTGGGAACCGGGCCGCATCGCCACCCGGGGGTCGTTCGCTGCGTTCCCCGCTGGTGGACTGGTCGACCTGCTGGTGTCGCCGGCGCCGGGTTCAGGTCCCGGACCCGAACCGGTCGCTGCCAGCAACACGGCCCGCGGTACGACCGGCCCGACCAGGGGCAAGCTGCCGCCGCCGGCCGCCGCGGCGCCCGCCTACGACTCCACGCTGCGCGTCGGCGGCGAATGGGCACTTGCTTCGACGCCCCGGTTGAACGGCACGCTCGCGCTGCGCCGCGAGAACGGTGATGTCTTCCTGCGCGGCACCCCGCCATTCGCGCTCGGCCTTAGCCGGGTCGAACTCGATGCACGTTTCACCGACGATCGACTGCAGGGTCAGGCCCGGATCGAGGGCGCAGCACTCGGCCAGGGCACTGCGTCGTTTGCGCTCGAGCCGGCGCCGCGACTGTCGATGGATTCGCCGATGCAGGTGCGCGCGGACCTCGCGATCCGCACCTTGAAGCCCTTCGAGCGATACGTGGGCGCGTTCGCCGACATCGATGGCGCCTTGAGCGCACGCATCGAGGCCACGGGCACGCCGGCGAAGCCGCAGGTCTCGGGCAGCCTGCTGGGCGAGCGACTGCGCTTCAACGCGCCGCAGATCGGCGTCGCGCTGCGCGACGGCCGGCTCGATGCGCGCCTCGCCGATGGCGTGCTCGACGTCGTCCGGCTGGAAGCGATCGCCGGTGAAGGCACGTTCAGCGCGAAGGGTCGAGTACCGCTGCGCGAAGGCATCAGCGCGGCTACGCTCGCCTGGCGCGCGGACCGGGTGACGCTGCTGTCGCGCCCCGACCGGCGTGTCGTGGTGGACGGGTCCGGAACGCTCGCCGCCGAGAAGAACCGCCTGCTGTTCGCCGGACAGGTGGCGGTGCGTGAGGGCTACATCGAGTTCGGCCGCGGCACCCGCACTGCGCTCGGTGAAGACGTGGTCGTGCTCGGACGCAAGCCGGCTGCGGCGGCGGGCGCATCGCGTCGCAGTCCGCTCGGGCTGCGCCTGGACATCGATCTCGGGAAGGCATTCCGCGTGGTCGGCAGCGGCCTGGATGCCATGCTGGCCGGCAAGGTCCGGCTGGCCTCGGTCGATGACGGCACCCTGCTGGCTCGCGGCACGATCGCCACCGAGCGTGGCACCTTCGCGGCGTTCGGCCAGCGGCTGGAGGTGGCGCGCGGGCAGCTGGTGTTCAACGGTCCGATCGACAACCCCGGCATCGATGCCGTGGCGCTGCGCAGGCTGCCGTCGGTCGAAGTGGGGGTCGAGATCACCGGTACGGTGCGTGCGCTGCGCGTGAACACCACCTCCAACCCGCCGATGCCCCAGGGTGAGCAGCTGTCCTGGCTGGTGCTGGGTCGCAGCCTCGAGAGCGCGTCGCAGGCCGATGCGGCGCTGGTCGCCGGCATTGCCGGCTCGATGCTGGGTGGTGAAGGCGTGCCGGTCACGCGCCGGATCGCCGAAGCCTTCGGCCTGGATGACATCGGGATCGGTGGCAGCCGCGCGCTCGCCGGCCAGGTGCTCACCGTGGGCAAGCGGCTGTCCGACCGGATCTACATCGCCTATGAACAGGCGGTGACCACCGCGACCAACCTGCTGCGCGTGGACTTCGAACTGCACCGGTACGTATCGCTGCGCGCCGAGGCGGGGGCAGTCAGCGGCTTCGGCATCTTCTACACTCGAAGCCTGCGCTGAACGAGCATCGATCGGGATCGGCGCGACACCGGGAGGCGGGGAACGCGATGGACAAGGAACGGATGAAGGCACTCGTCTGCCATGCCTTCGGGCCGTGGGACGGCCTGCGGCTGGAACAGGCCGCAGTGCCAGGGCAGCTGGCGGCCGACGAGGTGCGCATCGCCGCCGAATACTCGAGCGTGAGCTTCGCCACCGGGCTGATGGTCGAGGGCAAGTACCAGCGCCGTCCGCCGCTGCCGTTCGTGCCGGGTACGGAATGCATCGGCCTCGTGACCGAGGTGGGCGCGGGCGTGACCCGCGTGCGTCCCGGGCAGCGGGTCGCCGCGACGCTCGACTGGGGCGGCCATGCGCAGCAGGTGGTGGTGGCCGAGTACACCGTGTATCCGATGCCCGACGGCATCGACGCGCGCGCCGCGATGCACCTGCCGCTCTCGTATGGAACGGCCTATGGCGCGCTGGTCTGGAGCGCGCGGCTGATGGCCGGCGAAACGCTGCTCGTCACTGGCGCGGCCGGTGGCGTCGGCAGCGCAGCGGTCCAGGTCGGCAAGGCACTCGGTGCGCGGGTGATTGCCGTCGCCTCCACCGAGAAGAAACGCGCATTCGCGCTTTCGCAGGGCGCCGATATCGTGCTGCCCACCGATGGTTTCCGCGACGAGGTGAAGAAGCTTACCGGCGGCCGTGGCGTCGACGTGGTGTTCGATCCGGTCGGCGGGCCGGTGTTCGATGCCTGCCTGCGCGCCTGTGCCCAGTACGGCCGGATGGTGATCATCGGCTTCGCGCAGGGACAGATCCAGCAGGTGCCGGCCAACCTGCTGCTGGTGAAGAACATCGCGCTGCACGGCTTCTACTTCGGCGCGCATGCCGGCTGGGGGCTTGCCGACGAGCGCGCACAGCGCGCGCCGAAGGTGCAGGCGATGATGGACGAACTGTTTGCATGGACGGCAGCAGGGCGCCTGAAGCCGCATGTGTCGCATGCCTACCCGATGGAGCGTTACCGGGAGGCGATGGCTGCCCTGCAGGCCCGCGAAAGCCTGGGCAAGGTGGTGCTCGAGATCGACCGGTGAAGGTCCGGACCGGTCGATCGTGACACGGTGATCTTCACCACAAGCCTCGGTGCCCCGTCAGGGCAGGCCGATTTCCTACTCTGCCCTGGCGCCCGACGCCTGGATGATCTTGCGCATCCGCTCGGTCTCCGCGCGCACGAACTTCGAGAACTCGTCGGGCGACATCGGCGACGGATCCAGGCCGGCATCGACCAGCCGTGCGCGCAGGGCCGGCACCTGCAGCGACTTGTTGATCTCGGCATTGAGTCGATTGATGATGGGGCGCGGGGTCTTCGCCGGTGCATGTGCGCCATACCAGGTATCGAACTGGTAGCCGGGCACGCCCGCTTCGGACAGTGTCGGCAGGTCGGGCAGCTGTGCCCAGCGCTTGACGCCGGTGGTCGCCAGCGCCACGAGGCGGTTGCCCTTGATGAAGCCCAGGGTGCCCGGCGCCGCGGCAATCATGAACTGGGTCGAACCGCCGACCAGGTCGGACAGTGCCGGACCGGTGCCCTTGTACGGCACGTGGACCATGTCGGTGCCGGTCAACTGCTTGAAGTATTCCGCCGCCAGGTGCGAGGTGCCGCCGGCCCCGGTGCTCGCGTAGTTGAACCCGCCCTTCTTGGCGCGCAGCATGGCGATCAGGTCCTTGACGTTCTTCACGTTCATCGACGGGTGCACCACCAGCACGTTGGTGGTCTCGGCGATCAGTGCGACCTGTGCGAAGTCGCGCACGCTGTAGGGCAGCTTCGCGTACAGGCTCTCGTTGATGGCCATCGCGTTATGCGTCACCAGGATGGTGTGCCCGTCCGGGACGGCCTGCGCGGCGATCGCGGTGCCGAGCGTGCTGCCCGCGCCGGGACGGTTGTCGACCAGGCCCTGCTGGCCGAACGAATCCTGGAACATCTGCGCGACGAAGCGCGCGGCGATGTCGTTGCCGCCACCGGGGGCGAACGGCACGACGATGCGGATCGGGCGCGTCGGGTACGGGGCCTCGGCCGCCCAGGTGCTGCCGGCAGCGGCGCAGAGGGTGATCGCGGCGAGCGCGGCGCAGCCGGTTGCAGGCTTCAGGGAGGGGGAGGTTTTCGAGGTCATGAAGAGCGTCCTGAACATCGCGGGGGCCGAAGAATACCCCGGCTTGCTGTCGTTGGGGAGCGACTGTGACACGTCAGTCAGCGTCAATGCGCCCGGGATCAGCCGGTCAACGGGATTTCGCCGTGCTCGGTGACCAGCCGCTGCACCCGCTGGTCATGGGGTTCGAGCGGCACCGCCGGCACCACCTGGATCGAGAACGCCGCCGCCACCCGGATGCAGTCGGGGCGCATCGACCCGAGCAGCCGATCGTAGAATCCGGCGCCATAGCCCAGCCGGCCGCCGCTGCGGTCGAAGGCGACCCCAGGCAGCAGCACCAGGTCTATGTCGAGCGGGTCGACCACGGGACACAGATCTGGATCGGGTTCGCGGATGCCCCAGCGCCCTGGGCGCGTGTCGCGCGCGACATCACCCACCTGATGCAGCACGAGGTGGCGCCGTTCGCGCGATTCGACATCCACCACGCGGGGCAGGACCAGCCGCTTGCCCTGTGCAAGGATCGCCGCCAGGAACGGCGCGGTGTCGATCTCCGTGTCGAAGCCGACATAGGCGGACACGGTGCCGGAGGTGAACAGCGCGGGCAGCCGGAGCAGGTGCCCCGCGATGGCCAGACTGGCTTCGGCACGCGCTTCGCTGCCCAGCGAAGCACGGGCAGACAGCGTCCTGGTGCGAAGTGCGGACTTGCTTTCGGGGTGCGGGTCGGCGGTCATCAGCGGGCGCGGCGCCAGTGGTCGGGGAACACCATCATGCCGTGGGCCACGCATCGCCCGCGCCCGAACGGGCGCTGTCTGCCGCTCAGTAGCGCGCCAGCTCCGGCGCCACTTCCTCCGCCCAGGCATCGATGCCGCCGGTCAGGTTGTAGACCCGGTCGAAGCCCTGGTTGTGCAGGAACTGGGCGACCTGGTAGCTGCGCATGCCGTGGTGGCACATCAATACATGCGGCTGTGCCGGGTCGAGGTCGCCGAGTCGCCCGGGCACGGTCTGCATCGGCATGTGCAGCGCGCCGTCGACCTTGACCAGTGCGTGCTCCCAGGCCTCGCGCACGTCGATCACGACCGGCGTTTCGCGGGTCTCGTCATCGAGCCAGGCTTTCAGCTCGGCAGGGGTCATCGGCTCGATCAAAACACGAACCTCTCGGGTTGCTGCGCATTGCGCAGGGATTCGACCACGGTTTCGAACAGCGTGACCGCGGCGTAGGAGCTGTCGCCTTCGCGGACGATCAGCCGGGCAGACATCACCGGCCGTTCGCCGACGATCACGAACAGGCGACCACCCGGCTTCAACTGCTTCTGGAAGGTGTCGGGCAGCATCGGCAGCGAACCGGTGAGCACGATCACATCGTAGGCGGTACCGGTGTCCCAGCCGCGGGCACCGTCGCCGGTCTCGATCTTCGCGTTGTCGATGCCCAGGTCGGCGAGACGGGTGCGTGCGGCTGCGGCGAGGTCGCCATGGATCTCGACGCTGGTCACCGACGCGCCACGACTGGCGAGCAGTGCGGTCAGGTAGCCGGTGCCGGTGCCGATCTCGAGGATGCGGTCGGTCGGCGCGACGGTCACTTCCTGCAGGATGCGCGCCTGCAGCTTCGGCGCCAGCATCATCTCGCCATGGCCGATCGGCAGTTCCAGGTCGGCGAACGCCAGTTCGCGCCGGCCGTCGGGCACGAACCGTTCCCTGGGCAGCGTGCCGAGCAGTTCGAGTACCGCGGGGTCGAGCACGTCCCAGGTGCGGATCTGCTGTTCGACCATGTTGAATCGGGCTTGCTCGAAGTCCATCCGGATGCCGATTGCCTGAGGGTAGAGGACTTCAATATTAACATGCGGCTTCCCGCGGGCCGGGGGTGTGCTGGGCGATGGCATTTGCAATCGGGTGCTCGTTCAAGTAGCGTCCGGACACACGTTGGGGGTCCGGCCCGACCGCGGTCAGCCGCAGGCGGGTGCCGGTGAGAGATACCCTTCGAACCTGATGCGGGTCATGCCGCCGTAGGGAAGCGTTGCGTCACCGCTCATCGATCCTGCCTGCCGGGTCGAACCACGGTTCATGCAGGGCCTCCCGACGATACGAATCCATTCCGGGAGTGAGCGATGAACGATCCGAAATTCGTCAATGAGCTGGCGCAGGTCGACCAGGCCGCGACGCAACCCTTCCCGCGTTCGCGCAAGGTGTACATCGAAGGTTCCCGGCCTGACATCCAGGTGCCGATGCGCGAGATCTCGCAGTCCGACACCCCGGCCGGCATGGGCGCTGAAGTGAACGCGCCGCTGTTCGTGTACGACACGTCGGGCCCGTATACCGACCCGTCGGTGATGATCGACATCCGCAACGGGCTTAAGCCCGTGCGCGAGGCCTGGATCGAGGAGCGCAACGACACCGAGCGCCTGGGCGGCCCGACCTCGGTCTATGGCCAGGTAAGGCTGGACGATCCGAAGCTGGCCGAGCTGCGCTTCAACCTGAAGCGGCTGCCGCGGCGCGCGAAGCCCGGTGCCAACGTGTCGCAGATGCACTATGCACGCCGTGGCATCGTCACGCCCGAGATGGAATACATCGCGATCCGCGAGACGCAGCGGCTGGAGGGCTGCTCCGAGATGCTGCGCCGGCAGCATCCGGGCGAGTCGTTCGGTGCCAGCCTGCCGAAGCAGATCACGCCCGAGTTCGTGCGCGATGAAGTCGCCCGCGGGCGCGCGATCATCCCGGCCAACATCAACCACCCCGAGAGCGAGCCGATGATCATCGGCCGCAACTTCCTGGTGAAGATCAACGCCAACATCGGCAACTCGGCGGTCACCTCCGGCATCCAGGAGGAAGTCGAGAAGATGACCTGGTCGATCCGCTGGGGCGGCGACACGGTGATGGACCTGTCGACCGGCAAGAACATCCACGAGACGCGCGAGTGGATCATCCGCAACTCGCCGGTGCCGATCGGCACCGTGCCGATCTACCAGGCGCTCGAGAAGGTCGACGGCAAGGCCGAGGAACTGACCTGGGAGATCTATCGCGATACGCTGATCGAACAGGCCGAGCAGGGCGTCGATTACTTCACCATCCATGCCGGCGTGCTGCTGCGCTACATCCCGTGGACGGCCAAGCGGATGACCGGCATCGTGTCGCGCGGCGGCTCGATCATGGCCAAGTGGTGCCTCGCGCACCACAAGGAGAACTTCCTCTACACGCACTTCGAGGACATCTGCGAGATCATGAAGGCGTACGACGTGTCGTTCTCGCTCGGCGACGGCCTGCGTCCCGGCTCGAACTACGACGCGAATGACGACGCGCAGCTGGGCGAGCTGAAGACCCTCGGCGAGCTGACCGACATCGCCTGGAAGCATGACGTGCAGACCATGATCGAGGGCCCTGGCCATGTGCCGATGCACCTGATCAAGGAGAACATGGACCTCCAGCTGAAGTACTGCAAGGAGGCACCGTTCTACACCCTCGGGCCGCTGACCACCGACATCGCGCCGGGCTACGACCACATCACCAGCGCGATCGGCGCGGCGATGATCGGCTGGTATGGCACCGCGATGCTCTGCTACGTGACGCCGAAAGAGCACCTCGGGCTGCCGGACAAGAAGGACGTGAAGGACGGCATCATCGCCTACAAGATCGCCGCCCATGCGGCCGACCTGGCGAAGGGCCATCCTGGCGCGCAGGTACGTGACAACGCCCTGTCCAAGGCCCGCTTCGAGTTCCGCTGGGAAGACCAGTTCAACCTCGGCCTCGATCCCGACACCGCGAAAGACTTCCACGACGAGACCCTGCCGCAGGAAGGCGCCAAGCTCGCCCATTTCTGTTCGATGTGCGGGCCGCACTTCTGCTCGATGAAGATCACCCAGGACGTACGCGAATACGCAG
>JBIITW010000251.1:0-6649 GCA_044340265.1 Burkholderiales bacterium | reverse complement strand
GACCACCACGCCGGCCAGCGCCTGGCTCGCATCCGGTGCGATCGGCAGCGAGAAGCGCAGGAAACCATAGCCACCGAGCTTCAGCATGATCGCCGCCAGCACCACCGAACCGCCGGTAGGTGCCTCGACGTGCGCGTCGGGCAGCCAGGTGTGCACCGGCCACATCGGGATCTTGACCGCGAAGGCGAGGAAGAAGGCGATGAAGATCAGCACCTGCGCCTCGAACGCGATCGGCAGCTTGTACCACTCGGACAGCGCGAAGCTGCCGTCGGACAGCAGGAACAGGTAGATCAGCGCCACCAGCATCAGCAGCGAGCCCATCAGGGTGTACAGGAAGAACTTGACCGATGCGTAGACCCGGTTGGGGCCGCCCCAGATGCCGATCACGATGAACATCGGGATCAGCGTCGCCTCGAAGAAGAAGTAGAACAGCAGCGCGTCCATCGCGCAGAACACGCCATTCATCAGGCCGGACAGGATCAGGAACGCGGCCATGTACTGGGCGACGCGGTTGTCGATCACCTTCCAGCCGGCGATCACCACCAGCACGGTGGTGAAGCTGTTGAGCAGGATCAGCAGCAGCGAGATGCCGTCGATGCCCAGGTGGTAGTTGATGTTGAACGCCGGCACCCAGGGCAGGAACTCGACGAACTGCAGCCCCGGCTGCAGGGGATCGAATCCGAACCAGAGCGGCAGCGTGACCGCGAAGCCGGCCAGCGCACCGGCCAGTGCGAGGATTCGCGCCAGGCCGGCGTTGCGGTCGGAGCCGGTGGCCAGCACGAGCAGCGCGCTGGCGATGGGCACCCAGATGGCCAGTGTCAGCAGCGGAGTCATTTTCGATTCGTCATTTTCGATTCGTGTTGTTCAGAACACCGCGCGCGTGCGCACCAGCCACAGCACCAGCAGGCCGAGCACGCCGATCAGCATCGTGAACGCGTAGGTATAGAGGTAGCCCGACTGCAGCTGGCGCGACAGTCTGGCGACCTGCCCGACCACCCAGGCCGAGCCGTTGACCATCACCCCGTCGATCAGCTTCACGTCGCCGACCTTCCACAGGAAGGTGCCGACGCTGCGCAGGCCGTCGCGGAACAGGAAGGCGTAGATCTCGTCGATGTAGTACTTGTTGAGCAGCAGGGTGTGCAGGCCCTTCATCCGCGCGGCGATCGCATCCGGCAGGTCCGGACGCTTCAGGTACAGGAACCAGGCGAGCGCGACGCCGGCCACCGCCAGCCAGAACGGCGCGGTGACGAACCCGTGCAGGGCCATCTCGAGCGGGCCATGGAGATGGCCCTTCAGGTGCTCCATGGCGCCATGGGCACCGTCGACGAAGATCGGACCGGCGAACCAGTCACCGAGGACCATCGGCGTCAGCGTCAGGTAGCCGATGGCGACCGACGGGATGGCCAGCAGCACCAGCGGCAGCGTGACGACCCACGGCGACTCGTGCGGCTTGCTGTCGTGCCCATGGTCGTCATCGTGCGGATCATGCGGCTTCAGGTGGTAGCGCTCGGGACCGTGGAACACCAGGAAGTACATCCGGAACGAGTAGAAGGCGGTGATGAACACGCCCGCGGTCACCGCGAACGCGGCGAATCCGGCACCGGCGATGTTCGACTGCCCGACCGCCACGATGATCGAGTCCTTCGAATAGAAGCCGGACAGGAACGGGGTGCCGATCAGCGCCAGCGACCCGATCAGCGAGGTCAGCCAGGTGATGGGCATGTACTTGCGCACCCCGCCCATCCAGCGGATGTCCTGGTTGTGGTGCATGCCGATGATCACCGAACCGGCCGCAAGGAACAGCAGCGCCTTGAAGAAGGCATGGGTCATCAGGTGGAAGATCGCCACCGAATAGACGGAAGCGCCCAGCGCCACCGTCATGTAACCCAGCTGGGACAGCGTCGAATAGGCGACCACCCGCTTGATGTCGTTCTGCACGATGCCGAGCAGGCCCATGAACAGCGCGGTGATCGCGCCGGTGACCAGCACGAAGGAGAGCGCGGTCTCGGACAGCTCGAACAGCGGCGACATGCGCGCGACCATGAAGATGCCGGCGGTGACCATCGTGGCGGCATGGATCAGCGCGGAGATCGGCGTCGGGCCTTCCATCGAATCGGGCAGCCACACATGCAGCGGGAACTGCGCCGACTTGCCCATCGCGCCGATGAACAGCAGGATGCAGGTCACCGTGACCAGCGACCAGCTGGCGCCGGAGAAGATCTCGATGCGCGCATCGACCATCGTCGGCGCGCGGTCGAACACCTGCTGGTAGTCGAGGGTGCCGAAGAAGGCGAGGACCAGGCCGATGCCGAGCAGGAAGCCGAAGTCGCCGACCCGGTTGACCAGAAACGCCTTCAGGTTCGCGTAGGTCGCCGTCGGCCGCTTGTACCAGAACCCGATCAGCAGGTAGGACACCAGCCCGACCGCCTCCCAGCCGAAGAACAGCTGCAGGAAGTTGTTGCTCATGACCAGCATGAGCATCGAGAAGGTGAACAGCGAGATGTACGAGAAGAACCGCTGGTAGCCCGGATCGTCCTTCATGTAGCCGATGGTGTAGATGTGCACCATCAGCGACACGGAGGTCACCACCAGCATCATGGTGGCGGTGAGGCTGTCGATCAGGAAGCCGATCTCGAGGCGGATGTCGCCCGAGGTCAGCCAGGTGTAGACCGTGCCGTTGAACGTGTTGCCTTCCAGCACGTCGAGGAACACCCAGATCGACGCGGCCAGCGACACCGCCACGCCGGCGATGGTGACCAGGTGCGCACCGGTGCGCCCGACCTGGCGGCCGAACAGGCCCGCGACCAGCGCACCGAACAGCGGGGCCAGGGGAACCAGCAGGTAGACCGTCTGCATCGTCATCGCGGCGCCCTCACCCTTTCAGCGTGTCGAGGTCGTCGACATGGATGGTGCGCAGGTTGCGGAACAGCGCGACCAGGATGGCCAGGCCGATCGCGGACTCGGCGGCGGCGACGGTCAGGATGAAGAACACGAACACCTGCCCGGCGATGTCCTGCAGGAAATAGCTGAAGGCGATGAAGTTCAGGTTCACCGCGAGCAGGTTCAGCTCGATCGCCATCAGCAGGATGATCACATTCTTCCGGTTGAGGAAGATGCCGAGCACGCTGATCGCAAAAAGGATCGCGCCCAGAATCAGGTAGTACGACAGCGGCACCAACGGCTTGGCTCCCTTTTTTCTTGCTTCTTCCTGGTGTCGGTCCTGCGCCGGTCCCCATGGACCGCGCGGGTCATTTCTGCGGTTGCGGCGGACTTTGCTGCGGCGGCGGTTGTGGCGTCGATTCGGGTTCCGGCGGGGGCGCGGACACGCCCTTCTTCTCGGACGGCATCGACACCAGCCGCACGCGGCCCTCGCGGGTCGCGGCGACCTGCACGGCCGGATCGATGCTGCGCGTGTTCTTGCGCGCGCGCAGGGTCAGCGCGATCGCGGCGACGATCGCCACCAGCAGGATCACCGCGGCGAGTTCGAACGGATACAGGTATTCGGTGTAGAGCACCATGCCGATCGCGCGCGTGTTGCTGTAGCCCTCGGCCACTTCGGGCGGCGGCGGCCGCATCGAAAGGCCGAAGTACGGTCCCATGAGCGTCGCGCCCATGATCGCCAGCAGCAGCACGGCCACCGGCAGCGCGATCGGCAGGATGTTCCAGAAGCCCTCGCGCAACCGGTCGACGTTGATGTCGAGCATCATGATCACGAACAGGAACAGCACCATCACCGCGCCGACGTAGACCAGGATCAGGGTGATCGCCAGGAACTCGGCATGCAGCAGCAGCCACAGGCCGGCGGCGGCGGCGAAGGAAAGCACCAGGAACAGCGCGGCATGCACCGGGTTGCGCGCGGTGATCACGCGCAGCGCGGACAGGATCAGCACCGTCGCCAGCACGAAGAAGACGATCGTCTGGAAATTCATCGTGCTGCCCTCGTCGGCGTCGTGCCGGGCGCCATGTCAACGGTAGTTCGCATCGGCCATCCTGTCGCGGGCGATCTGGTCTTCACAGCGGTCGCCGATCGCCAGCAGCATTTCCTTGGTGTAGACGAGGTCCCCGCGCCGCTCGCCGTGGTACTCGAGCGTGCGCGTCTCGACGATCGAGTCGACCGGGCAGGACTCTTCGCACAGCCCGCAGAAGATGCACTTGGTGAGGTCGATGTCGTAGCGGGTCGTGCGCCGGGTGCCGTCATCGCGCACCTCGGACTCGATGGTGATCGCCATCGCCGGGCAGACCGCCTCGCACAGCTTGCAGGCGATGCAGCGTTCCTCGCCGTTCGGGTACCGGCGCAGCGCATGCAGGCCGCGGAAGCGCGGGCTCTGCGGGGTCTTCTCCTCCGGGTACTGCACGGTGATCTTGCGCGCGAACAGGTTGCGCCCGGTCAGCATCATGCCGCGCAGCAGTTCGAGCAGCAGGAACGACTTGAAGAAACGCTGTATGCCATTGATCATCGGGTGTCTCCGCGGGTCGCCATGGCCTCAGAACCACCAGCTGAACGGAGGCCAGCTGCGCACGGGTTCCATCATCGCCACGCCCACGACCATGATCCAAACCAGCGTGAGCGGAATGAAGACCTTCCAGCCCAGGCGCATGATCTGGTCGTAGCGGTAGCGCGGGAAGGTCGCCCGCAGCCAGAGGAAGCAGAACAGCACGAGCGCGATCTTGATGAACAGCCAGTGCGCGCCGGGCCCGAACAGCAGCCCGACCACCGGGATCGCGGCGAGCGAATCGACCTGCACCGGCGGCAGCCAGCCGCCGAGGAACATCAGCGCGGCCAGCGCCGAGATCAGGATCATGTTCGCGTATTCGGCCAGGAAGAACACGGCGAACGCGGTGCCCGAGTATTCGACATGGAAGCCGGCGACGATCTCGGACTCGCCCTCGGCGACGTCGAACGGTGCGCGGTTGGTCTCGGCCACGCCGGCGATGAAGTAGACCAGGAACAGCGGGAACAGCGGCAGCAGGTTCCAGCTCCAGAAGCCGCCGCCTGTCTGTGCACGCACGATCTCGCCCAGGTTGAGGCTGCCCGACACCATGAGCACGCCGACCAGCGCAAAACCCATCGCGATCTCGTAGGACACGATCTGCGCGGCCGAGCGCATCGCGCCGAGGAAGGCGTACTTCGAGTTGGATGCCCAGCCGGCGACGATCACGCCATAGACGCCCATCGAGGTCAGTGCCAGCACGTAGAGCAGGCTGGCGTCGATGTCGGCGAGCACCGTCTCGGGCCCGAACGGCAGCACCGCCCACGCCGCCAGGGCGGGCATGATCGACAGCGTCGGTGCGATCAGGAACAGGAACCGGTTGGAACCGGTCGGGACGATGATCTCCTTGAAGATCAGCTTGAACACGTCGGCGAAGGGCTGCGCCAGGCCGGCCGTCCAGCCCATGCCGAACGCCATCACCCGGTTCGGTCCGATGCGCAGCTGCATGTAGCCGATCACCTTGCGCTCGGCCAGCGTGAGGAAGGCCACGCAGATGGTGATCGGCAGCACGATCGCCATGATCTTGACCAGGGTCCAGACCACGGGCCAGGCGGGGCCGAGCAGGTTTTCGAAGAATTCCATCGCGGCGCCCTCAGTTCACCGTCTCGGCGCGGACGGCCGGGGCCGGCGCAGGGACGCGTTCGATCACGAGGGCAGTGGCGCCGGCGGCAGGACCCGCAGCGGCGCCGAGCGCAAAGGTCGAGGCATGCCCGGCCGGCAGCAGCAGGCACCCCGCAGGCAGCCGCGGATCGAGCGAAGCCGGGAACAGCGCGCTGGCGCCGCCGCTTCCGATGCGTACCGAATCGCCCGGCTGCAGGCCTGCGCGTTGCCAGAGGTCGGTGGCCAGCGCGGCCTGCACCGGCGCCGCATCGTGCGATTTCTGCAGCGGCGGCGAGCGGCGGGCAAGTGCGTCGGCATCGTGTATGCGCACCGGCGACACGCGCTCGACACCCGTCGGCGTTGCGGCCCCGGCATCCACCTGCAGCGACGACGACGACAGGCCATTGTCGCAGCCTGCCGCCGGCAGGGCATCGAGCGCCATCGCTGCGCGCACGGCCTCGGAGGAATCCTGGTCGAAACCGGGCAGCTCGAGCAGGTTGCCGAGCACGCGCAGCACCTTCCAGGCTGGGCGGGTGTCGCCCAGCGGCCGCACGACACCGGCAAAGGCCTGTGCCCTGCCCTCGGTGTTGACGAAGGTGCCGGCGGTTTCGGTGAACGGTGCGATCGGCAGGATCACTTCCGCGTAGTCGAGCGCACGGTGTTCGAACGGCGACAGCGCCACCACGAACTCGGCCGCCTTCATCGCGGCAAGCGCCGCTGCACCGTCCGCACAATCCAGTTCGGGTTCGGCGCCGAGCAGCAGGTAGGCCTTGCGCGGCGCGGCGATCATCGCCTGCGCATCCAGGCCGCCCGCGCCGGGCAGTGCGCCGGCCAGCACGGCCCCGACGCTGTTGGCGCCCGCGCCGAGATGGCCGAACCGGGCACCGGTCGCCACGGCCAGTGCCTGCGCCAGCATTTCGAGTTCAGCCAGGCGCGGATGCTGGGTGGCGAGGTTGCCGAGCCAGACGATGCCGCGCTCGGCGCGCGCCAGGTCTTCACCGACCGCCCGCGCCGCGTCCGAGACGACGACCGGATCGAGTACGGCCGCCAGCGCTGCG
>JBIITW010000250.1:0-6662 GCA_044340265.1 Burkholderiales bacterium | reverse complement strand
TACGCCGGTCTCGACCGATCCGTTGACGTTGCACAGGATGCCCGCCGCACTGCACACCGCGGCGACCTCCATTGCGCGGTACAGGCCGCCGGGCTTGGTCGTGTAGATCGACACGATCTGCACCGCGCCCTGGGCGATGATCTGGACCACGTCATGCGCATTCCAGGCGCTTTCGTCGGCCATCACCGGGGTGTCGATCGCTCGCGCGACCTGGGAGATACGCTCGATGCCCATCACCGGCTGCTCGGCGTACTTCAGGCCGTACGCCTCCATCGCGCGCAGCGTGCGGATCGCCTCGCCCGGCGAAGCGTAGCCTTCGTTGGCATCGACGCACAGTTCGACATCCGGCCCGACGGTGTTGCGGATCACGCGCACCATCTCGATGTCGCGCTTCGGATCGACCCCCACCTTGATCTTGATCGTGCGGATGCCTTCAGCCGCGACCTTGGCCACCTCGCGCTCGGCCTCTTCGATGCCGATCAGGCCGATCGAATGCGTGACCGGCACCCGCGTGCGGGATGCGCCGCCCAGCAGGGCATGGACCGGCACGCCGAGCCGGCGCGCCGCAAGGTCGTATGCGGCGAATTCGACCGACGCCTTGGCGTACGGATAACCCTTCACCACCGCATCCATCCGCTGGTGCAGGGCGGCGAAGTTACCGGGTTCCATCCCGGCCACGGCGGGTGCGAGATAGCGTTCGATCACCAGCGCGACGATGGATGACGACTCGCCGAAGTAGCGACCGAACTCGCCACCCCAATCCTTCAGGGCGGGCGCCTCACCCCAGCCGACGACGCCATCGTCGTCGGTCATCCGGGTCAGCACGTAGCGGCCGATCGGTTCGGTCAGGCCGGTCCACTTGTGCTCGCGCCGGGTCGGCAACTGCACGAGCATGGTCTCCACCGATACGATCCTGCTCATCCCTGCCCCTGCACTGTACGACCGTAATGGAGTGGCCTGCCAGGCCACGCGCTGTGATCACGAAGGGTGACCGTGATCACAGCACGTGTCAAGCGACCACCCGGATCACTCGGGCTGGATGCCGGCCTGGCGGATCAGCTTGCCGAACTCCTCGAGCTCGCGGCGGACGATCGCGGCGTACTGCTCGGGCGTGTCACCGATCGTTTCATAGCCGAGCGAATCGAAGCGGGCGCGAATTTCCGGTGACTTCAGCGTGGTGACCACTGCGCCATGCAGGCGGGTGACGATGTCCCTCGGCAGGTTGGCCGGGCCCATCAGGCCGAACCGGCCCTCGAGCGGAACGATCTTGAAACCCGACTCGATGACCGTGGGCAGCTCGGGCGTGGCGGCGATGCGCTTCGCCCCGAACCCGGCCAGCATGCGCAGGCGCCCGTCACGGGCCATGCTGATCACCGGCCCGAGGTCGGCGACCATCATGTCGATCTCGCCGGCGACCACGCCGGCCAGGGCCGGACCCGTGCCCTTGTAGGGCACGTGAAGCAGCGAAAGGCCGGTGGCCGCAGCGAGCAGTTCGCCGCCGATGTGCGACGTGGCACCCGGCCCGGACGAGCCGTAGCTCAGGAAAGACTTCTTCCCCTTGCCCAGCCGCTGCAGGTCAGCCAGCGTCTTGGCCGGCACGCGCGGGTTGATCGCGACCACGTAGGGCGTGGTCACGATCGAGGACACCGGGGTGAAGTCCCTGATCGAATCATAGGCAAGCTTCTTGTACAGGTACGGGCCGAAGACCACGCTGCTCTGGCTCATGTAGGTCAGCGTGTAACCGTCCGGCGCGGCACGGGCGACGATCTCGGAACCGATGGTGCCGCCGGCGCCACCCCGGTTCTCGAGCAGTATCGGCTGGCCGAGCAGTTCACCGAGCCGGGGGCTGATCGAGCGCGCGACGATGTCGGCAGGGCCGCCCGGCGCGAAGGAGACGATCATGCGGATCGGCTTGAACGGGAAATTGCCCGCCGATTGTGCATGCACCAGGCCGGACGCCCCCAGAAGGAGCACCGCCCCGAGGGCAGTGCCCTTCACTGCGCGTTGACGGGATGACTGCCGGGCCGTGCCGCGGTGGCGGGCGGTGAAGGATGCAACGCGTCGGGAAGACATTGCTGGAAGGCTCCTGGTGGATGCGGAACACATATTGGAACAGGCAGGGAGACGGCGCAGCCGGCCGCGATCATGGCGCCAGCCGTGATGCTCCGGTGCAAGCAAGTTTCCTGCCGCCCGCGCTTGCGCGCAAGTCCCGGGCACGACGCTGTGATCACACGGCGCGCGCGGACGCATGCCCGATTTGACGCGCACGCGCGCGGTCCATTAACCTTCCCCGAGAGGACATGGTCACAGGCACACGCGCGTGCCTGCCGCCAGGCCACGACAAGGAGCACACATGCCGGACGGTTCGCTGAACGATCGAGGCATCGCCTCGCTGATCGAACCCGGGCGGGTGCACCGCCGCGTCTACACCGACCCGGCGGTGTTCGAACTCGAGATGCAGCGGCTGTTCGGCCGTGCCTGGCTGTTCGTCGGCCATGCAACTCAGGTGCCGAAGGCCGGCGATTTCATCACCACCGACCTCGGGCGTCAGCCAGTGCTGATGACCCGCCACCATGATGGCTCGGTGCGCGTGCTGCTCAACCGCTGCACCCATCGCGGCGTGAAGCTGGTCGCCGAGCGGCAGGGCAACCGGCAGCGGTTGATCTGCCTGTACCACGGCTGGACCTTCGACCCCGACGGCACGCTGCTGCGGGTGCCGGTCGACGAAGGCTGTGCGCCCGGCTTCAAGCTGTGCGATTTCAACCTCGCCGGCGCGCCGCGCGTCGGCGTCTATCGCGGCTTCGTGTTCGCCAGCCTGTCGCCGTCCGGCGTGGCCTTCGACGACTGGATCTCGCCGATGAAGCAGAACATCGACGACATCGTCGACCGTGCGCCAGGCGGCGAGATCGCTCTCGATGCCGGCGTGCACCGCTACGTGGTTCGCGCCAACTGGAAGATGCAGGCCGAGAACGCGGTCGATTCATACCATGTGCCGTTCAGCCACGCCTCGACCGTCAACCAGAAGGGCGTGCAGTTCTCGCGCCGCGAAGGCGACAACGAGGGTGCCAAGGTGGTCGAAGGCCAGCGCACCGCGCCGCAATGGAAGCAGCGGCGCAGCTATTCGGTCGGCTTCGGCCATTGCTGGACCAGCAACACCGAACTCAAGGAGAACGAGCGGTCGAGCGCGGTGTATGACGAATACAAGCAGTCCCTCGCCGCGGCAGTCGGCGCCGAGCGCGCCGAATGGATCCTCACCCCGCGCATGCACAACTCGCTGCTCTACCCGAACGTGTCGTTCATGGGCCTGAACATGCACATCCGGGTGATCCGGCCGATCGCGGTCGACATGACCGAGGTGAACATCTATCCGGTGCGCCTGGTCGGCGCGCCCGATTCGATGAACGTGCGCAACACCCGGTTGCTGAACGTGACCCATGCCGCAGCCTCTTTCGTGCAGTCCGACGACCTCGAGGCGTTCGCACGCGCACAGGCCGGGCTGCAGAGCCTGCAGACCGACTGGGTGGACATCTCGCGCGGACTGGGGCGCGAGGAGCCGATCGATCCGCCAGGCGCCCTGCGCCAGATGGCGACCGACGAACTCGTCGTGCGCGGCCAGTTCCGCGCATGGCTCGATTACATGGCAGCGGCATGATGGGCAGCGAATCCGGCAGCGAATACGAGCAGTTCCTGATCCATGAGGCGAGGCTGCTCGACGAGCGGCGGTTCCGCGACTGGATGGCGCTGTTCACCGAAGATGGCTCGTACTGGCTGCCGGCCACCGTCGGGCAGCGCACGCCGTTCGGCCAGACCTCGCTGTTCTACGACGACCTCGAGCTGATGAACACGCGCATCGACCGGCTCGAGCATCCGCTGATCCACGTGCAGACGCCGCCCTCGAACACGGTGCACCTGATCGGCAGCGTAACCGTCGAGCCCGGCGTACCTGCCGCGGATCCGGACATCGGGCTGCCGACCAGCGACGTGCTGGTGCTGTCCTCGGCGATCACCGCCGAGTTCCGCCTCGACCAGCAGCGCACGTTCGCCGGCCGCCAGCGGCACTGGCTGCGCAGGGTCGACGGCGCGTTGCGCATCGTGCGCAAGCGGGTGGACCTGGTCAACTGCGAGGCGGCGTTCGAAGCGATCGCGGTCCCGGTCTGAACCGCGGCGCCCTCCTGCGACCCTGGCGGCCGATCGCCGCGCGGGTGCGGGCCTCGTTCGCATGGGGCTTCAACCGGGTGGCGCTGATACCGCTGTTCGCCATTCTGGTGCTGACCGGCCGCGCGCGCCCGCCGGTGCCCTGGGGCTGGATCGGCCTGCGGCGCGTAGCGGCCCGCTGCTGATCATCGCGCCAGCCGGAACAGCGCCGGCTCCGGCAGCATGAAGCCGCGCCCGAGCAGTCCCTGCGCACCGTCGCGATCGAGGATCGCCAGGTTCACCTGCGGCACGAGGTCGCCAGCGGCAACGCGCGCGGGGTCGACCAGGCCGCTCTGCGGATCGACCACTGCCTGCCTGCGCACAAGCGGGTCGCCTTTCATCCATGTCGACCACTCCGCGGCGAGCGCCGGCGCAAGATGCATCGCCTGGCCGCCCAGCCCGCAGAAATCGATCACCGCGCTGTCGCCGATTGCACCCAGCGGCACGGCCGCTTCGCGCCCCGGCAGGCGGCCACCGAGCGGCGGCGTCGCCGCCAGGCATGTCCAGTCGTAGCTGCCATGCCGGCGAAACCCGAAGCGCAGCCCGTTGCCGCCGACCGCCGCGATCGCGCCGGCGCAGGGCTCGCCATCGCCTCCGGACAGCAGCCAGCCCGCGGCTGCCATCAGCACCGGCAGCACGAAGTTCGCATTCGCGGCGGGCAGCGCTGCATCGCCCGCATCGAGGCCTTCGATCGCAGCCAGCACCGCCTCGTTCGCCGCCGCCGTGCGGCCATGGCATTCGTCACCCGCCGCCAGCGCGCGTTCGATCACCACATCGAGCGGCACCGGGCGGGCGCGCAGCAGCGGCGCGAGCACCTGCAGGCCGAGGACAGCGATCGCGGCCAGGCGCGCCAGGCAGGCCGGATCGGCCGAACCGAAGCGAAGCGCCGGCGGCGTGCCCTCGACCAGCGGCGCGAGGAAGGTGCGCCGTCCATTGCCCACGACCGCCAGCGGCATCGATGCCGAGACGACCTGCGCCAGCGGCGTCGCCACCCCGGCGTCCTGGGCCGGCATCAGCCGCACGCGCCCGGATGCGATCATCCCGGCAGCCTCTGCTGCAGTCGCAGCCAGCCGCTCGAAGCACAGGGCCTGCACTGCTGCATTGAGCACGGGCGCCGGCGGCGGCCCTTCGAACGCAGGGCCCGGATGGAGCAGCACATGGTCGGACAGCGCGGGAAGCGCAGCGCGGCGCGTCACGACATCGCGCCAGCACGCTCCGGAGAAGCGCGCGGCCAGCGCCTGCGGACCGTGCCCGGACGCGATGGCCGGCGCCTGGCTCACGCCGCCAGCCGGTCGATCTTCGGCAGGATCGCCGAAGTGGCTTCATGGCGTACGCCGGCGACCAGGCAGAAGTCTGGCGAGAGCAGCCGGCTGCCGACCACCGTCGTCTGTTCGTTGTCGGTCAACGGGAAGCGACCCGCTTCATCGTGCAGCACGCTGACGTCGGCGGGGTTGCCCGGGCGCAGCGTACCGAGCTCGGCGGGCAGGCCGAAGATCTCGACCGGATTGATGGTGACCATGCGCACCACATGATCGAGCGTCAGGCCGAGCGCCAGCATCGAGGTCATCGCCGAGGCCAGCGAGAAGCGCTGCTTGCCGAAGAACATGTGCTCCTGGTCGGAATGCTGCTCGGGCGTGCCCGGCGGTGGCGGCACCGGCGTGTTGTAGCCGTGCATGTCCGCACCGAGCGAATGCGGCACGATGCCCGCATCGAGTGCGATGCGCGCCATGTGGAAGCTGAAGTGCGAGCCGTGGCCGACGTCGATCTTCATGCCCATGTCGAGTGCGTCGCGCACCACCGGATGGACCTTGCCCTGGCGGTTGACGAAGCCGCCCGGGTGGCGGGTGAACGGGTGGGCAAGGATGTCGCCGCCACGCAGCATCGGCACCACTTCAGCCAGGATGTCGTCGGCATCGACCGGCACCCGTCCCGCAGCCTCCTCTGCATCCGGCATCGGCCACAACTGCCCGAAGTGGATGTAGAGCGGCAGGTCGGCACCGCGGCCGATCGCGGTACAGCGCTGCATGACCTCGTTTCCCCAGCGCGCGGCGCCGCCGATTTCAGCATGGGCCTTGAAACCCTTCACCAGGTCGGCATTGGCCAGTGCCGACTTCACCGTGGCATCGACATCGATGCAGTCAGGCCGGTAGAGCGACGGATAGAAGTGACCCTCGAGCCCGCCGACCAGGTAGGCCGACATGTAGGTGAAGATGCGCGAGCGGCTGGTCGCCACCACGTTCTCGCGGAACGCCGGCATCGTGATGCACGACGGCCCGCCCTGGTCGATCAGCGTGGTCACGCCCGAGTGCACGCCGCACAGGTCGGCATCGAGTCCGAAACGGCCGGTGACATGCCTGAACACATGGGCATGGGTATCGACCATCCCCGGTATCACCAGCCGGCCCGACACGTCGATCACCTCGCGCGCCTCGACCGCTTCGCCATGAGGCACGATCGCCGCGATCCGG
>JBIITW010000249.1:0-6673 GCA_044340265.1 Burkholderiales bacterium | reverse complement strand
AGCAGTTCAACTGCATCCTGCACGGGATGATGATGAACGACATCGAAGGCGACCGGGTGTTCGCCGGCCCGGGCAGCGTCCTGCACACGCCCGGCATGGTGGTACACACCGGCCTCGCCTGCCCGGATGAAGACCTGGTGTTCCTCGCGGTGAAGGACACGAGGCATGGCATCGTCGGTCCGCCGGTCGACGGCCGCTACGATGGCCCGAACTGCTTCGCCGGCTTCGGCAGCCGGACCGCCGAGCCGCCGGACACCACGGCGCAGGCACTTGCCCACTGGCGCACCCTGCCGCCCGGTCCTGGCAAACGCTACGTGTACGGGATGGTCGACGACGACGGCCCGCGCGAAGGGCCGGCCAGCGCGGCGATGTCGCAACTGACCGGGTCGTCGCTGCCACCCGGCGTGCAGGGCCGGCTGCTTGTCGGCGAGCGGGTACAGGTCAGCATGCTCCGCCTCGCCCCCGGGGCAACCCTGCCGGCGCATGCCCACGAGAACGAACAGTTCACCTTCGTCGTCGAGGGAAGCCTGCAGGCCGACCTCGACGGCATGCGCATCGAGGTGCCGAAGTACAACATGCTGCACGTGCCGTCCGGCATGCCACATGCGCTGCATGCACCTGCCGGTGCACGGATCGTGCTCGCACAGGATGCGCGGTCGGCCTTCGCCGGCTGACCGCATCAACCCGGGCGGTCAGTCGGCGAAGGTGCCTGCCGCCTTGATGATCGGTGCCCACTTCGCAGCCTCGGCGCGGATGTAGGCTGCGAAGCCATCCGGTCCGGCACGTTCGGCCGGCACCGGCTGCACGCCGAACTCGGCCAGCCGCTTCAGGTAGCCGGCGTCGGAGGACGTGGCCTTCAGCGCCGCGGCGAGCTGCTCGATCGCCGGGCGCGGCGTGCCTTTCGGCACCAGCAGCCCGTACCAGACGGCGAGCTCAAAGTCGGACAGCCCTGATTCGGCCAGCGACGGAATGTCGGGCAGCGTCGGGATCCTGGTCTTCACCGTCACGCCATACGGCTTGATCGAGCCGCCCTTGATGTGGCCGGTGGTGGTGGTGGTCTGGTCGCACTGCACGTCGATGCGACCGCCCAGCAGTTCATTCAGTGCCGGGCCGGAGCCACGGAACGAGATCACGTTCATCTCGGTCTGCAGGCGGGACATGAACAGCAGGCCGCACAGATGGGACGCCGAGCCCATGCCGGCATTGCCGAAGGTGAGCTTGTTGCCCTGGGCCTTGATCAGCGCGAACAGCTCACGTGCATCCTTCGCCGGCAGGTCCTTGCGCCCGACGATGGTCATCGGCACTTCGCCGACCATGCCCACCGTCTCGAACGACTCGACCGGATGGAACGGCAGCTTGCGATAGAGGGTCACGCTGGTGGCCTGGCCGATGCTGGCGAGCAGCATCGTATGGCCGTCGGGACGCGCCGCGGCGACCTTCGCGCCGCCCAGCGTTCCACCCGCACCGCCGACGTTCTCGACCACCACCTGCTGCCCGAGCGGACCGCTCATCGCCTGCGCGATGACCCGGCCGAGGGCATCGCTGGGACCGCCGGCTGCGAATGGCACCAGCAGCGTGACCGGCCTGGACGGAAAGGCCTGGGCCTGGGCCGAGGCTGGCAGCGAAACCTGCAACAGCGTGGCGCCGACGCAGGTGGCAGCCAATAACGTGCGGAAACGGGTCATCGGGCATTCTCCGGGGTTGCGAACCCCGGGACCACAGCAATATCGGTGCCACGCCGTGGAAGCCGTGGATCAGGCTGCTCCCACGCTGCCTGATCCGGCCTCGAGCAGCAGACCGAGGTATCCCGCCGCGCCCGCGATCAGCTCGCTCACCGGCAACTGCTCGTCGGCCGTGTGCCACAGGGCCTGGTCACCCGGTCCCCACATCGCCGCCTC
Organism: Burkholderiales bacterium; assembly: GCA_044340265.1. Classification (GTDB taxonomy): domain Bacteria; phylum Pseudomonadota; class Gammaproteobacteria; order Burkholderiales; family CAIKXV01; genus CAIKXV01. The sequence goes on along the minus strand of JBIITW010000249.1, from coordinate 4,775 downwards.
GCAACCCAGCCGCTCGAACAGGCCCGCATCCACGCATCCATGGCTGGCGAAACCCTCCGGCAGCGGGATGCCCACACGCACACAGCCGGCGCGCATCGCCCGCATGAAGGCACCGTCGGCGTGCATCTCGGCCGGGTACTGCAGCACGCCGGCGCGCACCTCGACCTGCCAGCGTTCGATATCGCGCAGCGCGACCCTCACCTGTTCCAGCGCCGCTGCGGCATCGTCGCCGGGCAACAGGCGGCGGTCGTACATGAGCTGGACATGGTCCTGGATCGTGTGCGTGGCCTCCGGGAAGCTGCGGATGCCGGTCACCGACAGCGTCGCCGCACCGAGCAGGGGATGCCGTTTCGGTCCGAGGTCGAGCGCAGCGAGGCGGTCCATCACGAGGCGCGCACCGGCAATCGCATCGATGCCGGCCCAGGGGGTGGAACTGTGGCTGCTGCGGCCGCGCACCTCGACATGGACATCGAGCCGGCCCTTGTTGGCGAGCGCGATCCTGCCACCGGTGCCGATCGCGACCACGCACAGCGCGGGCGGGGTGTCGATCGCCGACAACAGGCACTCGGCCGCCTTGTGGCTGCCGGTCTCGCCCGCCGTGCTGACCACCAGCGTCCGGCGCGAGGCGGGATCGATCGCGCTGGCTGCGACGAACGCCGCGATCGCTGCGGCGAGCGACCCCTTCTGCTCGGCGATGCCGCGACCGCGCAGGGCGGGTCCATGCGGCGTGTCGAGCAGCTCGGCGGCGAAGGGCGAGGGCATCGCATTGGCCGGATGGGTCATCGCATAGCCCATCAGCATCACCGGGCGCCCACCCTGGGCCGGGCCGGATTCGAAGATCGCATTGCCCATCGCGTCGCGCCGGCCGGCATGGCCGAAGGCGGCCAGCAGCGGCACCACGCAATCGCCGATGAACGACTGGATCGCCGGGTCCGCCTCGAACAGCGCGCTCTGTTCGCTGGGCACGCGCACCAGCGTGCGCGCGAGTTCGACCAGCGCAGGCTCCGGGAAGATATCGAGCAGTTGGCCCAGCCCGCCCGGCCCGCCCGCGCCGCTCACCGCGGCGGCATCGCCGGCGGATAGGCCATCAGCACCGAGCCGGCATCGACCACCAGTTCCTGGCCGGTGATGTTGCGCGACCGCTCGCCCGCCATGAACAGCACGGCATCGGCGATGTCCTCGTCGGTGGAGATCCGGCGCAGTGCGCAGTTGCCCTCATAGAACGCTCGCACCTCTTCGGCCGTGCGCCCGACCCGCCCGGCCGTCGCCTCGAGCACGCCCTCGAAGCGCGGGCCCTCGACGCTGCCCGGGCAGACCAGGTTCACGCCGACGCCATGGGGACCGGCTTCAAGCGCCGCACTCTTGGTCAGCCCGCGCAGCGCCCACTTGGAGGCGGAATAGATGCTGCGATAGTCCTTGCCGGTGGTGCCGTAGGTGCCGCCGATGTTGACCACGCGGCCGCTGCGCCGGGCCACCATCGAAGGCAGCACATGCTTCATGGTGAGGAACAGGCCACGTACGTTCACGTCCATCACCGCGTCGTAGTCGTCCTCGGTGTGCTCCCACAGCGTCTTGCGCAGCGGGCCGGAGACGCCGGCGACGTTCACCAGCACGTCGATGACGGCGAAGTCGGCGAGCGCGTGCTCGACCATGCCCGCCACCTCCGCGCCGCTCGCGAGGTCGGCGCGATACACCCGCGCGTCGCTGCCCAGCGCACGCGCCTCTGCTGCAACGCCTTCGATCGCGGCCGTGTCGCGTCCGGCCAGCACGAGGCTGGCACCGGCGCGTGCGAACGCGAGCGTGATCGCCCGCCCCATGCCCTTGGCCGGTCCGGTGACCAGCACCACCTTGCCCTTGAACTCACCCTGCTCCATCGAAGCCTCCGCGTCGGTCAGGCACGCCGGTCAGGCACGCCGGGCGATCACCGCCACCGGCCCGCCGCCGTCCGGCCCCTGGTGCTCGGCACCGCCGGACACGAACAGCTGCGTATCGCCGAACACGCCGGCCAGCACGCCACCCACCAGCGCACGCGCATGGCGAGACGCATGGATGTCGCTGTCGTCCAGCATCACATGGCGGCTGCCGCGGATGAGGCCTGAACGCGAGGGCTCGGCCTTGCACAGCACGGCGGCCACACGCCCGGTGTCGGCGCGCAGCGCGCGTCCGGTGGGCAGGCCTGCCGCCTCGAGCGCCTCCTCGACCGCATGCACGTCGATCGCATCCTGCATCACGCCATGGCCGATGGTGAGGTCGCCGCACCAGCTGCTGCTGTTGCCGAGGACCATCACCTGGTTTTCCATCAGTTCGATGCCGGCGGACGTGCTGGCACATCCCGACCAGAGCGAATCGTCCCGGCACACCGACGCATCGCTGACCTTGCCGGCATCGACCTCGCCCAGCGCGATCGCTACGCCGAGCGCCGAAGCGCCGCGCGAGTAGCCCATCGATAGATAGGTGTCCTCGGTCGAGACGCCATGGCCACGCGCCGCAGCCTCGGCAATGCGCGCCTTGGTCAACAGCGGACACTTGACCTGCACATAGTGCACGTCAGCAGCCGATGCAATGCTGGCCTGCGTCATCGCGCTGCGCACCGCCTCTGCGGTGGCGTCGACCTGTGCCATGCGGCCGATCTGCTCCGGCCGGAACACCGGTGTCGACGCCGTACCGATCGCGAGCGACGGGGACACCCCGGCGGCCGACCGTCCTTCATGCACCTCGAACACCACCCAGTGCGGCGACAGGCCGCCCTCGGTACCGCCGGACATGACGAAGGCCACCCGGGCATAGACGCTGGCCGGATCCTCGCCGCAACGCGCGGCGATCGCCGTCTTCAGTGCCTGGGTAGCGAAGCCGCGGCTGAAGTCGTTGACGCAGCCGTTGCCCTCGGTCTTGCCGAGCACGGCGACGATCCGGTGCGGATCGATCGTGCCGGCGTCGATCGCGGCGAGCAGCGCGGAGGCGTCGTCAGGCGAAGCTGCGGGAAGGCGATGGACTCTTGTATGGCGGAGTGTATTCATCCGCGAACTATGGTCCGCGCGGGCAACCCTGACCAGTTCTCTTTTTAGACGGGACCGATGCCGGCACGGCAGCGCTCACGCATGCATGCACGCACGCACCGACGCGCCTCGGTTCCTCAGGCCTCATCGGCCAGCCGGGCCCGCAGCTGCTCGGTGAACACCGCGGCGGCGACCGGCAGCGAACGTCCACGACGCACGCCGAGGATCAGCTTGCCCGAGCGCAGCCCGGGGTCGGCCAATGGCAGGGCCCGCAAGCCGGCGTCGCCGCGGATCGAGGCAACCCCCACGCCGACCTGGAAGCAGATCGTTTCCGATTGCCGTGCCAGCGTCTTCATCATCTCGACCGAGTTGGTCACCAGCACCGGCTCGAGCCGGGTCGACGCACCCGCGAGGAATCGCTCGAGCAGCAGCCGTCCGCCGAGCGATCCGTCGCCCAGCGCGATCGGATAGGCCTGGCAGTCGCGCAGCCGCAGGTGCTTCGAGCCGGCGAGCGGATGGCGATCGGACATCACCGCGTGCAGTTCCTGCGACACCTCGACCAGCGGCAGGAAGTCGATGTCCGGCGACGGATTGAAGGTGATGCCGAGCGCCGCCGACTCGTCGACCACCGCCTGCACCACCTGGTCGGCCCCGGCGATGCGCACCTCGAAGCGCACCCGCGGGTGGCGCTGGCGGAAGGCGACGATCTCTTCCGGCAGCAGGGTCGCCGCCACCGCCTCGATCGCGGTCACCACCACCGTGCCACCGCGCAGGCCGCTGAGGTCCTCGATGCGCGAACGCACCAGTTCGAGGCCCTGCATCGATTCGCGGCAATAGCGGATGAACAGCTCGCCGGCCGCGGTCAGCTGCACGCCGCGCGCCTTGCGTTCGAAGATCGGCGCACCCAGCTCGCGTTCGATCTCCTGCACCTGCCGGGTCAGCGCGGAGGAGACGATGTGCAGCTTCTCGGAGGCCTTGCGGATCGAACCGAGCCGGGAAACCAGTTCGAGCGCCTTGAGGATCTGGATGTGGCGCACGAACGAAGCCTCCTCCTGCGATGGGCGTGCCTTGGTATACCTTGGCCGGCGGGAATCGGTCAACGCCGCCAGCCTCGTGAGAAACTACCCGGGTCCCCACGCAGCCGAAGCCCCCGATGGATAGTTTCGAACAGGCCCGACAGTTGTTCATGGACGGCCTTGCCTGCCTCGGCAGGAACGACCTCCCGGCCGCGGAAGCCCGCTTCTCCGCGTCCCTGGAACACCTGCCCGACCGTCCGTCCACGCTGACCAACCGGGCCGCGGCGAGGCTCAGGCTCGGGCGGCTCGACGAGGCAGAGGCCGACGCCCGCAGGGCGGCAGCGATCGACCCGGCCTTTGCCGACGCCTGGCTGAACCTGGCGCTGATCGCGCTCGATCGACGCGATCCCGAGGCAGCGGCAGGTCACCTGCAAGCCCTGCTCGCGCTGGACGGCAACCACCCGCACGCCTGGCTGCTGACCGCGCGGATACGCGACCAGCAGGGCCGCCTCGAGGACGCAGCCGACGGCTATCGGAAGGCCCTGGCCGTCCGGCCCGACGACCTGGCCACCGTGATGAACCTGGGCGCGGTCCTGAATGACCTGGGCCGGTTCGACGAGGCCCTGGAGCAGCACGACCGCGCGCTGGCGCTGGACGCCGCGCAGTTCGACGTGCTCTGCAACCGGGCGATGGCGCTGGCCGGCCTGCGCCGCTACGAGGAAGCGCTGGCCGGCTTCGAGCGCGCCCTGCCGGTCGATCTGTC
>JBIITW010000248.1:0-6675 GCA_044340265.1 Burkholderiales bacterium | reverse complement strand
ATGCCGGGGGACAACATTTCGATCACGGTCACGCTGATCCAGCCGATCGCGATGGAAGAGGGGCTGCGCTTCGCGATCCGCGAAGGTGGCAAGACCGTTGGCGCGGGTGTCGTCGCCAAGGTCATTGCCTGACGCGAGCCAGGGTTCGCAAGGACTGTAACTCCGGGGCTGCGCGGCAGCCCCTGCAGTTCGGTGTCGTCGGAAGGCCAGTAGCTCAATTGGCAGAGCGTCGGTCTCCAAAACCGAAGGTTGGGGGTTCGACACCCTCCTGGCCTGCCATCCGATGTCACCACCGAGAACAGACGGGTAAATGGATACAGCGAAGACAGTCCTGGCAGCAGTAGCGGTGATCGCCGGACTCTACGGCTTCTATCACTTCGACCAGAGCCCGACGGTGGTGCGTGTCGTTTGCGTGCTCGGCGGCCTGATCGTCGCAACTGGCGCGTTGTGGACGACCGTGCAGGGCACGCGTTTCCGCACTTTCGCGCTGCAATCGATCGAAGAGACCAAGAAGGTGGTCTGGCCGTCGCGCAAGGAAACACTGCAGACCACGGGCATCGTGTTCGCGTTCTGCGTGGTTACCGCGATTTTCCTGTGGATCGTCGACGCCAGCCTGCTTTACCTGGTGCAACTCTTGATGGGGCGGACTGAGTGATGAGTGGCAAACGCTGGTATGTCGTTCATGCGTACTCGGGGTTCGAGAAGAGCGTGCAACGCACGCTCCTCGACCGTATCCAGCGCACCGGAATGCAGGACAAGTTCGGCCAGGTGCTGGTGCCGGTCGAAGAAGTGGTCGAGATGAAATCCGGCCAGAAATCGATCAGCGAGCGCAAGTTCTTCCCCGGGTACGTGCTGGTCGAGATGGAGATGACCGACGACACCTGGCACCTGATCAAGAGCACGCCCAAGGTCACCGGCTTCATCGGCGGTACGGCAACCAAGCCGACCCCGATCAGCCAGCGCGAAGTCGACAACATCCTCCACCAGATCCAGGAAGGCGTCGAGAAGCCGAAGCCGAAGGTCCTGTTCGAGAGTGGAGAGATGGTGCGGGTCAAGGAAGGTCCGTTCACCGATTTCAACGGCACCGTCGAAGCCGTGAACTACGAAAAGAACAAGCTGCGGGTCGCCGTGTCGATCTTCGGCCGCTCGACGCCCGTCGAGCTGGATTTCTCGCAGGTGGAAAAGGCCTGAGGCGCGAAGCCTGGGGCGGCAGTCGCAGCGAACGGGCAGCAACCTGGTAACACCCTGCAGCAACCCATCCGGCAGGCGGGCTGACCCACGAGGTCGACCGGCCAGCCATCCCGGGGAGAGCGCGAGGCGCTCGTTTTCACCCGTCATCGAAGGAGCATGAGTCGTGGCAAAGAAAGTCGTCGGTTACATCAAGCTGCAGGTCCCTGCAGGCAAGGCCAACCCCAGCCCCCCGATCGGGCCGGCACTCGGCCAGCGCGGCCTGAACATCATGGAATTCTGCAAGGCGTTCAATGCCGCCACGCAGAAGATGGAGCCGGGCCTGCCCACGCCGGTGGTGATCACCGCCTACGCGGACAAGACCTTCACCTTCATCATGAAGACGCCGCCAGTGACGGTGCTCATCATGAAGGCGTTGGGCATCACCAAGGGCAGCAAGACGCCCCATACCGACAAGGTCGGCAAGCTCTCGCGCGCACAGTGCGAGCAGATCGCCAAGGCCAAGCAACCCGACCTGACTGCCGCCGATCTCGAGGCAGCCATGCGTACGGTTGCTGGCAGCGCCCGCAGCATGGGCGTCGAAGTGGAGGGACTCTGACATGGCACACGTCTCCAAACGCTACACCGCGGTGCGCAAGAGCGTCGACCGCGAGAAGCTCTACCCGCTGGCCGAAGCCTTGAAGCTGGTCAAGGAAAACGCCACTGCGAAGTTCAATGAATCGATCGATGTCGCCATCAACCTGGGCGTCGACGCCAAGAAATCCGACCAGGTGGTGCGTGGTTCGCTGGTGCTGCCGAAAGGCACCGGCAAGACCAAGCGCGTGGCCGTGTTCGCCCAGGGCGACAAGGCCAAGGACGCACTCGCGGCCGGCGCCGACGTGGTCGGTTTCGACGACCTCGCCGAGCAGGTCAAGGCCGGGAACATCAATTTCGATATCGCCATCGCCACGCCCGACTCCATGCGTGTCGTCGGCCAGCTGGGCCAGATCCTCGGCCCGCGTGGCCTGATGCCGAACCCGCGGGTCGGCACGGTCACCGCCGATGTCGTCCAGGCCGTGAAGAATGCCAAGGCAGGCCAGGTGCAGTACCGCACCGACAAGGCCGGGATCATCCAGTGCACCATCGGCCGTGCTTCGTTCACGGTCGAGGCGTTGCAGGAGAACCTCGGCGCGCTCATCGACGCGCTCAACCGGGCCAAGCCGGCCGGTGCGAAGGGCATCTATGTCCGCCGCGTGAGCCTGTCGTCGACGATGGGTGCCGGCGTGCGGGTCGACCAGGGCAGCCTGGTCGCATCGCGCGAGGCAGCGTAGCCAGCGGATTTGCCGGAAAGCCCGAGGTTTGCGGGCTGCATCGTAAGACAGAACTTTGGGCCCGCCGGGGTGGCAGCAGCAGCAGGCTGCCGCCCCGGCGGGGTTGTCAAAGACCGTAGGCGTTCCCCGGAACTTAATGCCGGACGACGGTGGGGCGGGTTGCCCACCGGATGAAGGCGCCCTACGCAGATGGCGTACCCCCGAAACAGGAGCGGTTGCAATGTCGATTTCCTGGATCAAGGTCGCCGTGTCGTGCTTTCCACCCCAGCCGGGGCGGTAGCAGCCGGATCGGTTGTCCGGTCGCGCCCGTGTCGGCGCAGGTGGTGCGGTTCAGTTAAGGAGGTGCACCTTGAGTTTGACTCTGCAGGACAAACAGGCAGTTGTCGCCGAACTGAGTGCGGAACTCGGAAAAGCGCAGTCGGTCGTGATCGCGGAATACCGCGGCATGGGCGTCGGTGCGATGACCGAACTCCGGCGCAAGGCTCGCGCAGAAGGCGTCTACCTGAAGGTGCTCAAGAACACCCTCGCCCGCCGTGCGGTCGACGGGACCCCGTTCAAGGCGCTTGCCGACCAGCTGGTCGGTCCGCTCGCCTACGGGATCTCGACCGATCCGGTCAAGGCAGCGAAGGTGCTCGACGAGTTCGCCAAGGGAAACGACAAGCTGGTGATTCGCGGCGGTGCATTGCCCGACCAGGTTCTGTCGGCGAAAGAGATCCAGGGCCTGGCGCGACTCCCGTCGCGCGAAGAACTGCTCTCCATGCTGATGGGAACCATGCAGGCGCCGGTGGCCAAGTTCGTCCAGACGCTCAACGAAGTTCCTGCGCGGTTCGTGCGCACGGCTGCGGCCGTACGCGATCAGAAGCAGGGCGCCGAAGCACCAGCGGGCGCGCCCGCCGAAGCGGCAGTCTGAGGCGGTTTTTCCCCTCAGGCGGCACGGGGCGGATTCATTTCCGCCTCATCGCTCGGTGACAACATTCCATCCAATCGACATCAGCAATATCGGGAGTATTTGAAATGGCAGTAGCAAAAGCAGAAATCCTCGACGCAATCGCCGGCCTGACCGTGCTGGAGCTGTCCGAACTGATCAAGGAAATGGAAGAGAAGTTCGGCGTCTCCGCTGCAGCCGCCTCTGTGGCCGTGGCCGCCCCGGCTGCCGGCGCAGCAGCCCCGGCCGAAGAGAAGACCGAATTCACCGTCATCCTGAAGTCGGCCGGCGAGAAGAAGGTCGAAGTCATCAAGGCCGTGCGTGCAATCACCGCGCTGGGCCTGAAGGAAGCGAAAGACCTGGTAGACGGCGCGCCGAAGCCGGTGAAGGAAGGCGTTTCGAAGGCCGACGCAGATGCAATCATGAAGCAGCTCACCGATGCGGGCGCAGCGGTCGAGCTGAAGTGACGAGACGCGTTTTCGTCAAATCAGTTGCGGGGTTCATCCCCGGCCGGAAGGGCAGCGCCGGGAACGGAGTTTGCCCCGCCGGACAGGCAGCGAGTTTGTGACGACCACGGGCCGGCGGGCGACCGCCGGCCCGCAGTCGCTTTGCGTTTTCAGCAACAGCATTCGTAGCATTCGCAGCATTCGTAGCATTCGTAGCATTCGTAGCATTCGTAGCGTTCGCAGCAGCCGTAGCAGCCGCAGCAGCAGCACCCGCACACCGCTCCACCCCAGTCTATCCGTCGCCTGCAGGAGTCAACGATGAGCTATTCATTCACCGAGAAGAAACGCATCCGCAAGAGCTTCGCCAAGCGTGCCAGCGTATTGCCGGTTCCGTTCCTGCTCGCCACCCAGCTCGAATCCTATCGTCACTTCCTGCAAGCCGACCTGCAGGCCGACGCACGCACCGGCGAGGCCGGGCTGCAGGCCGCATTCCAGTCGATCTTCCCTATCACCAGCCATTCGGGCAACGCCCGCCTGGATTTCGTCAGCTACTCGCTCAGCACGCCGCCGTTCGACGTCAAGGAGTGCCAGCAGCGCGGCCTGACTTTCGCGGCACCGCTGCGCGCGAAGGTTCGCCTGACGATCATGGACAAGGAAGCGCCCAAGGTCAAAGGCAAGGACGGCACCGAAGGCTTCCCGGTCAAGGAAGTGAAGGAGCAGGAAGTCTACATGGGCGAGATCCCGCTCATGACCGACACCGGCTCTTTCGTCATCAACGGCACCGAGCGCGTGATTGTCTCGCAGCTCCACCGTTCGCCCGGCGTGTTCTTCGAGCATGATCGCGGCAAGACCCATTCCTCCGGCAAGCTGCTGTTCTCGGCCCGCGTGATCCCCTACCGCGGTTCGTGGCTCGACTTCGAGTTCGATCCGAAGGACTACCTCTATTTCCGTGTCGACCGCCGCCGCAAGATGCCGGTGACGATCCTGCTGAAGGCGCTCGGCTACAACCCCGAGCAGATCCTCGCCGACTTCTTCAAGACCGACACCTTCCATTTCGCCAGTGGCGAGATCACGGTCGACCTGGTGCCCGAGCGGCTGCGCGGTGACACCGCCGGCTTCGACTTCGTGACCAAGGCCGGCAAGGTCATCGTCCAGCGCGACAAGCGGATCACCGCCAAGCATGTGCGCGAGATCGAGCAGGCCGGGCTGAAGAACATCAGCGTGCCGGGTGAGTACCTGCTCGGCCGCGCGCTCGCGCACAACGTGATCGACACCGAGACCGGTGAGATCATCGCGCGTGCCAACGACGAGATCACCGAAGACCTGATCGACCTGTTCCGCGGCGGCAAGACGGAGCAGATCCAGACCATCTACACCAACGACCTGGACGAAGGTCCGTACATCTCGCAGACGCTGCGCATCGACGAGACCCCGGACCAGATCGCCGCCCAGGTCGCGATCTACCGGATGATGCGTCCCGGCGAGCCGCCGACCGAAGACGCGGTGCGCAGCCTGTTCCACGGTCTGTTCTTCGCCGAGGAACGCTACGACCTGTCCGCCGTGGGCCGGATGAAGTTCAACCGCCGCATCGGCCGCAATGAAGTCAAGGGCGCGCCGACGCTGGCCGCCGAAGACATCGTGGCGGTCATCAAGATCCTGGTCGAGCTGCGCAACGGCCGTGGCGAGATCGACGACATCGACCACCTGGGCAACCGCCGGGTGCGCTCGGTCGGCGAGCTGGCCGAGAACCAGTTCCGCGCCGGCCTGGTGCGGGTCGAGCGTGCGGTGAAGGAACGCCTGTCGCAGGCGGAGTCCGAGAACCTGATGCCGCATGACCTGATCAATGCGAAGCCGGTGTCGGCGGCGATCCGCGAATTCTTCGGTTCCAGCCAGCTGTCGCAGTTCATGGACCAGACCAACCCGCTGTCCGAGATCACCCACAAGCGGCGCGTGTCCGCGCTCGGGCCGGGCGGCCTGACGCGCGAGCGTGCCGGCTTCGAGGTGCGCGACGTGCACCCGACCCACTATGGCCGGGTCTGCCCGATCGAGACGCCGGAAGGTCCGAACATCGGCCTGATCAACTCGCTGGCGCTGTATGCGCGCACCAACGAGTACGGCTTCCTGGAGACCCCGTACCGCAAGGTCGACGGCAGCCGGGTCACCGACGAGATCGTTTTCCTGTCGGCGATCGAGGAGAGCAAGTACACGATCGCGCAGGCGAACGCCGAACTGGACAAGGGCGGCAAGTTCGTCGACCAGATCATCTCGTGCCGGCAGCACAACGAGTTCACGATGGCTGCGCCCGACAAGATCGAGTACATGGACGTCGCGCCGGCGCAGATCGTCTCGGTCGCCGCTTCGCTGATCCCGTTCCTCGAGCATGACGACGCGAACCGGGCACTGATGGGCTCGAACATGCAGCGCCAGGCCGTGCCCTGCCTGCGTCCCGAGAAGCCGCTGGTCGGCACCGGCATCGAGCGCACCGTCGCGGTCGATTCCGGCACCGCGGTGCAGGCGCTGCGTGGCGGCGTGGTCGACTACATCGACGCCAGCCGCATCGTGGTCCGCGTGAACGACAACGAGACCGGTGCCGGTGAAGTCGGCGTGGACATCTACAACCTGGTCAAGTACCAGCGTTCGAACCAGAACACCAACATCAACCAGCGGCCGATCGTGAAGGTCGGCGACGTGATCGCCCGCGGCGACGTGATCGCCGATGGCGCGTCCACCGACCTGGGCGAGCTCGCGCTCGGCCAGAACCTGCTGGTCGCGTTCATGCCCTGGAACGGCTACAACTTCGAGGACT
>JBIITW010000247.1:0-6681 GCA_044340265.1 Burkholderiales bacterium | reverse complement strand
AGTACTGATGTGAATCTCCTGAATGCATCGGCCCGCGAAGGTTGTTTCCTTCGTACCGGTTCAGGACGACAGCGTTTCGGAATGAACCTTCCGCCGGGATCGTGGCGTGGCGGCGAGCAGGCTCGGTGACGCCTGGCGACGCGCCGGGGATCGATGAAGGCATCCACGGCAGGGCCCGGGGGAGGGCAGGCGGTCCGTGCGCAACCGGAACACGGCGCACACCACCTGCAGACAGGATACCCGATCCGGCCGTCTGCCGCTGCGCGGCGCGTGCCGTCGGCCGCGTCGCCAGAGGCGCCTTCAGCCCCGCTCAGTTCGACCGATCGCGCAGGAACTCACCCAGGATGCGGCCGGTATGCGAGCGTGCATCCAGCGCCACGCCTTCCGGTGGCGCCTGCGCGACGATGCGGCCGCCACCGTCCCCGCCCTCCGGACCGAGGTCGATGATCCAGTCGGCCTCGGCCCAGACGTCGAGGTTGTGCTCGATCACCACCACCGTGTTGCCGGCGTCGACCAGCCGGTGCAGCACGCGGATCAGCTTCTCGACATCGGCCATGTGCAGGCCGACCGTCGGTTCGTCGAGAACATAGACGGTGTGCGCATCGGCGCCGCCGCGGCCCGGACGCCGCGCCGCATCGCGCACGTCGCCCACGCGTGCCTTCGCCAGTTCGGTCACCAGCTTGATGCGCTGGGCTTCGCCGCCGGACAGCGTGGGGCTGGGCTGGCCGAGCGTGAGGTAGCCGAGCCCGACACTTTCCAGCAGCTCCAGCGGTGCGCGGATCGACGGATGGGCGGCAAAGTACTCGACGGCCTGCTCGACATTCATCCGGAGCACGTCGCCGATCGATCGCTCCTTGAAGGTCACCGACAGTGTGGCCGGATTGAAGCGCAGGCCGTGGCAGCTCTCGCAGGGCACCTTCACGTCGGGCAGGAAGCTCATCTCGACCCGCTGCACGCCCGCGCCTTCGCAGGCCGGGCAGCGGCCGTCGCCGGTGTTGAACGAGAAGCGTGCCGGCGCATAGCCGCGCATGCGCGCTTCGTTCGTTTCGGCGAACAGCCGGCGGATCGCATCCCAGAAGCCGATGTAGGTCGCCGGGCAGGAGCGCGGCGTCTTGCCGATCGGCGTCTGGTCGACTTCCAGCACGCGGCCCACGAGGTCCGAGCCGGTGATCTCGCGCACGCCGTCCCAGGACGGTGTGCGATGTTCGCGGCGCGCCGTGACGGCACCCGCCAGGTTGGCGAGCAGCACCTCGCGCGCCAGCGTCGACTTGCCGCTGCCGGAGACGCCGGTGACCACGGTCAGTCGTTCGAGCGGGAACCGTGCGTCGACATCGCGCAGGCTGTGCCGGTGCGCGCCGATGACATGCAGCGAAGGCGTGTCGTCGTCGATCGGGCGCCGGGGCGAAACCGGATGGCGCAACGGCTCGTTCAGGAACCGGCCGGTGATCGAGGCCGGTGAGGCGCAGAGTTCTTCCGCCGTGCCCTGCGCGACGACTTCCCCGCCACGCACGCCGGCACCCGGTCCGAGGTCGATCACATGGTCGGCGCGGCGGATGGTCTCCTCGTCATGCTCGACCACCAGCAGCGTGTTGCCCTTGCCGGCCAGCCGTTCGAGCATGTCGAGCAGCACCCGGTTGTCGCGCGGATGCAGGCCGATGGTCGGCTCGTCCAGTACATAGCAGACGCCCTGCAGGTTCGAGCCCAGTTGCGCCGCCAGCCGGATACGCTGTGCCTCGCCACCGGAGAGCGTCGGCGAGGCGCGGTCCAGGCCGAGATAACCGAGGCCGACATCGCGCAGGAAGGCCAGCCGCGAACGGATCTCGGAGAGCACGTCGCGTGCGATCTCGCCTTCGCGCGCATCGAGTACCAGCGCTTCGAACATCGCGGACAGCGCATCGACCGAGCCGGTGGTGGTGGCCGAGATCGAACGCCCGCGGAAGCGCACGTTGCGTGCGATCGGGTTCAGCCGCTCGCCGTGGCAGGCCTTGCAGTCCTCGAGCGCGCCATCCGCCGCCTGGTCGTCGAGGAAGCTGTCCAGCCGCCGGTCCTCGGTCTCCAGGCTCGCATCCTCGTCCGCCTTGTAGTGGCGGAAGGCGACGCCGGTGCCGAGGCAGCCTGCGCACCAGCCGTGCTTCGAGTTGAACGAGAACAGCCGCGGATCGAGCTCCGCGAAGCTGGTGCCGCAGCTCGGGCAGGCGCGGCGTACCGAGAACGATCGGGTCGCCAGCAGGGCGCTCTTCTGCCCGTCGCGCATCGCCCCGTCGAGGGCATCGAGGTCGGCCATCACATGCACCACGCCCTTGCCCTGGTCCAGGCCTGCCTGCAGCAATGCGCGCAGCGCGGGCTCGGTCTCGGGCGCCACGCGGATGTCGGCGATCGGCAGCTCGATCGTGTGTTCCTTGAACCGGTCGAGCCGCTTCCACGGGCTGGTGGTGACGAACTGTCCGTCCACCAGCAGGTGGGTATGGCCGCGCGCCGATGCCCAGGCCGCGAGGTCGGTGTAGATGCCCTTGCGGTTGACCACCAGCGGTGCCAGCACGCCGATGCTCTGGCCGCGGTAATCGCGCATCACCTGGGCGGCGACCGCATCGAAGCTCTGCGGTTCGATCGCGACATTGCAGTCGGGACAGTACTGCGTGCCCAGCTTCATGAACATCAGGCGCAGGAAGTGGTAGATCTCGGTCATCGTCGCCACGGTGCTCTTGCGGCCACCGCGGCTGGTGCGCTGCTCGATCGCCACCGTCGGCGGGATGCCGAACACGCCATCCACTTCCGGCTTGGCTGCCGGCTGCACGAACTGCCGGGCATAGGCGTTCAGCGACTCGAGATAGCGCCGCTGGCCTTCGCCGAAGATGATGTCGAAGGCGAGCGTCGACTTGCCCGAGCCCGAGACGCCGGTGACCACGGTGAAGCGGTCGCGCGGGATCTCGACATGCACCTGCTTCAGGTTGTGCTCGCGCGCGTTGTGCACGACGATCGAATGCCGGGCGCGTTCGCGGTACCCGGCCTCGAGTCCGTCGGGCTCCTGCAGGACCTGGGTGCGCGACGGATGGAAGCGCGCGAGGTCGGTAAACGAGGCTTCGTACTCGACCAGCGCGCGGCCGGTATACGAATGGGCATGGGCCGCGATCGCAGCTGGCGTGCCGACCGCCACCACCTCGCCGCCGCCGTCGCCACCCTCCGGGCCGAGGTCGATCACCCAGTCGGAGGCGCGGATCACGTCGAGGTTGTGCTCGATCACCAGCAGCGAATGGCCCGCCTCGATCAGCCGGCGGAAGGCGACCAGCAGCTTGGCGATGTCGTCGAAATGCAGGCCGGTGGTGGGTTCGTCGAACAGGAACAGCTTGCCCTTGCCGGTGTTCGGCGCGGCATAGGCGTGATCGCGTTTCGCTGCCTCGGAGAGGTGGCCTGCGAGCTTCAGCCGCTGCGCCTCGCCGCCGGACAGCGTCGGCACCGGCTGGCCCAGCCGCAGGTAGTCGAGGCCGACCTCGGCCAGCGGCTGCAGGGCAGTGACGAGATCGCGTTCGCCGGAGAAGGCGGCCAGCGCTTCCGACACGGTGAGCCCGAGCACGTCGGCGATCGAACGACCATCGAGCGTGACCTCGAGCGTCTCGGGGCGGTAGCGGGTGCCGTCGCAGTCCGGGCAGCGCAGGTAGACATCGGACAGGAACTGCATCTCGACGAACTCGAAGCCGGTGCCGCCGCAGGTGGCACAACGGCCGTTGCCCGAGTTGAAGCTGAAGGTGCCGGCGGTGTAGCCACGTTCCTTCGCCAGCGGCAGCTTCGAGAACAGCGTGCGGATCGAATCGAACGCCCCGACATAGCTCGCCGGGTTCGAGCGGGTGGTGCGGCCGATCTGCGTCTGGTCGACCATCACCACGTCTTCCAGCAGGTGGGCGCCTTCCAGCGACTCGAACAGGCCGGGTGCCTCGGTCGGCCGGCCGAAATGGCGCAGCAGCGCCGGGTGCAGCACGTTGTCGATCAGCGTCGACTTGCCGGACCCCGAGACGCCGGTGACGGTGACCAGGCAGCCGAGCGGGATCGAGACATCGATCTTCTTCAGGTTGTGCTCTGACGCGCCGCGCAGCACCAGCTTCGGCTGCGCCGCGATTTCCGATTCCGGCCGGCCCAGCCGCCCGGCATCGGCGCGGCGCCGGCCGGACAGGTAGAGCGCGGTCAGCGTGCCCGATTCCATCATCTCGGTCGGCGTGCCGTGGAACACGATGTTGCCGCCGCGTTCGCCCGGGCCGGGGCCGATGTCGAGGATACGGTCGGCGCCGAACATGATCTGCGGGTCGTGCTCGACCACCACCAGCGTGTTGCCGGCGGCACGCAGGCGCTGCATGACCGCGATCACCTGCTGCATGTCGCGCGGATGCAGGCCGATCGACGGCTCGTCCAGCACGAACAGCGTGTTGACCAGCGACGTGCCGAGCGCCGTGCACAGGTTGATCCGCTGCACCTCGCCGCCGGACAGCGTGCGCGACTGGCGATCGAGCGTGAGGTAGGCGAGGCCGACCTGGCACAGGTAGCCGACGCGGGCGCGGATCTCGCCGAGCAACTGTTCGGTTGCCTGGTCGAGCGGTGCGGGCAACTGCAGGCGGTCGAAGAAGGTGCGCAGGCGTTCTGCCGGCAGCAGCATCATGTCGTGCACGGTCAGGCCGGGCAGGGCCTGCAGCGTCGCGTCGTCATAGCGGGCCGCATGCGGCCGGAAGCGCGCGGTGCCGGCCAGTGCGATGTCGGCGTCCTCGCGCGAGCCCAGGCGCCAGTCGAGCGCATCGGGGCGAAGGCGTGCGCCATCGCAATCGGTGCACGGCGTGTAGGCGCGGTAGCGCGACAGCAGCACCCGCACATGCATCTTGTAGCTCTTGGTCTCGAGCCAGTCGAAGAAGCGCTTCGCGCCGTACCAGGTGCCGGGGAAGGACTTGTTCCAGCTCTTCCACTGCGGCTCGCCGTCGATCACCCAGGCCCGGTTCGCTTCGCCCAGGTCGCGCCAGGGCACGTCGATCGGAATCCCGCGCTTCTGCGCATACTCGATCAGTTCCTTCTGCGACTCGCTGAAGCTCTTCGACTGCCAGGGCTTCACTGCCCCCTGGCGCAGGGTCTTCGATTCGTCGGGTACCACCAGCCCGTAGTCGACGCCGATCACCCGGCCGAAGCCGCGGCAGGTCTCGCAGGCACCGACCGGGGAGTTGAACGAGAACAGACTGGGCGTCGGGTCGCTGTAGCCGAGGTCGCAGTGGGCGCAGTGCAGGTCCGAGGAGAAGCGCCAGACCGGGGCTTCCGGCGCCGCGGGTGCAGCCGGTGCTGCCGCCTCTGCGCCCGCGGCCGATGCGCTGTCCGGCAGCACGCGCACATCGACCCGTCCCTGGCCGACGCGCAGCGCCGCTTCGAGCGCCTCGATCACGCGCGCCCGCTCCGCGCTGCCGAAGCGGAACCGGTCCTGTACCACGGTGAACCGCGTCGCGCCGTCGGGCTCGATGCGCGAGTAGCCCTGCCGCTCGAGCATCGCGCGCACTTCGTCCGGCTTGAAGTTGTCCGGCACCGGCACCGGGAAGGTGATCGCCAGCCGCGGGTCGCCCGCGGCCGGCGCGCGCTCGGCCAGCAGCGTGAAGATCGAGTCGGCGGAATCGCGGCGCACCGGCTGCCCGCAGCAGCGGCAGTAGAGCTTCGACGCCCGCGCGAACAGCAGCTTCAGGTGGTCGTTCAGCTCGGTCATCGTGCCCACGGTCGAGCGCGAGGTGCGCACCGGGTTCACCTGGTCGATGGCGATCGCCGGCGGGATGCCGTCGATGCGGTCGACCTGCGGCTTGTCCATGCGGTCGAGGAACTGGCGGGCGTAGGGCGAGAACGTCTCTACATAACGCCGCTGGCCTTCCGCATACAGCGTGTCGAACACCAGCGACGACTTGCCGGAGCCGGAGACCCCGGTGACCACGGTCAGCTCGCCCAGCGGCAGGTCGAGGTCGAGGTTGCGCAGGTTGTTCTGGCGGGCGCCGCGGATGGAGATCGCGGGACGCGGGGCGGGAGGGACCGTATCGGGCATGGGGCTCGCTGCAAATGGAGGCGGCGCTCCGGGTGGAGCGCCGCTGGTCAATTGTATGCGAGCGCCGTGCCGGCCATTCGTAACCCGGCGCTGCTCAGGGTGCCTGAGCGGTCAATTCGCCAACCGCGTTGCCCGGAACGCCTCAGTGCTGGCAGAACCCCGGCACATGGTACGGCGTCTTCGCCAGCCCGCTGCAGAACTGGCTGACGTAAGGCTCCATCTGCGCGCACAGCGCACGCGACTCGCGGTTCACGTCGGTGAGCCGCTCGATCGCGACCGCGGCCTTCGCGCGCAGCGCGTCGAAGTCGAACGCGGTGAACCGGCCGGCCTCTATCAGCACCCGGCCGTTGACGATCACCGTATGCACGCCGGTGCCGTCCTCGCAGTGCACCACCTGGTTCACCGGGTCGTTCAGCGGCACGTAGTGCGGCGCGCCGAGGTCGAGCAGCACGATGTCGGCCTTGTAGCCCTTCTGCAGCCGGCCGATCTGGCCTGCGAAGCCGAGCGCCTGCGCGCCGCCCTCGGTCGCCGCGCGCAGCACTTCCTGCGTCGACAGCCAGAGCTCGGTGTCGCGGCCATGCACCCGCGACACGAACGAGGCCAGCCGCATCGCCTCGAACATGTTCAGGTTGTCG
>JBIITW010000052.1:0-23924 GCA_044340265.1 Burkholderiales bacterium | reverse complement strand
GAACTCGGCCTGAACCTTCCAGCCGATGCGCCGGTGATCACCGCGCCTTTCGACCCGCGGGATCCGTCGAGCTACAACCTGACCACCGCCGTCACTGTGTTCGACCAGGGGGGCAACGAGTACCTGTCGAACGTCTACTACGTGAAGACCCAGCGGGCCAGTCCGGAAGACACGACCAACAAGTGGCAGACCCATGTGTTCATCGGCGACACCCAGATCGATGAACTGCTCGTGCAGGCCACCAGCACGCAGGGCGAACCTCTTTTCGTGAACAAGTACGGCCAGGTTCGGTCGGAGAGCCAGATCGAGCCGCAACTGATCGCCCGCGGCGTGACGAAACTGTTCAACCTGGATGATCTGCAGAACCAGCAGCCTTCCGTGCCGGCGGAACTGTCGGGTCAGGCGCTGGACGCCGCCACGATCGCGAAACTCAAGAGCGGCACGTTCAGTGTGTTCGACACCCTGGGTGCGACCAATGGGCCCAGCGGCATCTCGCTCGCGCTCAACGTCGACGACTCGCCGACCGACGTCGTCGTCGACCTGTCCGATCTTTACGGAACGAGCGCTGCGGCGCAGGGCCAGGTCTGGAGCGGGATCGAACTGGCGCGCGTGCTCGAGAATCGCATCAACGAAGCCTATGGTGACCAGCGCCTGTTCAATCTCACCTCGCTCGCAGTCGTGCCCGCGCAGGTCCCCCCGCAGGCCAACCTGTTCACCGTGAAAGTCGGGGATGTCGAGCGGGACATCACCATCACGCTGGCCAGCGATGAAACGCTCGCAGGGGTGTCGACCGAGCGACTCGAGACGCTGATCAACGAGGCACTGGCGGTCGGCTTTCCGGCAGTGGCCCCAGCGACCACCGCCCCGATTTCGGCGTCCTACTCTCCGTCGGCGCAGACCCTCATGTTTGCCAACAGCGGAGCCGAGGAGGTCGCGATCAAGGCGTTCGGTACCTCCACCTTCAACGAGGTGTTCGATCTCACGGGCACCTATGCGACGGTCAATTCGGAAACGGGAAGCTATGGCGGACGGGTGACGCCGGACGGTGCCACCATTCGCGACTCGAATTCCGACCCGGCCCTGAGCGACCAGCGGTATGGAGTACGCGTGCGCTTCGACGAAACCGCTGGCGTCTTCAGCATCCTGTCGGGCACGACCGGTGACACCTCTTCGGTGGAGATCGTTGCACCGCCTGCCGGCACCGACGCGGCTGCCCTGGCAGCCCAGGCTGCGTTTGCCAACCTGCAGAGCATCTTCGGCCTGAACCCGGGGATACGAGCGCCTGAAGGCGAGCCTACCCGTGGCGTGCTTTCCGCGCCTGCCGTGGTCACCGGAGCCACGATCGGCGTGAACCTCGACAACAAGTTCCGGCTGACCGCTGAAACCAACAAGTTCACGGTCACGGTGGACAACGTCAGCGGACTGATCGAGCTTCCCCTGGGCCAGGATTTCACCAAGGAGAGCTTTCGCGCGCTGCTCGAGCAACGCATCAATGGACTGGAAGACACCCGTGGTCGCACGGTGAACGGCGCGAAGGTCGATTTCGTCACGACCGGCGCCTCGACCGCGTTGCAGATCACCTCCGGTACACAGGGCGACGATTCTTTCCTCAAGATCACCGGCCCGGTCTTCTGGGGCCTGAGCAACCTGGCCAGTGCCCGCGGTACCACCGAGCGCTGGATCGCGCCGCCGCAGGCGGAGAACGCGGAAGGGGTGGCACTGTACGTCGATCGAGACGGCATGGAGACGACGGAAGCGGGCAACTTCGCCGACGCGGAAGCGCGCGACCTGTGGACGGCCATCCACCTGGACAAGGGTGAACTGACGTTCGATACCGGTGGCAACCTCGTGTCCCCGCGCGGCGCGTTCGGATTCAAGCCCAACACGATCGGGGACTCGGGTGCAACGCTGCAGTTCTCCATCAACTATGACGGTTCGACCCAGTACTCGTCTCCGTTCACGGTGCTCGCGCAGAGCCAGAACGGGCGGCCGGAAGGCGACCTCATCGGGCTGAACATCGGTGACGATGGCCTGGTGCTGGCGAGCTACTCCAATGGCACGCAGAAGAACCTCGCGAAGATCGTCCTCGCGAACTTCACCGCGCCCGCCGGCCTGCGTCAGTTGGGGGATTCGAGCTACCTCGAGACGTCGCAGTCCGGAGCGGCCAGCCTGGGTGAGGCGGGCACGGCCGGCTTCGGAACCGTCCGGGCCGGTGCGCGCGAGCGGGCCAACGTGGACCTGACGCAGGAGCTGATCGAGCTGATCACCGCCCAGCGAAACTTCCAGGCCAACGCCAAGGCCATCGAGACGAACAACACGCTCACCCAGACCATCATCAACATCCGGTCGTGATGACGCTCGCATCTCCTTCCCGCACGGGAGTGTCTGAATGGATCGCCTGATCTTCAATGCCGGCGCCGCGATGCGCGAACGCTCGGTCGACTGGCGGCTGATGACCAACGACCTCGCCAACGTGTCCACGGTCGGGTTCAAGCGCAGCTTCGACCTCGCCACCCAGGCCATGAAGGCCGTGGGCACGGGTTTCGAATCGCGGATACAGCCCGAAGGCCGATACACCGACCGGGTACAGATGACGCCCGGTTCGATGATGGCGACCGGCCGGGAACTTGATGTGGCGATGCAGCAGCAGACCGTGCTCGCGGTGCAGGCGCCCAACGGCGAGGTTGCGTTTACCCGACGTGGTGACTTGCGGGTGAACATCAACGGTGCGCTGGAGACCGGCCAGGGCCATCTCGTGCTGGGTAACGCGGGGGGCATCACGGTGCCTCCGGGCTTCACCGTTCGCATCAACCCGGACGGCACCGTGGTGGCCGCCAATCCGGCACAACCCGGGCTGGCGCCGGAGCAGGTGGTCGGGCAGTTGCGCTTGCGCGATGCCGGGAACGTGAACCTGTCGCGGCGCGAGGACGGCCTGCTGGAATTGTCCGACCAGCCGCCTGGCACCGACATCACCAACGGCACCGAGGTGCCCGGTGTCGTGACGGGGATGCTGGAGGGCAGCAACGTGAGCGCCATCGCGGCACTGACCCGGCTCATCGATCACGCCCGCAGCTTCGAGCTACAGGTGAAGGTGATCAAGGAAGCCAAGGACATCGACCAATCCGGTTCGGCACTGCTAAAGCCTGCCTGACCGCAACCGACTCTCCAGCAATGAGCTGAGGAAGGATCAAACATGGATGCTTCGATGTGGATCGCCAAGACCGGTCTCGAAGCGCAGCAGATGCGCATGTCGACGATCGCCAACAACCTGGCCAACGTCAACACGACCGGGTTCAAGCGCGACCGTGCGATGTTCGAGGACATGCTCTACCAGAAGGTGCGTACGCCCGGCGCCCAGGTCGGTGCGGCGGCCGACGCGCAATCGCCCACCGGCCTGATGATCGGCACCGGCGTGCGCATCATCGCCACCGAGAAGACCCATGCGCAGGGAAACCTGATCACGACCCAGAATGCGCTCGACCTGGCCATCGCCGGCGACGGGTTCTTCCAGGTCACCCAGCCCGACGGCACGATTGCCTACACCCGCGATGGTGCGTTCAAGCTCTCTGCCACCGGCCAGGTTGCCACCTCGAACGGGACCTTGCTGCAGCCCGGCATCACGGTTCCCAACAACACCGCCAGCCTCAGCATCGGCCAGGATGGAACCGTGCGCGCGGAGCTCTCCGGCGGCGGTTCGCAGGTGCTGGGTCAGTTGCAGATCGCACGCTTCGTCAATCCGGCCGGCCTGCAGGCCGTCGGCGGCAACCTGCTGAAGGAGACGCCGGCGAGCGGCACGCCCCAGGTACTGGTACCCGGACAGGCGGGCGCGGGCCTGGTCATGCAGGGCACGCTCGAGGCTTCCAACGTGAACGTGGTGGAAGAGATGGTCGGGATGATCGAGACGCAGCGCGCGTACGAGGTCAACTCCAAGGCGATCTCCGCGGTGGACGGCATGCTTCGATTCCTGAACAACAACCTGTAGGCCCATCATGCTCGCCAAGCGCAGTTGCATCGGCATCCTGGTCGCGGCCGCAGTGCTCACCGGTTGCACGCACGTGCCGGAAAGCCCGCGCAGCAGCCTGCAGTTCGAACCTGTCTACCCGACTCCCGTCGCCCGGCCGCAACGCGTCACAGGGGCGATCTACAACCCGGAGCAGGGACGCGATCTGTTCAGCCGCGGGCTGGGCTATCGCGTCGGGGATGTGGTCACCATCCTGCTCAACGAATCGGCCCAGGCTGCCCGGCAGCAGAGCAGCCAGGCGAACCGGGAGTCGAGGAACAATGCGCTGCCGCAGGGGCTGACCAACCGCGTCGCAAACGTGACCCGCCTGCTCGACGGACTGAGCCTGAGCGGGGCGAACATCGCCAACGAGGGAGGCGGTACCGCCGACCAGCGCGCAAGCCTCACTGGCTCGGTATCGGCCACCGTCGTCGAGGTCATGGCCAACGGAAACCTGGTGCTGCGCGGGGAGAAACAGCTCGCCCTCACCGAAGGGTCCGAAACGATCCAGGTCACCGGCATCGTCCGCCCGGACGACATCTCGCGCAACAACACCGTGCAGTCCCGGCGCATGGCCAATGCCCACATTTCCTATCGGGGTTCCGGAGATCTCGCCAATGCAAGCCGGGCCGGGTGGGGCACGAGCCTGCTCTGGCGGGTGTGGCCGTTCTGAGGTCGATCGCGATGACACGAAAAGAAAACATGCGAAACGCGCTGGTGTCCCTCTCGCTGGCCCTGCTGCTGCCGGCGTGCGCCTGGGCCGACCGGGTGAAGGACCTCGTCAGCGTCGCTTCGGTGCGCGCCAACCAGCTGATCGGTTACGGCATCGTGGTCGGCCTGCAGGGAACGGGCGATGGAACCGACATCGCGTTCACCACGCAGAGCATGCGCCAGATGCTGGGCCGGCTCGGCGTGAACGCTGACGGCCCGTTGTCCGACTTCGAACAATCCGCCGCAGCTGCCGCGAAGGTCGACCTGAAGAATGCCGCCAGCGTTCTGGTGACGGCTGAATTGCCGGGACTCTCCCGGCCAGGGCAGCGGGTCGACGTGAACGTGTCCTCGCTCGGGCGCGCGACGTCCCTGCGCGGCGGTACGCTGCTGATGACCAGCATGCGTGGCATCGATGGGCAGGTCTATGCGCTGGCGCAGGGATCGGTGAACACGACCGGCGTGAGCGAATCGGCGGCGGGTTCCAAGGTGACGATCGGTGTTCCGACGGCCGCGCGCATTCCACGCGGGGCAATCGTGGAGCGTGAGGTCGAGACGCCGTTCGAGCGCTCAGACCAGGTCGTGCTGAATCTTCACGAGGCCGACTTCACGACCGCACGCGCCATCCTCGACGCGATCAATGCCAAGTTCGGGCCGGACGTGGCGCGTGCGATCGATTCCATGTCCATCTCGGTACGCGCGCCGGACAACCTGTCCCAGCGCGTCGCCTTCGTCAGCGAGATCGAGAACCTCGAAGTGGTCCCTGGAGACCCTCCGGCGCGGGTGGTGGTGAACGCGCGCACGGGGACGGTCGTGATCAGCCGCAACGTGCGCGTGAACGCAGCAGCGGTCTCTCATGGCTCCATCTCGGTGACCGTGTCGGCGACCAACACGGTCTCCCAGCCCAACGCATTCGCGCAAGGAGAGACCAAGCCGGTGCAGAACGCCGACATCGCTGTGCGGGAAGGGCGCAACCCGATGTTCCTGTTCCAGCCGGGTGTCGACCTTCGGCAGATCGTCGATGCGGTGAACCAGGTCGGCGCGACCCCGTCGGCCCTCATCGCGATCCTGGAAGCGTTGAAGAGTTCCGGCAGCCTTCGGGCGGAACTGATCGTCATCTGAGGCCAGGTCATGAGCTCCAATCCCGTCGCCCCCGCATCCACCCCCGCATCCGCCCCCACCACCCGCGGCTACCTCGACTTCGCCGGCTTCGCCCGCCTGCGTGGGGACGCCAGCCGCAGCCCGTCGGGTGCCGTGCGCGAAGCGGCCCAGCAGTTCGAAGCCACCTTCCTGCAGATGATGCTCTCTTCCATGCGCGAGGCCGGCTTCAAGAGCGATCTCACCGATCGTTCCGGCGAGGAGATGTACATGGAACTCATGGATCGGGAGATCGCGGTGCAGATGTCCCGTCGGCGCAGCTTCGGCGTGGCCGACATGATCGAGCGCCAGCTCGCGCCCGCACTGGCAGCGCCCGCAACCAGCGCGGCCCAGGTCCTGGGGGCGAGGGAAGCCGCCCGGACCTCGGGCGGCATGGCGCTGCGTCCCGTCTCGCCGCCGCTGGACCTTGCGCGGGATTCCGCCAGGGCATTCCGGATCGAGCGGCAGGGGGCGTTGCCACTGGCGCCGCGCGGTGTCGTGCCCGCCGCTTCCGGCCCGGTGGCTGCGACTCCCTCATCTCCACCTGAATCGTCATCAACCACCGGTACCAGGCCATGAGCGACCTGTTGTCCATAGGCAGTTCGGGCGTACTGGCCTACCAGTACGCGCTGACCAGCACCAGCAACAACATCGCCAATGCGGCCGTCGACGGCTACTCGCGCCAGGAAGCCAAGCTGGTCAGCGAGATGCCGAGCCAGGTCGGCGTCGACTACATCGCCAGTGGCATCAACACGAAGGGCGTCCAGCGCCAGTATGACGCGTTCGTGGAATCGAACCTGCAACGAAGCATCAGCGAACTGCGCGGCCAGGAGCCGCTGGTGGCCTATGCCAATCGTGCGTTCGACCTGCTGTCCAGCGAGCAGATCGGCCTGACGAAGAGCTTCGACACGTTCTTCGCTTCGGTGCGCGGACTCGGTACCGAGCCGGGGTCGCTCATCGCCCGCAGCACGCTGCTGCGCGAAGCCGACGGGGTGGCGGCGGGGTTCCGCCAGATGCGTGACCAGTGGGGCCTGCTGTCGGACGAGACCGAGGCGGGAATGCAGGTCTCCGTGCGCGAGATCAACGTCGTGAGCGAACAGCTTGCCACGATCAACAAGCAGCTTGCGCGCAGGGATGCAGAGGCATCGCAGCCTCCGGAGCTGCTCGACCAGCGCGACAACCTGCTGCGCACGCTGGCCGGCCTGGCACGGATCAGGACCACGGTGGAGCCCAACGGGGAAGTGAAGGTGAGCCTGAACGGGTCGCTCGACGCGACCACTGGCGGAGCAGTCATCGTCGACAAGGATCGGGCCACTACCCTCAGCCTTGTCACCGAGCCCGATGGCGGTCGGTCGGTGGCGCTGCTGGATCCGTTCAGCGTGGACGCGCGTGTCGTGTCGGGCCTGTCCGGCGGTACGCTGGGAGGCCTGCTGGCGTTTCGTGAGCAGGTGCTGCTGCCGGGCCGCACGAGGCTGGACGATCTCGCGCGGGTGTTCGCCACCGAGGTCAACGCCGTGCATCGGCAGGGGATCGATGCGCGGGGGAACATGGGGCAGGACATGTTCCGGATCGATGCCGCCGCCGGCGCGGCAGCCACGCTCGCGCTGGCGTTCACCGATCCGCAGCAGGTGGCGGCCGCCAGTCCGCTGCGGGTGGTCGCGGACGGACGCAATGTCACCGGGACGGAAGCCACCATCGCGTTCAGCCCGCCGCAGTGGCAGCAACCGGTTGCGCTGACCACGCTGTTCGATCCATCGGACGGCCAGCCCAGCCGCGATGTGGTCCTGCAGTTCGGTGCCTTTGAAAGCATCGCCTCGGTGCCGACCGGCCTGCGCGATGCAGCGGTCTTCTTCGACACCGAGACCGGCCAGTGGCCGCAACTGCTCACTCGCGACGGGCGGCACCTTCTGGGCAGCCCGTTGTCCGACCTGCAACGCGACCAGCTGATGGGTTACGGCGGCTTCGTGGCCGGGGCCACCTATTCGGATGCCTACCTGAATGCGAGCAGTCCGGCCCAGGCCTACCTTGGCGCGGATTACTTCATCGGCGCCCGTGCGGCCCCGACGGCCTCGCCGCTGTACGACATTGCCGGGGTCGACCCCCACCATGTGCTGGGCGTGCAGACGACCGCAGCCCGATTGCAGGGGCAGCCGATCGAAGCGCCTGCCGTCGTTGCCATCGAGAGCGGCGCACTGGTGCTCAACGGCCAAGCCCTTGACGGTTTCACCGGCCTTGCCACGGTCGATGCGCTCGCCGAATGGTTGAACGGCCAGTCTGCGAACACCGGTGTCACCGCTTCGGTCGTGTATCCGCTCACCGTTGCCGTGGGAGAGACGACCGAAGCGGTTGCTGCCGCGCCGTCCCTTCTGCTGACCTCGAACGATCCGGCGCGCGAGATCCAGCTCGGTTTCGGCGCGGCTGGCACGCCGGCCGATCTCGAGGTGCTGGGATTGCGCACCGCGCTCTACTGGAAAGGCGAGGTTCCGGAGGACCTCGTGGTGATGGCAACCTCGGACGCCGCCGGCGTGACCGAGGCACGGGTGTCAGCCGAGTATGCGGGCGGTGAGAGCGACCCGTTGCAGACCCTTCGCGCCCGTCGGTTCGAGATTGCATTCGACTCGGCCACCCGCTACCGGATCACCGACATGGCCAGCGGAACGGTCGTGGCCGATCGCGCATACGACCCCGCGCTGGGAACGATCGACTACCGCGGCCTGTCCATCACCCTTCGCGACGCGCCTTCGGCCGGAGATCGTTACCGCGTCGACGGCAACCAGGACGGCAGCGGGGACAACGCCAACCTCGTGGACCTGGCTGCCCTGGAGTTTCGCGAATTCGAAGGCGGCTACGCGCTGGGTGAAGCCTATGACGACCTGTCGAGCCGGGTCGGTACCGTTGCATGGCAGGCTGGACTCGCCCGCAGCGCGCTCGAGGTCGTAAACGCGCAGGCGGTGCAGGCACGCGACGCAGCCAGTGGCGTCAGCCTCGATGTCGAGGCCGCCAACCTGATCCGTTTCCAGCAGGCCTACCAGGCCAACGCTAAAGTGATGCAGGTCGCATCCGATCTCTTCGATACCCTCATCCGTATCAACTGAGCGCGACCGGACCCCAGATGCAGATATCCACCAGTTACCGTTTCGACCGCGCGACCGAGTATGTGGTGCGTGCGCAGGAGGCGCTCGCCAGGGGCCAGGCGCAGCTGGCCACCGGCAAGCAATTGTTGTCGCCGAGCGACGATCCGGTACGCGCGCTGACGATCGAGCGACTCGGTTCGGCGCTGGCCCGCCAGGAGTCGTTCACGCGCGACCTCGAGACCATCCAGCACCGGTTCGAGGTCGAGGAGACCTCAGTGCTCGGATCCCTGGACGCGCTGACCGGTTTCAAGGACCTGGTCATCCAGGCGAGCAACGAAAGCTATGCCACCCTCGACCGCGCATCGATCGGCGTCTCGCTGCGCAATTTCCGGGGCCAGTTGCTCGAGTTGTCCAACGCGCGAGACCGCGAGGGGCTGTACGTGTTCGGCGGCACACGCGTGAGCGCACCACCGTTCGCCGAGCGCGATGGCACGGTCGTCTATGAGGGTGACCAGACCGGTGTGTTCGTCACCACGGGCGATCAGCGGCTTCAGCAGTACAACCGGTCGGGGACCGACGTCTTCGCCCGCGTGGTCCGCGATACGGTGGAGGGACAGCGTGGCGTGACCTTCTTCGACGTACTCGACGACGCGATCGCCGCCTCGGAGTCGGGCGATCGCGCCGGCATGCAGCGCGGCCTGCGGGAGATCGATGCGCTGTACGCGCAGGCGACGCTGACCCTCGCGGACATCGGTGGCAGCCAGGACAACGTCGAGGTCCAGCAGTCGGTGGTCGATGAGATGGTGCTGCGTCTGAAGACGCTGCGCTCGGAGGCCGGGGATCTCGACTACGCCGAAGCGGTGTCCGACATGAGCAAGCAGGCGCTGGCGCTGGAGGCGGCGATGAGCAGCCTCGCGCGCATCTCCGAATTGAACCTGTTCAGCTACCTGGGACGTTGACCGGCCGCCTGTAAAGGTTTGCCAGGGTCGACCGATTCCTTGGATACGTAGTTTTCCTGATCGAGCGGCGGGGTAGTCAGCGGTGGCGGAGAACCTGATCGGTGCATTGAAGGCGGGGTCCGGTATCGACGTGGGCGCGCTTGCGCGCGACCTGGTCGAGGCAAGCCGGGCGCCGCAGAAGAACCGGATCGACGAGAAGATCGCTACGGCAGAGGCGCGCATTTCCGGCTACAGCGTCGTCCAGTTCGGCCTCACCGAGATCCGCAAGGCCTTCGACGCGCTGAAGAACGCGCAGACGATCAATGCGCCTGCGGTCACCAATGCCCGCACGGATGCCGCCACGGTCACTGCAACGTCGGCCGCGCCCCTGGGCAGCTTCCAGCTCGAGGTGCTGAGCGTCGTATCGGCACAGCGATCCCTCAGCAACGGGTTTGCCGCGCGCGACACGACACTGGGCGCATCGCCCGTCAGCTTGACCCTCCAGCTGGCGGGTGTCTCGACCCCTGTCCAGGCCACTGATTCGACGCCAGAGGGAATCGTTCGTGCGGTCAATGACGCCAACACCGGGGTGACGGCGACGCTGGTCGAGACCGGTGGCGCCCAGCCGTTTCGAATCCTGCTGTCGGGGCCGGCCGGTGCGGGCCAGGACTTCTCCTTGAGCAGTGACCTCGCGACGGGCGTGCTGGACTTCGGCACGCCGTTGAGCGCTGCCACCGATGCGCGGGTGCGGATCGATGGCATCGAGTATCAGCGGCAGACCAACCGGATCGATGACGTGCTAGAGGGCGTCACACTGGACCTCAAGGCGCAGACTGCCAGTGCGGGCACGGTGTCGGTTGCAAGGGACACGACCCAGCTGGCTGAGCGTATACGTGCGCTGGCCGTCGCCTATCAGGACTTCGCCGACTCGCTCGATGTCCTGGTCGACCGCGACAGCGAAGTCGAGGAATTCGGGGGGGCGCTGGCTGGCGAGTCGCTGGTGCGCCAGTTGCGCACGCAGGTCGAGGGCTTCCTGCGCGCGCCCGGCAGCGCGGACTCCGTGAGCACCTCGCGTGACTTCGGGCTTGCGGTCGCCGGCAAGGTGACCCTGGACGAGACTGCGCTCAAGAACGCGCTCGATCGTGACCCGGACGCGGTGATGCGATTCTTCACGGCCGATACGCCCGGGGCCGGTCGCGCCGAGCAGTCCGTCGCGTCGCTCGACGCCATGCTCAATCCCCGGACGGGCGTCATCGCACAGCAGAAGACCACTTCCACGGCCCGGGTCGGCGTCTATACCCAGCAGCTCATGCGGCTCGAGACCCAGATGGAGTCACTGCTGGCGCGCTATACGCGGCAGTTCAGCCTGATGGAAGCCATCGTCGGCGCAAGCAACAGCCTGCGCACGAGCCTCGAGGGAACCTTCGAGGGGCTCGCGGCGATGTACACGCGCCGCTAGAGACCTGCGCCCTCCTATAAAGGTTCAGGGCCTCCGGTCGACTTCTTTTTCAGGAACAGACCAGGCACGTCATCCGACGTGCATACGGGTCTGCGCGCTCTTTCCTGAGGAGGTCCGACATGAATATAGACAACAGCACCGTGGGGGTTTCCGGGGCTGCCATGGGCTCGCTTGCACGCCCGGCGCCGATGGACACGACGGCCGCGCCAGCCACTTCCACCCGTGCCGCGTCTGCCTCGGCTGACGGGGCGGTCGAGGTCCTGCGCAAGCCGGACGTCGGCTACAACGCGGAGGACATGCGGCGCAATCTGGCCGAGGCGATCGATCGACTGAATGAACAGATGCGCGAGAACGGGCGTGACCTGGCCTTCCGTCTGGACGAGAAGGTGGACCGGACGGTGATCACCGTGCGCCACGCCGAGACCGGCGAGGTCGTGCGGCAGATCCCGTCCGAGGATGTACTGAACCTTGCCCACAGCATGGAGGACATCAAGGGCCTGCTGTTCAACGAGACGACCTGAAGCGGAGTGCGCTTTGGCGCGCGTTCCAGACGCGGATGCAGGTGAATGCATCGTCGACTGTAAAGCTCCACGACACGCGACCGAATCACTCTTTAACAGCCCGCGCAATCTTGCTGGCAGGCTGTGGCAGTTCAAGGTATGCGAGGCATCGAAAGCCGCGCTTGACATCAAAGCATCGTCCAGGAGAACGCCATGTCGGTTATCAACACCAATACCAAAGCGCTGTTCGCACAGAACTCGCTGTCGATCAACAACCGCAGCCTGACCACGGCCATGCAGCAGCTGTCCACCGGCAAGCGGATCAACAGCGCCGCGGACGATGCCGCCGGCCTCGCCATCGGCACCCGGATGAGCGCCGACCTGCGCGGCATGTCCGTGGCCATCCGCAACGCCAACGACGGCATCTCGCTGACCCAGACCGCCGAGGGCGCCATGGGCGAAGTCAGCAACATGCTGCAGCGGATGCGCGACCTGTCCACGCAGTCTGCGACCGGAAGCGTGACCGCGTCGAACCGCCAGGCGATGCAGGCCGAACTCGACCAGCTGGTGGCCGAGATCGACAACATCTCGAAGACCACCAACTTCAACGGCATTATGCTGCTCGATGGCAGTGCCAAGGCGGTGTCGCTGCAGACAGGCGTGAATGAAGGCGATCAGGTTACCGTCGGCATCGACTCGACATCCAGCAAGGCGCTGGGTCTGCAGGGGTTCCGGGTCGAGGGGGAGTTGACCAGCGGTCGCGTGGGCGCCGTCAGCGGGCTGGCTGTCGATGACGTACAGATCAATGGCAAGAACGCGTTCAGTTCAGTGCCGACGGCAAACACCGCTACGGCACTTGCCACCGCCATCAACAGCAATGTCGGCGAGCATCGCGTCGTCGCAAGTGCATTCAATACCGTGAAGGGCGCTGCGCCGACGGCGTCAGTGTTCGCCGCTGGTGCGCTGACCGTGAACGGCGACAGTGTCGGCGCGGCCAGCAGCCTCGAGGAACTGGTCTCCAACATCAACCGGGACGCGGCAGGCATCACCGCGGTGCTCGGGCAGGACGGCACGATCGAACTGTCCAACGACACCGGCGCGGACATCGTCATTGCGGGCACCGCAGAAGAGACGGCCGGCTTCACCGCCGGGACGTCGAGTGGTTTCGTGACGCTGAGCAGCATCGACGGCGAAGACATTTCGATGGTCGCGAAGAGCGTCGCCAATGGATACACGGGCGGGGCCGGTACCGTCGCAGACGTTAAGCTGATGGGCTTCAACGAAAGCACCACCGGAACTTCGTTTGCAGGATCTGCTGTCGGTATTGCATCGACTGACAAGCTCACCATCACGGATGATCTGCGCATCAATGGCGTCCGTGTCGGTATCTCCGACAGCACTTCTGCAACCTCGAAGGCGGCTGCGATCAACGCGGTGTCCGCCCAGTCGGGTGTCACGGCAACCGCGCGCACCGAAGTCGCCTTGACGGTCGATGTCACCGGCACCAAGATGACCGATCTTGATGGATCCGCCGCCGGCAAGATCTTTTCCATCAACGGAAAGTCGGTCGATCTGAGCGGTGCTACCAGCCTCGCAACGGCCGTCGACACGATCAACAGTGCTGCGATTCCGGATGTCACGGCGAGCGCTGACGATCTCGGACGGCTGATCCTCACCTCGAGCACCGGCGCAAACGTGACCGTGGTGGATGATTCGACCAGCTTTGTGACAGCGGTGGCTTCGACCAGTGGTGACGCAGGTGTGGGGTCTATCGCCGCAGGCATGACCGTGGCGGGCAGGATCTCCCTGGCGTCCAACACGGGTGCCGAGATCCGTGTCGAGTCGAAAGTCGCGGGCTCCGCAGCAAAGATCGGCTTTGCCGACCAGGGCGGATCCGACACCCTGGTGGGCGGCGCACTGTCGATCACCACCCAGGAGGCTGCGGGCCGGGCGATCACGGCGATCGATGCCGCGATCGAGACGATATCGATGGGCCGGGCCAATCTGGGCGCCTTCCAGAACCGCCTGACCGCGGCGGTGGACAACCTGTCGAGCCTGAGCATCAATCTGTCGGAGTCCAAGAGCCGTATCATGGACACCGACTACGCCAAGGCGACCACCGAACTGGCCCGCTCGCAGATCGTGCAGCAGGCGGCCACGGCGATGCTGGCGCAGGCCAACCAGCAGCCGTCGATGGTGATGTCGCTGCTTCAGTAACGCCTGAGACAGCAGTGAAGGAAGCGGGGCGCCCGGATTCAGGGCGCCCCGTTTTTTTGCTGTCTTCCGTGTGAGTATAATGAGCAGATTGCACACATGAGCTCCGGCATGACCAGACGCAGTGCGGATCGTGAATCCGCTTCTCATCCTGTCGCGCAAGTCTGCGGCACGTGCCTGCTGGTGCGGCGGTTCCTGCTTGCGGTGGGCTTCCTCGCCGTGGCGTACCTGACCTCGCCGCAATGGCATCTTCCGGAAGGTGTCGACTACGACACCCTCGTTGGCGATGTGTTTCTGGTGATGTTCCTCGTGGTGCTCGCGTATCGGTTCCGCCAGTACCGCCGTCGCACGCAGGCCGACCCCGAGGGCCTGACCTGGATGGGCACCTCGCGGCCAGTGCCGCCCCGGCGTCGCGAATCATGACGGCACCGGACGAAGCGGACGTGCGGCGCTGCTGGCAGTGCCGTCATTTCGGCAGCTCGCATGACGCGCGCGTGCCCTACCTGTGCCGGGTGCTGGGCATCAAGACTCGCGTTCTGCCTTCGCTGGAGGTACTGCGGGTGGACGGGCGCCCCTGCCAGGGATTCAGCCCGAAGCCGGCCATCGCCCCGTCGGCGCCGGGTCAGCCGGCAACAAACGACCGTGGGCGAGTGCCATGAGCCTGTCGATGGCATCCAGCGTTCGGGTGATCGCTGCGCTCCTGCTGACGGTAGTGGCGGTCGCGGGTCATGCGGGTGAAGCGCCCGCCGGCCCGTCGCCGGCCATCGAGATCGGCGCGCAGGCCCTGGAGCGCGGTCACTTCGCCACCGCGATGCGCGCCTGGCGGCCGGAGGCCGACAAGGGCAATGCGCTCGCCCAGACCAATGTCGGCTTCCTGCATGAGCGAGGCCTCGGTATACCGCAGAGCTATGTCGAGGCGATGGCCTGGTACCGCAAGGCCGCGGCACAGGACCTGCCGCAGGCGCACTACAACATCGGCATCCTGTACTTCTATGGCTATGGCGTGGAGCGCAACGTACGGGAGGCTGCGCTCTGGTTTCGCAAGGCGGCCATCGCCGGCCTCGCGCAGGCGCAGTACATGCTCGGGATCATCCACCAGGAAGGGCAGGGCGTGCCGGCCAGCGCCACGACTGCCCTCGACTGGTTCGTGAAGGCCGGGCTGCAGGGGCATGCGCCGTCCCAGATGCTGTCCGCCAACGTATATCTGTCCGGCGATGCCGGGCGGGTCGATGCCGAGCGTGCCTACGTCTGGGCCGACATTGCGGCACGCAACGGGCAGGGCGAGGCGGAGCTGATTCGCGACTATGCGTCGTACAAGCTCAGTCGGTCGCGCATCGAGGCGGCGAAGCAGCAGGCAGCGCAGTGCCTGTCCAGCGCCTACCGGACATGCCCGGGACGCTAGCCCGACATTGGTGTCTGGAAATCGACAGCGGTTGGATATTCATCTCGCCCGATGTCAATAAAGGTAGGGAACGCGGCAGATAAAGCGTTCCAGATGGAAGTAAAACGGATGGCATGGTCCTTGCAATCGATGGAAGTGACATCGGAGCTTGGACAATGATACAAAAATCCGACATACGCGCGGTTTGGCTGGACCCGTACGGACCGTTGCCGGCGCCCGCAACCGGGCTGTTCGCCGCGCTCGGCTGGACGGTGACGACCGTGCGCACGCTCGACGCGCTGGCCGATGCCGCGCGCGCGGCCGATGTCGTCGTGGTGCGGCTGATCGATGATGTATCCATCCTGCAGGATGCGCGGACCGAGCTTCGGCAGGCGGGCCTTTCGGTGCCCCTGGTGTGTCGTCTCGACGCCGGCGCGCTGGCCATGGCCGGCGCCGTTGCGCGCGCAGGCATCGATCACATCCTCGGCGCGGGTGACTGGTCGCCCGCGGCCTGGCGCAGCGTCGCCGACGCGCTGAACCGGCCGGCACGCGTGGCTGCGCGTCCGCGACCGGCAGTGGCGGTGTTCGAGGATGCGTCCAGCCGGCAACTGCGCGACCTGGCACAGCGTGTCGGCCGGGCCCAGTTCACCGCCCTCATCGTCGGTCCGACCGGTACCGGTAAAGAGGTGCTGGCGCGCATGCTGCACGAGTCTTCACCTCGGGCGGGCGGCCCGTTCTGCGCACTCAATTGCGCCGCGATGCCCGAACAGCTGGTCGAGGATGTGCTGTTCGGCCATGAGAAAGGTGCCTTCACCGGCGCGACCCGCGATCATGCCGGCCTGTTCGAGCAGGCGCATGGCGGCACGCTCTTCCTGGACGAGATCGGCGAGATGTCCTTGCCGGTGCAGAGCAAGCTGCTGCGCGTGCTGCAGGAGCGCGAGGTGACGCGCCTGGGCGGTCAGTCACCCCTGGCGGTCGACGTGCGGATCGTCGCCGCCACGAACAAGGACCTGAAGCGCGCCATTGCCGCGCGTGAGTTCCGCGAGGACCTCTACTACCGCATCGCGACTTTCCAGCTTCGGCTGTTGCCCCTGGCCCGGCGCCCTGGCGACATCCTGCCGCTGGCGTCGCGTTTCCTCGCCGAGCAGGCGCGTGGCGGGCAGGCGTGGATCCTGAGCCCGGAGGCACAGGCGCGGCTGCTCGCGTATGCGTGGCCGGGAAACGTGCGCGAACTGCAGAACGTCGTGCTGCGCGCGACCGTGGTGTGCCCGGGGGGCTACATCGAAGCCGGTCACCTGTTGTTCGATTCATGGGATGGGGGCCTGGAAGAAGGCGACAGCAGGGTGTTGCCTTTCGCGCCGTCGTTCGGCGAGGCCGGCCACGAGCGTCGGCCTGACGTTTCACTGGCCAGCACCGCCAGCACCTCCAGCAACCAATGCGACCTCCACAGCGCAACCAAGCACAACGAGCACCGCGTGATCATGGCCGCCCTCGCCGAGTGCGGCACGCGGACCGAAGCGGCGCGCCAGCTCGGCATCAGCGCCCGCACCCTTCGCTACAAGCTCGCCCAATTGCGCGACATCGGCCTCGTGCCGGCAATGGCCGACTGAGCCGCTGAAAGAACAGGACACCGTCAATGACAGAGAAGATCAACTCCTTCGCGAACATCCAGTCGATGCTGCAGACGCTGCGCACGCACCAGGCCGAGGCCTCCGGCGGCCTGCAGCCACCGGTGATGGACTCCGCCACCGAGGCGCCGAAGACCGATTTCGGCACCCTGGTCCGGAACGCGCTGGGAGAGGTCAATGCGATGCAGTTGCAGTCGCGCGCGCTGCAGACGGCCTATGACAGTGGCCAGCCGGTTCCGCTGACCGAAGTCGTGCTGGGCATGCAGAAGTCCTCTCTGGCGTTCGAAGCCACCCTGCAGATGCGCAACAAGGTGCTGAAGGCCTACGAAGAGATCATCAACATGCCGGTCTGACCTTCGCTGCGCCATCTTTGCCCTACGCTGAACCCCGCCTGTCCACCTATTCACCGGATTCCTTCACATGGCCACCGGGCCCCAGACAGACACCACCGCCAGTGCCGCCTCTGCAGGGATGAGCATGCCGGCCACCGTGCGGCCCTCGGCAGCAGCACTGCCCGCCACCGACGCGATGACGGCTGCCGCTGCGGCGCAGACCGCCGTGGCGAAGGCCCGACAACCGATGGTCGAGCGGGCGCGCACCTGGGTGCAGGAGCCGGCGGTGCGCCGGGCGCTGCCCGGCATCCTCGCCCTGGTGGTGCTGCTGCTGATGGGTGGCGTCTATGCGCTGATGCAGGCCACCCCGTATCGGCCGCTGATGGCCGGCATGATGGAAGCCGACCAGCAGGCTGCGTTCGAAGCGCTGACCAAGGCCGACTTCAAGCCGAGGCTCGAGCCTGCGACCGGGCAGCTCACCGTGCCGGCCGATCGCTACCATGAAGCCCGTATCCTGCTCGCGTCGCAGGGGCTGCCGCGTGGTGGCACCACCGGCCTGGATGCGCTCAAGGAACAGTCGTCGATGACGACCAGCCAGTTCATGGAGCAGGTGCGCGTGAACGCCGCCATCGAACAGGAACTGGCCCGATCGATCATCCACATCGCCACCGTGCAGAGCGCGCGTGTCCACCTGGCCACGCCCAAGCAGAGCGTGTTCGTGCGCGATCGCACGCCGCCGAAGGCCGCCGTGGTGGTGTCCCCCCATCCGGGTCGGATGGTCTCGCCCACCCAGGTGCAGGCGATCGTGCATCTGGTCGCCTCCAGCGTGCCCTACCTTTCGCCTGACCAGGTCACGGTCGT
Organism: Burkholderiales bacterium; assembly: GCA_044340265.1. GTDB lineage: Bacteria > Pseudomonadota > Gammaproteobacteria > Burkholderiales > CAIKXV01 > CAIKXV01. The sequence continues at coordinate 5,692 of JBIITW010000052.1, read as the reverse complement.
GGACAACGTGGGCAAGCTGCTCACCGAGTCGGCCACCGAACTCAAGCTCGGGTTGACCGCGGCACAGAGCCAGCACAAGCAGCAGATCGAGGAGCTGTATCGCAGCCGCATAGTGCAGATCCTGGCCCCGATGGTCGGCGAGAACAACGTACGCTCCCAGGTCAACCTGACGCTCGACTTCACCCAGATCGAGAGCACCAGCGAGGATTTCGATACCCGGGAGAAGGGGCCGCGCACACGCTCCGAAGTGCTTGCCGAAGACCGGGGCACGCGGCGCGATGCCGAGGGCATCCCGGGCGCGCTCGCCAACACCCCGCCGCCGGCCCCGGCCGCGACGCCGGAAACAGCCGTCGAGGCGACCCGCGGCCAGACCGAGTCCACCGACAAGCTGAGCAGCCGCATCACGCGCAATTACGAGATCGACCGCACGGTACGCCATACCCGCAATGCCTCCGGCGGCGTGCAGCGCCTGAGCGTGGCGGTGGTCGTCAATGAGCGTCCCGCGCCCACGCCCGCCAAGGGCGCGACCGAGGAGGCTGCGAAAAGTGTTTCCTTCTCGCCCGAGGAGATGGAGCGCATGCTGGAGCTGGTGCGCCAGGTGGTCGGCTACGAACAGGAACGCGGCGACCTGATCACGCTGGTCCCTGCGCGGTTCGAGGCCCAGGTGCCGCTCGAGACGCTGCCCTGGTACCTCGACCCCGACCTGCGTTCGCTCGTGCGCAACGGCTTGCTCGGCTTCCTGTTCCTGGTTTTCCTGCTGGTGGTGGTGTGGCCGTTGATGCGTCTGCTGACGCGCAAGGGCGATTCGTCCCAGGCGAGCGCGACGGCCTTGCCGGACGGCGAGCTGTCCGAAGACGACATGCGCATGATCCAGCTGGGCGAGGGCGACAGCATCGAGGACATCAAGGCGAAGCTCAAGCCTCGCCGCTCGGGCATCACGGCAGACATGCTGGATACGGCCAATACCTACGACGACAAGGTGGCGCTGATCCGCATGCTCGTGGTCGAGGACTCCGGGCGCGTGGCGAACGTGCTGAAGAACATGATCAAGGCGGCATGAGCACGTACGCCGGTAAGGACGCTGCCTGACATGGCCGAGAAGAAAGACAGCGCCAAGGAAAAGGACCCGAAGGGCAAGGCCGCAGCAGGCTCCGATGCCAGCGGGCGCAAGGAGCCCGCCACGAATCTGGCAAGGGCGCCGGTCGTGCCGATCATCTCCGACGAGGTACGCGAAGAGATCGACAACCTCACCGGGGCCCAGCGAGCCGCCGTGCTGATGCTGTTGCTCGGCGAGCAGCAGGCAGCCGAGCTCGTGCGCTTCTTCGATCCCCGCGAAGTACAGGTTCTGGGCGGGGCGATGGTGGCCGTGGCCGAACTGTCCCAGGAAGCGGTCAATGTCGTCCTTGATGAATTCGTCGCCACACTGAAGAAGCAGACCAGCCTCGGGCTGGGCACGGGCGACTATGTCGAGAAGGTGCTCAAGCGCGCGCTGGGCGAGGACAAGGCCGCGTCGGTGCTGAGCCGGATCATGCCCGGACAGGGCAGCAAGGGGCTCGAGATCCTCAAGTGGATGGACGCCCGTTCGATCGCCGACATGATCCGCGAGGAGCACCCGCAGGTGGCCGCGATCATCCTGTCGGTACTCGATTGCGAAATCGCCGCAGACGTGCTGAATTTCCTGCCCGCCGAGGCGCGCCCGGAGATCCTGCAGCGCGTGGCCTGCCTGGAGACGGTGCAACCGTCGGCGATGGAGGAACTGGAAGCGATCATGAAGCAGCAGTTCTCCAGCAGTTCTTCGGCCAAGTCGTCGAGCTTCGGGGGCGTGAAGGCGGCCGCCAAGATCATGAACTTCGTCAAGGTCGAGCTTGAGGCCTCGATCGTGGGCGGGCTGGAGAGCCTGGATCCCGAACTGCTGCAGAAGATCCAGGACAACATGTTCACCTTCGACAACCTGGCCGGCGTGGAGAACCGCGCGATCCAGACGTTGATGCGACACGTGGAGCCCGAACAGCTGATGACTGCGCTGAAGGGCGCGGCCGAGTATGTAAAGGCCAAGTTCTTCGACAACATGTCGGCGCGCGCGCGCGTGATGTTCGTCGACGAGATGGAGGCCAAGGGGCCGCAGCGGATCACCGACGTGGAAGAGGCGCAGAAGGCGATCATGCGCATCGCCCGCAAGCTGTCCGATGCCGGTGAGCTGGTGCTTTCGGGTCGTGGCAATGAGTTCGTCTGAGCGCACGTTCCGCATCGCGGACTGGGCAACTCCTACTGCGGAGACGGACCCGGCGCAGCCAGCGTTCAGGGCTGCGACATGGTCCCGGGTTGCGCCACCCCCCTACCGGATGTGGGAGCCGGGTTCGCCCGATGCCGGGCTCGTGGCCGCAGATGCAACTGACGCAACTGACGCAACTGACGCAGACGCTGTCAGCCCTGGCCTGACCGTGCGCGACCCCGCGTTCGAAGCGGCCACCGACCCCGCGGGCGTCGGTGCGCCGGCACTTCTCGTGGTGACGCACGCGCAGGCGCTGGAGGCGGCGCGCCAGGCGGGCTTCGAAGCGGGCCACGCGGCCGGACATCTGGCTGGACACCTGGACGGACGGGCGGCCGGGCGCGAGGAAGCCCTTGCCGGGATGGAGGAGGAACGTGCCCGCCTGCGCCAGGTGGTGGCCGCGACCGACGCCGCCGTGCAGCGACCCGAGGTCCTGTTCGAACCGCTGAAGCGACTGGCCCTGCACATTGCGCGCGAACTCGTGCGCTGTGAGCTGAGCCTGTCGCCCCACGCAGTGGATCACCTGATCCGCGGCTGCCTGGTCGCCCTCGACGCGCCAGTGGAGCGGATCATCGTGTCGCTCAATCCGGATGATTTCCGCCTGATCACCGCGGACGCGTCCCTGGGTGGCGGGCTGACCTTCGAAAGTGACGACAGCCTGTCGGCGGGCAGCGTCCGCGTGCGCGCCGACGAGACCCGCGTGATCGACTTCATCGAGCACCGCCTGCGCGCGCTGGCCGATACGCTGCTTTCGGACGGGCAGCCTGGGCTGCCTCGATGACCCGGTCGATCATCGACTTCGAACCGCTGATGGCCGGGCTGCGCGCCCCCCCGCCCGAGGTGCACGGCACGCTGGTCAGGCTGGTCGGGTTGCGCCTGGAGGCGCGCGGCATCCAGGCACCGATGGGTGCGCTGTGCGAGATCATCGGCGACCGGGGGCTGACGACCGAAGCGGAAGTGGTCGGCTTCAACGACCGCACCCTCTACCTGATGCCGTTCAGCGAACCGCAAGGCGTCTCGCCGGGCGCATCGGTGCGGGTGGTCAGCGACAATCCGCGGGTGCCGCTGGGCGATGCACTGCTCGGCCGGGTGATCGACGGGCGGGGTCGTCCCCTCGATGGCAAGCCGCCACCGGCATGTGACCGGTACGGGTCGCTGCAGGGGGCCGCCCCCAACCCGATCGACCGTCCGCCGATCCGCGAGATCCTCGATGTCGGCATCAAGGCGATCAACGGCGTGCTGACGTTCGGGCGTGGGCAGCGCCTGGGGCTCATTGCCGGATCGGGCGTGGGCAAGAGCGTGCTGCTCGGCATGCTGACCCGTTTCACCGAAGCCGATGTGATCGTCACCGGCCTGATCGGCGAGCGGGGGCGAGAGGTACGCAGCTTCATCGAAGAGGCCGTCGGAGAAGCGGGCCTTGCGCGTTCGGTGATCGTTGCCGCACCGGCCAACGTCTCGCCGGTGCTGCGCCTGAGGGCCACGCTGCTCACCCACGCCATTGCGGAGCACTTTCGCGACCAGGGTCGCAACGTGCTGATGCTGGTCGACAGCCTGACCCGCGTGGCCCACGCCCAGCGCGAGATCGGCCTGGCCATCGGGGAGCCACCCACTGCCAAGGGCTATCCGCCCTCGGTGTTCGGCCTGCTGCCCACGCTGATCGAGCGCGCGGGCGTCGGGGCGCACGGCCGCGGGTGCATATCGGCGATCTATACCGTACTGGCCGAGGGCGATGACGCGAACGACCCGATCGTGGACATCGCACGGGCGTCACTGGACGGGCAGGTGATGCTGTCGCGCAGACTCGCCGATGCGGCCCACTATCCGGCGATCGACCTCAATGGCTCGATCTCCCGCATCATGCCGGATCTGCTGCCACGCGAAGACCTGCGCCGGGCCAACCGGCTGCGCCGGCTGTGGTCGCTCTACCAGCAGAACGCGGAACTGATCAACGCGGGCGCCTACGAACTCGGTGCCAACGCGGAACTCGACCTGGCGATCCGCCTGCGCGAAGGCATCGAAGCGTTCCTGCGCCAGGACATGCATCAGCCCAGCCGGATGCAGGACTGCCAGCGCGCGCTGCGCAAGCTGCTCGGAGATTGACGGGATGCCCCGCTGGTCCGCACTGGTGCAGCAGGCGCAGTCACGCGTGGATCGTTGCCGTGTCGAGTCGAGCGCGGCGCGTGCGAACGCCGCAGCACTGGCCGCCAACCGCGTGCGTGTCGATGCGATGGTCGCCGATTACCAGGCCCAGCTCGCGCAGGCGCGCCGCCAGGGGCACACGATGCGCGAGGATGCCAACGCGCGGCGATTCCTCGAGCAGCTCGCAACGCTGCAGGCGCGCATCGGCGTCGAGCAGCAGCATGCCGGGCAGCGCTGTGCGGCGGCGGTCGATGCAGAGGCGCTGGCGGCTGCGAGACTGCAGAAATTCCAGCATCTGGCCGAGCGGGAAGACCAGGCGGCGCACGCGCTGCATATCCGACAGGAGCAGAAGCGCGATGACGAGTGGGCCCTGATCTCCCACCAGTGGTCGGAGCGCTGACGGCGGACGGGCGGTGGCTGGCAGATAATTGACAGCAAGGTGGACGGATTGCGTCAAAATATCTAATATGCTCGATATGTCCGATACGAGTATAACGAGCAGTGTAGCGACACGCCCCGGAGCTTCGAACGGACGGCGCGCGGCGTCGGCCATCGTCGGCAGCAGCGCCCCTACGCGTGCCCTCGTGTCGTTGCTGGACACGCTTGCCCCGTCGGCCTCCACCGTGTTGATCAGTGGCGAGAGCGGCACCGGCAAGGAACTGGTGGCGCAGGCCCTGCATGATCGCGGCCCGCGGCGCCTGAGTCAGTTCGTGCCGATCAACTGCGGCGCGGTGCCGAAGGAACTGCTCGAGAGCGAGCTGTTCGGCCACCGCAAGGGCTCATTCACCGGGGCGCTGTCGGACCGTATCGGTCGGTTCGAACTCGCCCACGGCGGGACGCTGTTCCTCGACGAGGTAGGCGACCTGCCGGCCGACATGCAGGTCAAGCTGCTGCGGGTGCTGCAGGAGCGCAGCATCGTGCCGCTGGGGTCCAACAGGGCGGTCGACATCGACGTGCGGATCGTCGCGGCCACGCACCGGAACATGGAAGCCGAAGTGAGCGCAGGCCGGTTCCGCGAGGATCTGTACTACCGGCTCAACGTGCTGCCGGTGCATGTAGCCGCCCTGCGCGAGCGCACTGACGACATCCGCGACCTGCTCCAGTTCTATGCCGATCGCCACCGGGGACCGCACGGCCAGCCGATCCGGTTCCGGCCCGGACTGCTCGCCCTGCTGATGCGCTATGCCTGGCCGGGCAACGTGCGTGAGCTTTGCAACCTCGTCGATCGCTTCGCGACATTCTTCCCCGAGCGGACATTGGGCATCCATGACATCCCCGACTGGC
>JBIITW010000246.1:0-6719 GCA_044340265.1 Burkholderiales bacterium | reverse complement strand
GTGCAGGACACGGATGCGCACCGGCAGTGATCGCGCTATCCTGCACCCCGGCTTTCCGCTCATCCTTCATTGCTACCGCTTCTGGGTTTCCGGGCTTCTGATGGCGAAGACATGGATCACAGCGGTCGAGGCTGCACGCCGCCTCGACCTTTCGATGAGCGCGCTCGGTGAGCTTGCCGACCGTGGCGTGCTGCGGCCGAAACGGGAGGGCGTGCGTGCCGCGGACGACCCCGGGTCGGCCGAGGGCACCCTGTATCGCAACGAGGACATCGAAGCATTCGCACGGGTGTTCGTCCGCCGGCGCGCCGACGAGACGATGCAGGACCTGATGTCCCAGCTGTCGCGTGCCACCGACGAACTCGAGCAGAAGCGTACCTTCCTGACGCTGCTCACCGACCAGAAGCGGCGTACCGACAACATCCTCGACATGTCGCATGACGTGATCTGGGAGACCGACGCGGCCGGGCGTTTCACCTTCCTCAACCAGTCCGCGACCGAACTGTTCGGTGAACCGATGAAGCGGCTGATCGGCCGCTGCTTCTTCAGCTTCGAGGCACGCGAGAAGCACATCGCCAACCGCCGCTTCCTGTCCCAGCTGCGCACCCATGGCGAAGTGCGAAACTTCATCACCTCGATCGCCAGCAGCAAGCGCACCAAGTGGCTGGGCATCAATGCCAAGGCGATCTTCAACGCCGACGGCCTGATCGAGAAGATGTGCGGCACGATCCGCGACATCACCGAACAGCAGGAAGCCGAGCAACGCCTGCGCGAGCAGGCCAAGCACGATCCGCTGACCGGGTTGTACAACCGCTCGGCACTCATCGAGCGGCTCGAGGCCGAACTGCGCTCCGGCCACCGCGGCGCGATGCTCACCATCGACATCGATTACTTCGAAGTGGTCAACGAAGCGCTCGGCCCGCGCGAGGGCGACGCGGTGATCCGGGCGCTGGGCGGCGTGCTCAATGCAGAACTGCGCGAGTCGGACAACGCGACGCTCTACCACCTGGGCGGCGACGAGTTCGCGGTGATCTGCCGCGAGACCTCGCGCAAGGCGGTGACTGCACTGGGCGAGCGATTGCGCCTGGCGATCGGGCACTATGTCTACCGCAGCGATGAACCGGCTGGCAGCCGTGGCGAAACGGCTGCCAGCGGATGGAATGCTGCCGACGGCCAGCAGCCTCCGCCGGACGGCAGCGCCAGCCGTTCAGTCAACTACACGGCCTCGGCCGGGGTGGTGCTGTTCCCCTTCGATGGCGACACACCGCTCGAGCTGATGAAGAACACGCGGGTGGCGATGTACATGGCAAAGGAAGCCGGTCGCAACCGCCTGATGTTCTTCGACCAGCCGAACAGCAACCCGCTGCGCAGCGCGACCTCGAGGCAGTCCTGGTACCAGCGCATCCAGGCCGCGCTCGCCGAGGACCGCTTCGAACTCTACGCGCAGCCCGTATGCCGCCTGGACGACGGCACCGGCGTCCACCAGGAAGTGCTGGTACGCATGCGCGAGGGCGAACGCCTGCTGCAGCCGGCGGAGTTCATCCATCATGCCGAGGAAAACGGTCTGATAAAGCTGATCGATGAACGCGTGGTGCAGAAGACCCTGTCGGTGATCCATTCCCGCACGGGCAGCGCGCCGAAGTTCTTCGTCAACCTGTCCCGGGTCTCCATCTCCGATCAGGCCTGGGTGCGTCTGCTGCTCGACACGCTTCGCCGCGCCCGGCTGGGCCGCACCGCACTGGTGTTCGAGATCACCGAGACTGCGGCGATGCGCGACATCGACACCGCCGTGCAGTTCATCCGCGAAGTGAAAGCACTCGGACATGCGTTCGCACTGGATGATTTCGGCGCCCGTTTCTCGACCTTCGACTACCTGGAGAAGTTCGACGTCGATTACATCAAGATCGACGGTGCGTTCGCCCAGGACCTGCCCAGGCTGGCGCATCGAAGGGTGCTGGTTCGTTCCATCTGCGAGATCGCGCGCGAGCTCGGCAAGCAGGTGGTGGCCGAGTCGATCGAGGACCAGGCCACGTCGCGCATCTTCACCGAGAGCGGCGCGCACTATGGGCAGGGCTTCTACTTCGGACATCCGTCACCGATCGCAGGCTGCGTGCTGCCGGCAGCGTTGCCGATCGTCGCCAGCCGAGGCATGCACTAGCCCGGACATCCCCTGACGCGGCGGCGCGACATGCACACGTCGGTGCATGCCGCCGGGACATCGCAGCCGTGCAACCGCCCGAGTGTCGCCGGCCTGCCTTGCATATCGCGCGGCGGGCCGGGAGAATCGCCGCATGCCCACCCCACCGCTGCGCAAGCTGACGCTGTTCGAGGGCCTGCTCGAAGCAGCCCGCACCTTCGGACCCGACAAGGTGGTCTTCCAGGACGCCCGGGAGCCGGCGAAGTCCTATCGCGACCTGATCCGCTCCGCCGTGGCAGCCGCACGCCTCGCATCGAAGATCACGCAGCCCGGCGATACCGTCGGCCTGCTCCTGCCGAATCTTGCCGGATCCGTGGCCATGCTGTTCGGATTGTCGGCTGCGGGACGGATACCCGCGATGCTCAACTACTCGATCGGGTCCACCGGTCTGGCATGGGCCTGCCAGACCGCGCAGGTGCGCACCATCATCACCTCGTCGAAGTTCATCGAGACGCTCAAGCTGGACCTGTCCGAACTGACGCGCCAGGGCATCGTCGTCCATTTCGTCGAAACGCTGCGCAGCTCGCTGACGCTGGCCGACAAGCTCTGGCTCAAGTTCAGGGGCTGGCCGAAACCGGAACGCATCATTTCGGCGCGTGATCCGGAAGCCATCGCACTCGTGCTGTTCACCTCCGGGTCCGAGGGACGGCCGAAGGGGGTGGCGATAACCCATGCCAACATCGCCGCGCTGAAGGCACAGCTCGATGTCGTGCTGCCCTGCGATCCAGCGCGGGACCGCTGGTTCTCGCCATTGCCCATGTTCCATTCCTATGGCCTGATCGGCACGGTGATCTCGCCACTGATGCGCGGCCATTTCGTCTACCTGCACCTGTCGCCGCTCGACTTCCGGGAAATGCCCCGGCACATCGCCGCGGCCGCTGCCACCCATCTGTTCGGCTCGACCCTGCTGCTTGCCCACTACGGCCGGGCCGCGGAGCCGGCGGACTTCTCGACGCTGAAGGTGGTGATCTCCGGCGGCGAGATGCTGGCCGACGAAGTCGCAGCGCTCTACCGCGAACGCTTCGGCCTCACCATCTGGGAAGGCTACGGCTCGACCGAAACCTCCTGTGCAATGGCGCTGAACACCGGGGCGCTGTGGCGGCCTGGCAACACGGTAGGGCCGGTATTGCCGGGCATGGAGTTTCGCATCGCGCCGCTGCCCGGCCTGCAGCGCGGCGGCGTGCTCCATGTGCGCGGACCGAACGTGATGAAGGGCTATTTCCTGCCCGACCATCCGGGGGAGCTGTCGCCCACCGCATCCGCGTTCGGTCCGGGTTGGCTCGACACCGGCGACGTGGCAGAGGTGCTCGATGACGGGTACCTGCGCATCGAGGGCCGCATCAAGCGTTTCGCGAAAGTGGCGGGGGAACTGGTCTCGCTCGACCTGGTCGAGCGGCTGGCGCGGCGGGCGAGCCCCACCTGCGACCATGCCGCGACCGTGCAATTGACAGCCGATGGCGAGACCACAATCCTGTTCAGCACCGATCCACAGCTGACCCGGGCAAGGCTGCTGGCCGCCGCGCGCGACCTCGGGGAACAGGAACTGGCCGTGGCAAGGCGCCTGGTGCGCGTCGATGCATTGCCGATGCTGCCCAACGGCAAGACCGACTACATCCGGCTGCGGCATGAGGCTGAAGGCCTGGTCGCAACCGGGTGAATCCCGGACTCAATCGCTGCCTGCCGCCCTCGCCCGGTCGCGCCGGCGCGCGAGCCAGTAGGCGCCGAGCAGCGTCTTGGTCTCCGTCTGCTCGCCGCGGTCGGCCTGCTGCAGCACCTCGTCCAGCGACAGCACCACCGGGGACAGGAACTCGCCTTCCTCGCCGGGATGGCCGACATGGACCAGTTGCGTCGCCAGGTAGTAGTCGATTCGCTCGTCGGCGTACCCCACGCACGGGTGCACGGTGAAGGCGAACTCCAGGCTGCCGGCACGGTAGCCGGTCTCCTCGAGAAGTTCGCGCTCGGCCGTGCTGCGGGTCGATTCACCGGCATCGATCTTGCCCGCCGGAAACTCGAGCGTTTCGCGGCCGACCGGATAACGGTACTGGCGCACCAGCACCACGCGGCCGTCATCCAGCACCGGCAGGATGATCGCGGCGCCCGGGTGCAGGATGTATTCGCGCACCGCCTCCTTCCCGTCCGGCAGCAGCACGCGGTCGCGGCGCACCTTCAGCAGCTGGCCGTCGAAGACTGCGGTGGTATCGATCCGGCGTTCGGTGAAGTCGTCCATCCTGACCCTCGCGCGCCCGACCCGGCCCTGCCGGACGGGCGCAGGACTACATCGAACGCTGGATCGCCAGCAGGCACCAGGCCATCAGGGGCTGCGGCATCAGTCCCAGCGCCAGGACAGCGAGGCCATTGACCGACATCAGCACGCGCGCATCGGCGGTCGCGGCGAACGGCTCGGTGTCGACCGGCTCGTCGAAGTACATCAGCTTGACGATGCGCAGGTAGTAGAACGCACCGACCAGCGACATCATCACCGCGAACACTGCAAGCCAGACAAGGCCGATATCCACGACCGCCGCCAGCACGGTCAGCTTGGCATAGAAGCCGACCATCGGCGGCAGCCCGGCCATCGAGAACATGAGCAGCAGCATGATGAAGGCATGCCATGGCGCGCGCCGGGCAAGGCCGCGGTAATCGTCGAGCTGGTCGGCCTCGAAGCCGGAGCGGGCCAGCATCAGGATCATGCCGAAGGTGCCCAGGTTCATCAGCACGTACACGGCGACATAGAACATCGCAGCGGCGAAGCCGAACGCATTGCCAGCCAGGAAACCGAGCAGCAGGAAGCCCATGTGCGAGATGCTCGAATAGGCCAGCATCCGCTTGAGGTTGGTCTGGGCGATCGCCGCGACGTTGCCCAGGACCAGCGACAGCACCGCCATCACGACCAGCATGCTGCGCCAGTCGGCGGTCAGCCCGCCGAGTGCCTCGCCCAGGATGCGCATGAAGAAGGCGAATGCGGCGAGCTTCGGCGCCGAACTGATCAGCAGCGTCACCGCCGTCGGGGCACCGTGGTAGACATCCGGCACCCACATGTGGAACGGCACGACGCCCAGCTTGAAGCCGAGCCCGGCGACGATGAACACCAGGCCGAAGACCAGCACCGTGCGGTTGCCCTCGCCGCGGGCGATGATCGACGCGATGTCGCCCACCTGCAGCGTGCCGGTCGCGCCATAGACCATCGACATGCCGTAGAGCAGCATGCCCGAGGCCAGTGCACCGAGGATGAAGTACTTCATGGCAGCCTCGGTGGCGACCGCCGAATCGCGCTGCAGGGCGATCATCGCGTACAGCGACAGCGACAGCAGTTCCAGCCCGAGGTAGAGCGTGATGAAGTGGTTGGCCGAGACCATGACCATCATGCCCAGCACCGAGAACAGCGTCAGCGTGAAGAACTCGCCCTGGTACATGCCGCGATCGACCAGGTAGCGCCGGGAATAGACCAGCAGCACCGACACCGCGATCACGATCATCAGCTTCAGTGCATCGGCCAGCGGGTCGTCGACGAACATCACGCTGAACGTGTACGTGGTACCGGACGTGGCGGTCGACAGCAGGATCACCGCACAGACCACCAGCACCAGCTGGGTCAGCAGTTGGGTGATCCAGCGCCGATCGTCGCGGATGAACAGGTCGATCAGCAGCACGGCGCAGGCGGCGGCCAGCAGGAACAGCTCGGTCGCCGCCGGTGCCAGGTCGGGAATCGGGATAATCATGTCAGCGGGCCGGCAGTTTGCTCTGGCCCACATGCGTGACCAGATCGTTGACCGAGGTGTGCAGCACTTCGGTGAAGGGCAGCGGCCAGATGCCCATGCCGAGCACGGCGACCGCCAGCAGGCCGAGCACGAGTGCCTCGCGGCCGGAGAGATCCTTCAGCCCCGCGACTGCGGCGTTGGCGACTTCGCCAAACACCACGCGGCGGTACATCCAGAGGGTGTAGGCCGCGCCGAAGATCAGCGTGGTCGAGGCGAGCACGGCGTACCAGAAGCTGACCTCGATCGCCGCCATGATCACCATGAACTCGCCGACGAAGCCGCTGGTGCCCGGCAGGCCTGCGTTGGCCATCGCGAACAGCATGAAGAAAGCCGCGAACACCGGCATCGTGTTGGCGACGCCACCGTAGTCGGCGATCGCCCGGCTGTGCACCCGGTCGTACAGCACACCGACGCACAGGAACATCGCAGCCGAGATGAAGCCATGCGAGATCATCTGGATGATGGCGCCCTCGATGCCCAGTGCGTTGAACAGGAACAGGCCGAGCGTGACGAAGCCCATGTGCGCGATCGAGGAATAGGCGATCAGCTTCTTCATGTCGGTCTGCACCAGCGCGACCAGGCCGATGTAGACCACCGCCACCAGCGACAGCGCGACCACCACGCCGGCCAGCGCCTGGCTGGCATCCGGTGCGATCGGCAGCGAGAAGCGCAGGAAACCATAGCCACCGAGCTTCAGCATGATCGCCGCCAGCACCACCGAACCGCCGGTAGGTGCCTCGACGTGCGCGTCGGGCAGCCAGGTGTGC
>JBIITW010000245.1:0-6720 GCA_044340265.1 Burkholderiales bacterium | reverse complement strand
TGCCGCCGCCACCCGGGATGATGCCGATGCGGATCTCCGGCTGGCCGAACTTCGCACTGTCGCCGGCGACGATGATGTCGGCATGCATCGCCAGTTCGCAGCCGCCGCCCAGCGCGAAGCCGCGCACTGCAGCAACCACCGGCTTCGGGAAGATCGCGATCTGCTGCCAGAGGCGGAAGGCGTTGCGCTTCATCATCTCGATCGGATCGGCCTCGGCCATCTCGCGGATGTCGGCACCGGCGGCGAACGCCTTCTCGCCGCCGGCGAGGATCACGCAGCGCACCGAGGCGTCGTCGGTGAGTGCGGCGAGGTGGTCGGCGATCAGCCGGCGCACTTCCATGTTGAGTGCATTGCGCGCGTCGGGACGGTTGATGCGCACCACCGCGACATGGTCTGCGGGGCGTTCGAGCAATACCGGGTCAGTCATCGAGATTCCTCCGTGTAGCGCGCGGCAGGTGCGGCTTCTGCAGGCCGTACCGTGCCGCTGCAGGCTCAGCCGTCGACCTTCACGCCGGCGGCCTTGATCACCTTGGCCCAGCGCGCGATCTCGCTGCGGATCAGCGCGCCGAAGGCCTCGGGCGTGGTGTGCGCCGGTTCGGCGCCCACGCCGAGGATACGCTCGCGCACCTCGGGGTGCTGCAGGGCCTTGCCGAGCTCGGCATTCAGTCGATCGACGATCGGACGCGGCGTGCCGGCCGGCGCCATCAGGCCCCACCAGGTCGCGAAATCGAAGCCGGGCAGGCCGGACTCGGCCACCGTCGGCACCTCGGGCAGCAGCGGGGAGCGCTTCGCGGTGGTCACCGCGAGTGCACGCATGCGACCGGACTTGATGAACGAGGTGATCGGCGGCGTGGAGTCGAACATGAAGGCCACCTGCCCGGCCATCAGATCGAGGCCCGCAGGCGAACTGCCCTTGTACGGCACATGCACGGTCTTCACCCCGGCGAGCAGGTTGAACGATTCGCCCGCCAGGTGCTGGATGCTGCCCGGGCCGACCGATGCATAGTTCATCTGGCCCGGCTGCTGCCGGGCGAGCGCGATGAGGTCCTTCACGCTCTTCACCGGCAGCGCCGGATGCACCACCAGCACGTTGGGACCGGTCGCGATCAGCGAGATCGGCGCGAAGTCACGCAGCGGGTCGTAGCCGAGCTTCGGAAACAGCGAGGGCGAGATGGCCACGGCGGCGATCTGCGCGAGATAGATCGTGTAGCCGTCGGGCGCCGACTTGGCCACCTGCTCGGCGGCGATGTTGCCGGATGCACCGGGGCGGTTCTCGATCACCACGGTCTGCCCCATCTGCTCCTGCATCTTCGCCGCGACGATGCGACCGAGGATGTCGGAACCGCCGCCGGGCGGAAAGCCGAGGATGAAGCGCACCGGCTTCGCCGGCCAGGCCTGTGCGATGGCATCGGACGTGGGCACGATGCACGCCCCGCCGATGACGATCATCGATGCTGCTGCCGCGCGCGAAAGGCGCGCCGGCGGGTTCCCCTTGATTCCCATGTTGACCACCCCTGTCGTTGCTGAATACCCATACCGAGCAAGTTCCGTTCCGAATCTCCGTCCGGAATACGGCGCCGCTCAGTCCGATCGTTCCTGGCGCGCGATGCCGCTGCGTACGCGGCCACCCGCCCATTCCTCGGGCAGTGCCCGCGCGTCGGGCAGGGTCAGCCATACGCGATACAGCAGCCGTCCCTGCAGCGGATCGCCGTCGTCGCTGAACGCGGTCCGATCGTGCAGCACCCGGTAGTTGCTGATGAACTGCATGTCACCGGGCCGGAACGCGACCTGGATGCACAGTTCCTCGGCAAGTTCCTCGACGCGGCGCAGGGCCTCGCGCTGCACCGGCGTCAGCGCCTCGCCGCTGACCCGCTGCGCGCTCTCGATCAGCGACGCCGAGAACCGGCAGGAGAGCTTGCCGTCATGCCAGGCATACACCGGCTCGCTATACCAGCCCGGCTCGCCCGGCGGCTGCTCGCCACGCCAGTCGAGGTTGAAGCGGTCGTAGAGCACGCCGACCAGGTACGGATGGCGTTCGAGCATCGCGTTGTAGACCGCAGCCGAACTGGCAAGCAGGCTGAGCCCGCCCTCGCGCGCCGGCCTCACGCAGCACAGTCCGACCACGTCGGCGCCGATATCGGTATGGAAGCGCTGGCGCAGGCGGGTCTGGTAGAGGCGGGTGCGTCCGTCGGCCATGTCCCGACCCTCGTCGCGCACGAATCCGAGCAGGTCCCCGCGCGCGTTCTGCGAGATCGCGGTGCCGAGGTGCGCGGATACGCCCCAGAAGATGATCGCCAGGTCGTCTGCATCGTAGCGCCGTGCATCCAGCCCGCGGATCTGCACGAAGCCGCGGCCGTGTTCCAGTTCGTGCGCGATGCGCGCGAATTCTTCCGACAGCGACGGCAGTTCGAAATCCGCCCGGGTCACCGACTCGAGCGGCCGCCCGGCCTGCTTCACCGATGCGAGCGCCCTGTCCACCTCGGCCAGGGTGGCCGGCGCCAGGTGCCAGACCCAGTCTTCCGCCCCCTCGCGCAGCCGGGCCCCGGTCCATGCCGAGGCGTCCTGCACCGGTGCAGTCAGCACCACCGAGGACGCCGCCCCGGTCATGCCTTGTTCGCGAGCGTCGACTTGCCGTAGGAGCGCGGGTCGCGCGGCTGCCAGCGGCCGCCATCGACCAGCGTGAGGAAGTCGAGCACCAGCCGGTTGAAGTAGTCGGGCTCTTCCAGGTTCACCGCATGGCCGGTGTTGCACATCACGGTCAGCCCGCAGCCCGGGATCACCCGCTTCATCCAGATGCCGGGCTCGAGGCAGTTGTCGTCCTCGTCGCCGGTGATCACATGGGTCGGCACGTTCATCGTGCGCAACCCGGCCTCGTGCGTCTGGATCGCATCGCGCCGGCGCATGAAGCCGCGCAGCGTATTGGCCGACCCGGTGGCGTCGTGCGCCGCGAACTGGGCATGGAACTCTGCGAAGCCGCGCGGATCCTTGTTCAGGTGCTGCACCCGCGCCGGCCCGATCGCGTAGTCCTTGATGCCCTCGGCCATGCCCAGCGTCTCGAGCTGCGCGGCGAACGCATCGGTGTCGGCATGGAACTGCGCGCGCTTGTCGGGGTCGGAACCGAAACCGGCCCCTGCGACGGTCAGCGACAGTGCATGTTTCGCATGGCGCAGGCCGAAGTGGATGGCGGCATAGCCGCCCATCGACAGCCCGACGATATGCGCGCGTTCGACGCCGGCCGCCTTCATCACCACCAGGATGTCGTCGGCCGCCTGCTCCTGGGAGTGCTGCTCGAAGCTCGTGGAAACGTCCGACGGCGGATAGCCTCGGGCGTTGTAGGTGATGCACCGGAAGCGGCGCGAGAAGAACCGCACCTGCGGCTCCCAGCTGCGCAGGTCGCCGGCGAATTCATGCACGAACACGATCGGGGTACCGCTCCCGGTCTCTTCCCAGTAAAGTTTGAGTCCGTCCGCAGTGGCAAATGGCATCGATGCTGCTCCTTACGGTGAATCCGTGTGGCGTGGCAGGACATCCGAGTTTATAGAATCGCGAGGAAACCCGAACATGCGCAACAGCGAATCGTCGAGCAGGAATGTAGTCATGGCGCTGGTGCTGGCAGGCACTGCCAGCGGAGCGATGGCCGCAGACGCCTTTCCGTCCCGGCCGATCCGGATGATCGTGCCGTTTTCCGCCGGCGGCGCCTCGGATGGTCCGGCGCGCATCTTCGCGGCGGAGATCAACAAGCTGTCCGGCCAGCAGATGCTGGTCGAGAACCGTCCCGGCGCGGGGTCGGTGCTCGGCGCCGAGATCGCGGCCAAGGCCACGCCGGACGGCTACACGCTGTTCATGATCAGCAACACCCATTACGTGTCGGCGGCGATCCACCGCAAGCTGCCCTACGATGCGATCGCCGACTTCACCGCGATCACCGGCCTCACCGCGGCACAGAACATCCTGGTGGTGCATCCGTCGCTGGGCGTCAAGACGGTCAAGGAGCTGATCGCGCTGGCGAAGAAGCGCCCAGGCGCGATCAACTGGGCGTCCTCCGGCAACGGCGGGACCCAGCATCTGACCGGATCGCTGTTCGCATCGATGGCCGGCATCGACATGGTGCACGTGCCCTATCGCGGCAGCGGACCGGCCACCGCCGACCTGCTGGCCGGCCAGGTCGGTGTCGGTTTCCCGGGCATCGCCGGCATGGTCGCGTTCGTGCAATCGGGCAAGCTGCGCGCGCTCGGCGTGTCCGCCAGCCGGCGCTCGCCGCTGATGCCCGAGGTGCCCACCATCGCCGAAGCCGGCGTGCCCGGCTTCGAACTGGTGCCCTGGTTCGGCCTGTCAGGCCCG
The DNA here is from genome assembly GCA_044340265.1 of Burkholderiales bacterium. Lineage (GTDB taxonomy): Bacteria > Pseudomonadota > Gammaproteobacteria > Burkholderiales > CAIKXV01 > CAIKXV01. The sequence continues at coordinate 2,379 of JBIITW010000245.1, read as the reverse complement.
CGCGGCATACCCGAACCGATCGTCGCCACGATGCACAAGCTCAGCCTCAAGGCGATCGCGGCGACCACGCCGGCGATGGCCCAGATCGGCCAGGAACCGTTCACTCATGCCTCACCCGCCGAGTTCGCCACGTTCCAGCAGAAGGAAGCGCCGAAATGGGCCAAGCTGGCACGCGCGAGCGGTGCAACCATCGACTGACGCCGTGAAATCCGGGTAATCCGGGTCAGAGACGATTTTCCCGCCGAGCCAGCAGCCCTGGCCGGACACCGCAGGGAAAATCGTCTCTGACCCGGATTACCCGGATTAGCCGGACATCAGTTCGGCTGCATGCGCAGTTCGCGGGCGATCTTGGCCCATTTCGAAAGGTCGCTGGCGAGCAGGGCGCGGAACTCGGACGGCGGGCCGGCGGCGGGTTCGCCGCCGTCGAAAGTGATGCGCTCGCGCACATCGGGCAGGGCCATCATCCTGACCGTCTCGGCATTGAGCCGGGCGACCATCGCCGGCGGCAATCCGGCCGGGCCGAGCAGGCCGAACCAGTTGTTGAACTCGAAGCCGGGCAGGCCGGATTCGGCCATCGTCGGCACGTCCGGCAGCGTTGCCGCGCGCTTTGCGCCGGTCACCGCGACCATGCGCAGCCGTCCGGCCTTGACCAGCCCCTGGGTGGTGATCTGCGCGCCGAACTGGAACTCTATCTGCCCCGCGGCCACGTCGGCCGATGCGGGCCCCGCACCCTTGTACGGGATGTGCGTGGTCCTGATCCCTGCCATCACGTTCAACAGTTCGCCGCAGACATGGCCGCCGCTGCCGATGCCGGCGCTGCCGTAGGACAGCGGCTTCGCCTTCGCCAGTTGCACCAGGTCCTTCAGCGTACGCACCTGGGAACCTGCGCCGACCACCAGCACCAGCGGCGAGGTCGAGATCAGCGACACCGGCGTGAAGTCGCGCAACGTGTCGTAGGGCACCTTCTGCAGCACCGCGTTCACGGTCAGCGAGGTGAACAGCACACCCAGCGTATGGCCATCGGGTGCCGCACGCATCAGGGTCTCTGCAGCCACGGTGCCGCCAGCGCCACTGCGGTTGTCGACCACGAACGGCTGGCCGAGCGCCTCGCCAAGCTTCTGGCCGGTGATACGCGCCAGCGTGTCGGTGCTGCCGCCGGGCGGAGCCGGCACCAGCAGGCGTACCGGGCGAGAGGGCCAGCCGGGCTGCGCGAACACCTCGCCCACCATGAGCACCGGCAACAGGGCGACCGTGATCATCAGTACCCGTCTGGCCATCGCCGCCTCCGTCAGAACGAGACCTTCAGATTCGCCTTCTTCGCCACCACCGTCCAGCGGGCGTTCTCGTCGCGAAGCCAGTTGCCGAAGTCGGCGGGACTGTTGCCGACGATCTCGGTGCCGAGCGCGAAGTACCGATCGCGAACGTCCTGCGCGCCGAGCGCACGCACCACCTCGCGGTTGACGCGTGCGACGACGGCTGGCGCGACCTTCGCCGGCATCACGATGCCCTGCCATGAACCGGTGCTGAAACCGGCGATGCCACTGGCCTCGGCCATCGTCGGCAGTTCCGTCCACTGCGGCACGCGCTTCGGGCTGGTCACCGCCAGGATGCGCAGCTTGCCCGCCTTGCCCTGCGGCATCATCGACACCATGCTGTTGAACACCATGTCGGACTGGCCGCCCATCACCTGGGTGATCGAGTCGGTGCCACCCTTGGTCGGGATCTCGACCCATTGCAAGCCGTGATGCTGCGAGAACAGCAGCCCCGCGAAGTGGGTAGCGCCGCCGAGGCTGGTCGCGAAGTTGAGTTTCCCGGGGTTCGCCCGCGCATGCTTCACCAGGTCGGCAACCGTCTGCACCGGCAGGCCCGGGAAGACGCCGAGCAGGTGCGGCGTGAACGAGACCAGCGTCACCGGCGCGAAGTCGCGGGCGACCACATAGGGCGCGTTCGGATGCACGATGCCGGTCATGATCAGATTGCCGACATCGGTCATCAGCATCGTCTGGCCGTCGGGCGTGGAACGTGCGACAAGATCCGCGCCGAGCATGCCGGATGCGCCCGGACGATTGTCGACCAGGACCGGCTGGCCGATCGCCTCGCTGATCCTCGGCGCGATGATGCGGATCTGGGCGTCCGAGGTGCCCCCAGGTGGATACGGCACCACGACACGCAGCGGCCGGCTCATCGGGGCATCCGCGGCCAGTACACTGACGGGCACGGCCACGCTGCCCGCACTCAGAATGACAGCTGCGAATGCAGCAATCGTTGAACTGGCGTTGCCTGTGCCGGTGCAAGGGCGTACGTGGGCATGTTGCCGTCCGCGCCCCGATCCTGTTTTTTTCGGGTCCATCTTCCCTCCTCCAGGGTTTGTCCGGAGAC
>JBIITW010000244.1:0-6721 GCA_044340265.1 Burkholderiales bacterium | reverse complement strand
GTGCGCGGCTTCGCGCTGGGCGGCGGCTGCGAACTGGCGATGCATGCCGACATCATCGTCGCCGGCGACAGTGCGAAGTTCGGCCAGCCGGAGATCCGCATCGGCATCATCCCGGGTGGCGGCGGCACCCAGCGGCTGCCCAGGGCGGTCGGCAAGTTCAAGGCGATGAAGATGCTGCTCACCGGCGACATCATCACCGCGCAAGAGGCAGATGCGATGGGGCTGGTCAGCGAGGTGGTGCCCGATGCAGAGGTCGAGGCGCGCGCACTGGCGCTGGCCTCGCAGATCGCGCTGCTGCCGCCGATCGCCGCGCGCCAGATCAAGGAGTGCGTGCTGGCCGGCCAGGACACCTCGCTGCACGCCGGGTTGATGCTCGAGGCGAAGGCGATCCAGCTGTCGTTCGCGAGCTTCGACCAGAAGGAAGGCATGGCCGCCTTCATCGAGAAGCGCAAGCCGGGATTCGAGGGACGCTGAAGCAGGCGCCCCGGGCCTCCGGGGCGCCTGGGCGGGCGGGTGCTACTTCTTCAGCGCCGCCAGCTTCGCCTTCACCCGCTCGTCGTACTTCGCGGGGTCGACGATGAAGCGGGTGTGGGTGCCTTCACCCACCTTCTCGACTTCGTCGAACACCTCGAAGCGGAACGACAGCCGGCGTCGGTCGACCTCGAGCAGTTCCACCTCGGCGCGCACCTGCTGTGCCGGGAACGAAGGCGCCAGGTGGCGGATCTCCACCGAGGTGCCGAGCGTGCGCTGCTGTGCCGACAGGTAGGGTTCGATGGTGTGGATCGCCGCGCGCTCGATCAGCAGCACCATCGACGGCGTCGAGAATACCGGCACGACGCCGCGCGTCATGCACAGGTCTTCGGTGACTTCCCAGGAAAGCGATCCCTTGAGGCCTGCTTCCAGTCCGGACATGGTGAACCTCGCTTCAGACCAGCACGCCCTTCAGCTGGGCCTCGGGGTAGCGCGTGCCTGCGATCGCCGCCGGCGAGAAGGTCTCCGACAGTGTCGCGATCTCGCCAGCCGTCAGCGTGATCTCGGCGGCGCCGAGGTTCTCTTCGAGGAAGGTGCGGCGCTTGGTGCCCGGGATCGGCACGATGAACTCGCCCTGCGCCATCACCCAGGCAATCGCGACCTGCGACGGGGTCGCCTTGCGCTCCGCGGCGATGCGCTCCAGCGGGGCGAGCAGCGCGACGTTCTTTGCGACGTTCTCCGGCAGGTAGCGCGGATGCTGCCGGCGTCGGTCCTTCTCGATCAATGCGTCGAGCGACTTGATCTTCGCCGACAGGAAGCCGCGTCCGAGCGGCGCGTACGCCATGTAACCGACGCCGAGTTCCTTGCAGGCCGCGATCAGGCCGTTCTCGGCATCGCGCGACCAGAGCGAATACTCGGTCTCGACCATGTCGATCGTCGCCGCCTTCATCGCCTTGCGCAGCGTGTCGGGGCCACACTCGGACAGCACCAGGTAGCGCACCTTGCCCTGCTCCTGCAGCCGCTTCATCGCGCCGACGGTTTCCTCGATCGGTACGTTCGGGTCGACACGGTGCAGGCCGTAGATGTCGATCTCGTCGATACCCAGCCGCTTCAGGCTCTTGTCGCAGGCCTCGACCGCGTACTCAGGCCGGCCGTTCACGCCACCGCCACCCATCAGGTTGCCGAACTTGGTGCAGACGATCGCATCCTTGCGCCGGCCCTTGATCGCCTTGGCGACCAGTTCCTCGTTGACGCCGTTGCCGTACGCATCGGAGGTGACCAGCAGGTTGCAGCCGAGGTCGAACGCACGATGCATCGTGGCGATCGACTCTGCATCGTCAGGCGTGCCGTAGGAGATCGACATGCCCATGCAGCCCAGGCCGATGGCCGAGACCTGCGGGCCGTTTGCGCCGAGTTTGCGTTGCTTCATCTGTTGAGCTCCCTGAGGATGGTTGAAGGCAAGACTACTTCGCGTAGGTGACGAACAGGTCGTCGAAGCCATCCACATGGCCCTGCAGCTTGTCGCCCGGGAAGCACGGGCCGACGCCGGCCGGCGTGCCCATCATGATGATGTCGCCGGGGAACAGTTCGACCAGGTGCGACAGGTAGGAGATGGTCTCGGGCGTGTTCCAGATGTGCTGGTTCAGGTCGCCCTTCTGCTTCACCTCGCCGTTGACCTTCAGCCAGATCGCGCCGCTGGCCGGATGCCCGATCTTCGCGGCCTTCTTCAGCCCGGTGCACGGCGCCGACTGGTCGAAACCCTTGCCCATCTCCCACGGCCGGCCCATCTTCTTCGCCTCGCCCTGCAGGTCGCGGCGGGTCATGTCGAGGCCGACGCCGTAGCCGTAGACATGGTCCAGCGCCTTGTCCTGTGCGATGTTCTTTCCGCCGGTGCCGATCGCGACCACCAGCTCGATCTCGTGGTGCAGGTCCTTGGTGCCGACCGGGAACGGGATGGTCTGGTTGTTCGGGACGATGGCATCGGTCGGCTTCTGGAAGAAGAACGGCGGCTCGCGGTCGGGGTCGTGGCCCATCTCGCGCGCATGGTCGGCATAGTTGCGGCCGACGCAGTAGATGCGGCGCACCGGGAAGGTGGCGGTTTCGCCTTCGACCGGCAGCGAGGTGGTTTTCGGGACTTCGATCACGTAGCTCATGCGATCCTCGATGGGTGACTGGAGGGAACTCTGCATTCTGCCAGAGTCGTGGGCATGTCGAGTGCGATGTCATCCCGGTGCCCGCGACAAAAACGAGGAGGCATGGATCATGCAAACGATGCGTACGGTGGTGTTGCCCGACGGTGAGCACGTCCCGGCGTTCGGACTCGGCACCTGGTGCCTGGGCGAGGATCCGGCGCTGCGCACCGAGGAGATCGCCACCCTGCGCCTGGGCCTCGACCTTGGCGCGACGCTGATCGACACCGCCGAGATGTACGGCGAAGGCGAATCGGAACGGATGGTGGGGGAAGCCATCCGTGGCCGGCGCGACGAGGTTTTCCTCGTCAGCAAGGTGTATCCGCACCACGCGGGGCGGTCGGACGCAGTCAGTGCCTGCGAGCGCAGCCTGCGCCGACTGGGTACCGACCGCATCGACCTGTACCTGCTGCACTGGCGTGGCAGCGTGCCGTTTGCCGAGACGATCGCCGCGTTCGAGGCGCTGCAGCGGGCCGGGAAGATCCGCCATTTCGGTGTCAGCAACCTGGACCTGACGGACTTGCAGGCGTGGTGCCGGGTGGCGGGCGGCGCAGCGCTGGCCACCAGCCAGCTCCTGTACAACCTGACGCGCCGGGGCATCGAATGGGACCTGCTGCCCTGGCTGGCGAAGCGGCGGGTGCCGGTGATGGCCTATTCGCCGATCGAGCAGGCACGCCTGCTGGTCGATCCGAAGCTCACCGGCTTCGCCCGGCGCCACGGGATGACGCCGGCGCAGGCGGCACTTGCATGGCTGCTCGCCCGGGATGACGTGATCGTCATCCCGCGTACGGCGCGTCGGGACCGCTTGCGCGAGAACATCGGGGCACTGGAACAGCGGCTGGATGCAGCACAGCTGGCGGAACTGGACAGCCTGTTTCCGCCGCCGCAGGGTGCGCGACCGCTGGAGATGTTGTGAGGGCTGCACTGCGGGTTCACCTGGCCCTGCAACGGCGACAGGCGCGCATGTTGCGCAGCAACGGCATGACCGGGGACGTTCGACCGGCTACCCTTGCCTGCCCCTCGGGCAAGCATGCAGCGCCCACCCAGACTTCGACCCGGAATGCCCAGTGAAGCCAGCGAACTTCGATCCGAATGCCAGCCGGCTTGGCGTCAGCATCCTGGACACCATCGACCGCGCGCTCACGTCGGCCGGGCTGATGCCGGCGCCGGCGACGGAAACCGATGCCGGGGCGCGCACCGTCCGTCCGGGGCGGCCGGCCTCGCATGTCTACAGCAACGATGCCGGCAGCCGCATGTATCGCGTATACCGGCCGGCGGACGCACCTGCGGGCCTGCTGCCCGTGGTGGTGATGTTGCATGGCTGCACGCAGTCAGCCGAGGATTTCGAAGCTGGCACACAGATGAACCGGCTCGCCGACCTGCATGGCTTCATCGTCGTGTATCCCGAGCAACCGCCTGCGGCCAACCCATCGAAGTGCTGGAACTGGTTCAGCGGCGAGAACCAGGTTCGCGACCGGGGTGAGCCGTCGTTGATCGCCGGCATCACGCGGGAAGTGATCGCGCGCGATGGCGGTGATCCGCGCCGCGTGTTCATCGCAGGCCTGTCCGCCGGGGGTGCGATGGCGGTGATCATGGCCGAGGCATACCCGGACCTGTACGCGGCTGCCGGCGTGCATTCGGGACTGCCTTATGCATCGGCTCATGACGTCATGTCGGCGCTGGCGGCCATGCGCAGCGGCGGCACGGCCGCCTGCGGGCCGGAAGCAGGCGCCAGGGCGGTACCGGTGATCGTGTTCCACGGTGACAGCGATCCGACCGTGCATCCATCCAACGGGCTGGAGATCGTCGCCCGGGCGGGACAGGCTCATGCAGCCCGGACGGATGCGCCGCTGCTGCGGCCAGTGGCCTCGAGTGGCACGTCCGATGGCGGGCGCAGGTACACGCGCATCGTGCATGAGGCCAGCGGCGGTCATGCCCCGATCGAGGCCTGGACGCTCCACGGCGGCGGCCATGCCTGGTCGGGTGGCCACGCGAGCGGTTCCCACACCGATGATTCAGGGCCGGACGCCTCGGCCGAGATGGTGCGCTTCTTCCTGTCGCGGGTGCCGATGGACGCTGCCGCCCCGGCATCCTGAACGCAGCGGGCGTGGCATCGAGGGCACGTGCATGCGAGGGAGGCTGGCGCGCCCGGCGGGATTCGAACCCACGACCCCAGGCTTCGGAGGCCTGTACTCTATCCAGCTGAGCTACGGGCGCCAAGCTGCGCGAAGGATAGCCGTTTTCGGCGGACGGGTCCAACTTCCCCCGTCGCACCCTTGCTGCAACGGGCACGGCGCCCGACGTCGATTCGCGCTATCGTTCCCGGCGGAGGAAACCGAACATGCGCGAAAAACTCGAATCGATGCAGGTCGCTGCGGCCCGGGTGAAGTCCGGTACGAGCCTGGTGATGAGCGCCAACCTGGAGCGCCCGCCAATGGCCTTCCTGCGCGAGCTGGTCCGGCGCAAGGTGCGCGACCTGCGCGTGATCGGCGTGGTCGGCGGCGACCTCAACATCGACTTCCTGGTCGGTGCCGGTGCGGTCTCGGTGGTCGATACCTGCAGCGTCACCATGGGCGAGTTCGCGCGCACCGGTCCCAACTTCGCACGGCACGTGCTGGGCGCGCGGGTGAGGGCCCTCGACAACACGTGAGGGGTGTTGTTCTCGCAGGCCCAGGCTGGGTCTATGGGTGTTCCGTACGTGCCGGTGATCGGGCTGGTCGGTACCGACCTGCTCGCGCGTCGCGACGACATGGTGGTCGCGCCCGATCCGTTCGGCAGCGGCGTGAAGAGCGTGGTCGCGCGTGCGATGCGGCCGGACGTCGCGGTGTTCCATGCGCAGTGCGCCGACCGCAGCGGCAACGTGTCCTTCGGCTACCACGTCGAGGCGGTGATGCTGGCCGAGGCCGCCGCGCAGGTGGTGGTCACGGTGGAGGAGATCGTCGAGCGCGTGACCGAGAAGACGGCCGACGGTGCCTTCCTGCCGTCGATCCTGGTCGATGCGGTGGTGCATGCGCCGTTCGGTGCGCACCCGGGCGGGCTTACGGGGCGCTACCCGGTCGATCGCGAAGCGATGCGTGCGTATGCAGCAGCCTCGCAATCGGACGAGACCTTCGCTGCATGGCTCGATGAACACGTCTTTGGCGTCGACGACCAGGCCGACTACGTCGAGCGCTTCGTGCCGGATGCGATCCGCGGGAGCGGGCGATGAGCGTCGATCGTATCGACCCGCGCGGTTACAACGACGACGAGCTGATGGTGGTGCTGCTGTCGCGCGAGGTGCGCGACGGCGAGGTGTCCGCCTGCGGCGCGCTGTCGCAGCTGCCGGCCACCGGGCTGCTGCTGGCCAAGCACACGCATGCGCCGGATGCCGAGCTGATCATACTGAACACCGTGTTCCGGCCGTTCCACACCTCGCGCCAGTTCCACTTCATGGCCCAGCGCGGCGAACTCGGCCTGTTCTTCGTGAGCGGCGTGCAGATCGATCGCCATGGCAACTACAACCTGCACCAGCTGGGCGAGGACCCGGACCATCCGACGATGCGCTTCCCCGGTGGCTATGGCGGCGGGATGATCTACTACTGCGCGAGGCGCACCGTGGTGTTCCGCACCGAGCACACCCGGCGTTCGCTGGTCGAGCACTGCGACTTCGTGTCGGCCGCCGGTGCCACGCCGTCGGACGTCCTTCGGCTCGGCGGTCCGAGCAAGGTGGTGACGCCGAAGGCCACGCTGGGCTTCGACGCCGCGGCCGGCGAACTGCGCCTGGACTCGGTGCACCCCGGCCACACGCTGGACGAGGTGCGCGCAAACACCGGCTTCGACCTCGGCGACGCGACGACGGTGCCGGCAACCGGTGCGCCGACTTCGGAAGAACTGCGCGTGCTGCGCACGGTCGTGCGGCCGCTGATGATCGAGACCGGGACCTATGCGCGCTGGGCGGAACGGGCGATCGCGGCGGGGTGATAGCATCGACGCCTGATCTTCCTGCCCGGAGTGCCGAGATGAGCGACAAAGTCTACCTGGACCTCGACCAGAAGGCGCTCGACGACGCCTACGACCAGCAG
>JBIITW010000243.1:0-6729 GCA_044340265.1 Burkholderiales bacterium | reverse complement strand
GATTCCCGAGATCCTGGCAATCCTGCGCGACGCCGGCATCCGGGCGACGTTCTTCGTGCCAGGCTGGACCGCGGACAACCATACCGCCGTGGTCGCGTCGATCCTCGAGGCAGGCCACGAGATCGGCCACCATGGTTACCTGCATTTCTGGCCCGAGCCGGACAAGCCGCTCGAGGAAGCGCAGGAAATCGAAATGGGCCTGGAGGCCCTGCAGCGGAACTTCGGCATCACCCCGCTCGGCTACCGCTGCCCCGCTGGCGAAACCACCGACCGCCTGGTCGGGCTGCTGGCACAGTACGGGATGATCTACGACAGCTCGTTCATGGACGACATCCATCCGTACGTGCACCGGCTCGACGGGCGCGAAAGCGGCGTGGTCGAACTGCCGTGGCACTGGTCGCTCGACGACGTACCGTACACCGTCTACTCGCTGCGCGGCCAGCGGGCGATACAGACCAACGACCATATCCGCACGATCTGGTCGGACGAGTTCCGCGAGTACCATCGGCGCGGTGCGCTGTTCGACCTGATCATGCATCCCCAGGCGATCGGCCGGCCGTCACGGCTGCGGCTGCTCGCCGACTTCCTCGCCTTCGCGGCATCGTTCCCCGGCGTGTGGTTCGCGACCGCGGGCGAGATCGCGAAGCATGTCCTCGAGGCGCGCCGCACATGAGCGAGACCCGCACGTCCGCCGGCCCCGACCTGCTGCTGGTCGGTGGCCGGGTGATCGATCCCGCGTCCGGCACCGACGCCTCCCGCGATGTCGCCGTCACCGGCGGGCGCATCGCCGCCGTCGGCCCGTCCCTCCCGCGTGAAGGGGCGCGACGCGTGGTCGATGTCTCCGGGTCGCTGGTCACGCCGGGCCTGATCGACCTGCATGCCCATGTCTACCGGCACGTCACCGACTTCGGCGTCGAAGCCGACGATGCCGGCATCAACGCCGGCTGCACGACCATCGTCGACCAGGGCAGCGCCGGCGCCTGGACCTTCGACGGCTTCAAGGCCTTCGTCGTCGACCGGGCCGCCACGGAAGTGCTGCTGTTCATCTCGACCAACCTCACTGGCACCCTGCGTGGCTGCCGCGGCGGCCCTGTCTGCCAGACACCGGAACTGTCCGACGTCGAGGTGCTCGCCCGCTTCGCTGCCCGGTTCCCGGAAGTCATCCGCGGCGTAAAGGGCCACAGCGACTCCGGCGGCTGGTCGCACTGGGGCAACCGGATGTTCGAGATGTCGCGCGAATGCGCCGACGCTACCGGGCTGCCGCTGTACGTGCATACCGGCGAACTGTGGAAGGTCGACGAAACGAACCGGCCGGACCCTCGCTCGGTGATGCGCGACACGCTGGCGCTGGTGCGTCCGGGCGACCTGCTCGCCCACTGCTACTCGTGCCGCGACGACGGCATCCTCGGCCCGCTGCCCACGCCGCCGCAGGACTTGCTCGAGTCGCTCGCCACCGGCGTCCACCTCGACCTCGGCCATGGCGTGAACTTCAGCTTCGACACCGCGCGCCGGATGATGGATGCCGGCCTGGTCCCCTACACGATCAGCAGCGACGTGCACGGAGACTTCTACACGCACGACAACGACACGACGCTCGACTACAGCCTGCTCGGCGCGATGTCGAAGCTGCTCGCGATGGGCTTCGACCTCGACTACGTGATCCGCGCGGTGACGGTGCATCCCGCGACGGTGCTGCGCATGCTGCCGGAGATCGGCACGCTGGCCGTCGGGTCACGCGCGGATCTCAGCGTGCTCGATGCGATCGAGGGCCCGTGGACCTGGCGCGACTGCCTGGGCACGGCGATTCCGGGCACACGCCGGCTGGTACCCCGGCTGGTGGTCAGGGCCGGACAGGCGCACGTGCCGACGCGGCGCCTGCTGCGCGACGTGACCCGCCCAGGGGAACGGCTCGCCGCCTGAGCGGCGACAGCCCGCCCCGTCTCAGCGCGAGCTGAGGCAGTAGTCGCCGCTGGTCGAATAGCCGCTCGGGCAACTGCCGACCTTGGGCACCGCGTGCCTCGCGCCGGCATTGGCCAGGCAGTAGTCACCGCTGGTCGAGTAGCCGCTGGGACAACTGCCGACCTTCGGCACAGCGAAACGGGCACCACTGTTCGGTGCACAGTAGTTGCCGCTGGTCGAATAACCACTCGGGCAGCTGCCGGTCTTGGGCAGTGCGACCGGCGCAGGCTGTGCGAACAGCCCGGCGCTGTACAGCGCCAGGGTCGCAACCACGGCGCGCACGATAACGGGACGGGACGGACGATCAGGAGTCATGGCGGTACGATCCGTCAACGCGACTGTGGCGCGACCGGGGCGGCAACATTCGCCGGAGCGGCATTCGGCACCAGCCTGACCGATGCCGAATTGGCCAACGGCACGGGCGGCGCACCATCAGCGGCAGACGGCACGGCTTCGGGCACCAGGCCTTCGCCTTTCGGCGCGCGCTCCGCAGGCATCGACACCCCGAGGAAGGTGTTCAGCCGGCGATCCGCGGTCGACAGCGCGACCTGCAGCGGGCCAGCATCGAACACACGGCCATTGGCCTTGAGCACACCATCGGCATACTCGAACGCAGCCTTCAATCCGCCCTGCACTTCAGTGGCGAAACCCATGCCGACCGCCATCTCGCGCTGTTCGGCCTTGATGGCATTGCCCTTGAGCGTGACCTCGCCACTGGACGTCAGCAGTCGGGCGAGGTCGATCGCGACCGGGCCGGTCGGCGCCGTCGCGGCCGCCCCGGTCGCCGGTGCCGCCGCGTCGGCCTTCTTCAGGTCGACCTTGAGGAAGCCTTCGAGGCTGCCATCACCGATGGTGCCCTTCACGCCGGTGATGCCGAACGCCAGTCCACCGGTGATCAGGGTGCGCACCGCCGCGCGGAGCTTCTGCTCCTCCTCGGGCTTGAGCGAGCGGAAGCTGCAGGATTCGCTGGCGATGCGCTGGATCGACTCCAGGCTCGCGGTATGGATGTCACGTACCGCCAACTGCATCGACAGATCACCCGCCTTCTGGCCAGGCGAGGTGAGCGCGCGCAGGCTCGGAGTGATCGTCACGTCGGTACGGTCGCCACGCTCGGCGGCTGCGGTCACCAGGCGGAATCCTTCCAGCGTCCCGAAGCCGGTGCCGACGCGATCGACGCTCAGCGTCAGGCTGCCGGTGCCGCGGGCGCGGTCCTTGAGGTCCATTTCCATGCCCAGGTTGAGCACCTCCAGCGCCTTGCCGGCGCTGCGTCCCGCGATGCGCTCGGTCTTCCACTGCATGCCGAAGGCCGGGCCCGAGAGGGTGAACTGGCCAGCGCCCGGCGAGACGCGCAGCGCCTGCGGTCCGTTGCCGAGCACGAGTTCAGGCATCGCGAGGCTGGAAACCATATCGCGTGAATAGGACACGGTGCCCTGTCCGTCCATCCGCAGCGCGCCGTTGGTGACCTTCGACAGCATGGCCCCCACCTGGCCGGCGGGCACCATGCTCCACTCGAAGCGCATCAGTGAACCGGGCAGCAGCATGTGCGACAGCTTGTAGTCGACCTGCAGCGCGAACCTGGCGCCGCCCGCGCTGGCTGCGTCGCAGTGTTCATCGAAACGGACCTCGAAGCGGCCGCTGGAATCGAACAGTCCGGTATCGTGGCGCGGCGCGGCGATGCTCACGCCCGGGCGCGCCGGCACGTGCGCAGCGAACGCGCGCATCTCGTCGGCTGCGACACGACCGGCATAGATGCCGGCTCCTGCCCAACCCGCTGCAACCACAACGATGCTGCCGACCGCGACCGCCGCGGTCTTTCCAGATCTGGTCATCATGTTCCTCGGTGCAAGATCGATACCTGGCGCCTGAAAGACGCGTTCAAGCTCGTATTATCGGCATCCAGTCCGAAAACTTGAATCCGCCGACGGGCAGGGTCGAATCAGGCGTAGTACAGCACGAGGTACCCCAGGAGCAGCACCAGCACCCACAGCGCCATCGCGCGCGTGGACCAGGTCGCGGCCAGGCGCGCATCCGCGCCGGACAGCCTGACCAGGCCATCCATCGAGCCGGCGATCAATGCCCGCGCTGCACGTCGCGCCGTGGCGCTGCCAGCGCCGAGCGGACCCGCGAGGCGTCGACCCAGCGCCGGCAGCAGCCGTCGCCAGAGCCAGTCGGTGTCGAGCGTGATGGTCAACGTGCGCTTGAGCCAGGGCAGCAGCACGAAGAAGGCAAGCCCCGAGAACAGCAGCAGCTGCAGCTGGGTGACGATATGGGCGAAGGTGTACGGCTCGTACTGAACCGGATACGGGAGCAAGGCGTAGAGCGCCTGTGGCCAGACGCCGATGGCGATGCACAGGAAGGCGAACAGCACCATCGCCCAGCGCATGCTCGCCGGCGGCTCGGGCGGGCGCAGCCCGGAATCCTTCTGGAAGAACACGAACCACGGGAACTTGATGCCCGCATGCAGGAACACCCCGGCCGAGGCGGCGGTGAGCAGCAGCCAGACGACGAGCAGGTGGGTATCGGCAGCGGACTGCGACACCATGGACTTGGACACGAAACCGGAGGTCAGCGGGAACGACGAGATCGCCAGCGCACCGATCGTCCCGCAGATCGTGGTCAGCGGCATCGTGTGGTACAGCCCACCGAGCTCGGAGCACTTGCGCCGGCCGGTCATCAGCAGCACCGAGCCCGCCGACATCAGCAGCAGGGCCTTGTACAGGATGTGGGTGAACGCATGGGCCGCGGCACCGTTGAGCGCCATCTCGGTGCCGATGCCGATGCCTGCGATCATGAAACCGACCTGGTTGACGATCGAATAGGCCAGGATCCGCCGCATGTCGTTCTCGAGCAGCGCATAGACGATGCCGTAGAACACCATGAACAATCCGATCCAGACCAGCAGTTCGGTGCCGGGGAAACCACGGATCAGCAGGTACACCGAGGTCTTCGTGGTGAACGCCGACAGGAATACCATGCCGCTCCAGGACGCCTCGGGATAGGCATCGGGCAGCCAGGCCGACAGCGGCGGTGCCCCGGCATTGACCAGGAAGCCGGCGAGGATCAACCAGTGCGCCGGCGAGTCCAGCATCATCCGGGTGAACGCGACATCGCCGGTCTGCACCACATGGCCGGTGACCCCCGCGAAGATCAGCACCCCGGCGAACAGATGGACCATCACGTAGCGCCGCGCTGCCCGATAGCTGCCGCAGCGCCCCTGGCTCCACAGCACGAGGGTGGAGCCGATCATCATCAGTTCGAGGAAGACGAACACCGTGACCAGGTCGCCGGCCAGCACCGCACCGATCGCCGAACCTGCATAGAAGAACGCCGCAGGCACCTCGACGCGGCTCTTCTGGCCCAGCGCGAACAGGCCGCCGCCTGCGGCCATCAAGGCGAAGATGGTGGCGAACAGTCGCGCCAGCGCATCGCCATGCAGCGGCAACAGGGTATAGCCGAGGAAACCGACCCGCCATGCGGTGCCGTCAGGTACCTGCCAGACCAGCGCAAGCACGACCAGGGGCAGCATGACGATCGCCACACGCCGCGCCAGGCCATGCAGCAGTGGCAGCAGCAGTGCGCCAGCGATCAGCACCAGCCCCGGGTGCAGCACCCAGTCAGTCATCGGCGCCACCCCCGTAGTAGGTGTCGGGCCGCTTCAGCACCAGCGCGAGCAGCCTGGCCACGCCGACCATCGCAGCGCAGGCAAGGAAGCCGAACGCGGCGTTGAAGCCGAACAGCGACTCGACCGCGAAATGCGGATGCAGCGTGACGATGAGTTCCGCAGCCACCGCCAGCACCAGCAGGACGATGAATCCGCGCCAGAGTCGTCGTACATTGCGCGGCTGGTCGAGCCAGTGGGCGCAGTGGGCGTCTTCCCGCGGCTCCGGTTGAGGTTGCTGTTGCTGTTCCTGTCGCATCGTCGGCAATTCCCGGTCAGGGCACGGACCCGGCGAGCTGGCGCGCAAGCGCGAGCGGCACCTCGGGGATGAAGAACAACGCGACCGTCACGGCTGCGGTGGCGACCAGCGCGACCACCATCGGCAGCGGCGCCTCGCCATGGGGATGGCCATCGTCAGGGGGCGCAACGAAGAACGCGCGATAGACGATCGGCAGGAAGTAGCCCGCATTGAGCAGCGTGCTGGCGATGATCACAGCGACGCCGACCCAGTGCCCGCCCTCCATCGACCCGGCGAGCATGTACCACTTCGAGATGAACCCTGCCGCCGGCGGCAGGCCGATCATCGACAGTGCGGCGATCGCAAAGGCGCCCATGGTCCACGGCATGCGCCGGCCGATGCCGTCGAGCTGGCTGACCTCGGTCTTGTGGGCGGCGGTATAGATCGCGCCCGCGGCGAAGAACAGGGTGATCTTGCCGGCCGCATGGGCGACGACATGCATCGCTGCGCCGATGATCGACAGCGGCGCGAGCAGCGCGGCCGCCATCACGACGTAGGACAGCTGGCTGATCGTCGAATAGGCAAGCCGGCGCTTCAGGTTGTCGGCGCGCAGCGCAACGATCGATGCAGCGATGATGGTGAAGCCGGCCACCGCCGCGAGCCAGCCGGTGGAGCCTGCCAGCAGGTCGACGCCGAACACATAGACGATCACCTTCAGCACGCAGAACACGCCGGCCTTGACCACCGCCACCGCATGCAGCAGTGCCGACACCGGCGTCGGCGCGACCATCGCCGCCGGCAGCCAGCGATGCACCGGCATCAGCGCCGCCTTGCCGATGCCGAACATGCACAGCGCAAGCAGCGCAGCGAGGCC
>JBIITW010000050.1:0-24094 GCA_044340265.1 Burkholderiales bacterium | reverse complement strand
GAAGTTCTGCGTGTTGTGGCAGTAGGTGCAGTTCACGCCCAGCCCGTCCGACATGTGCATCATCAGCGAGTAGGTGAACTCGGCCTGCTTGATCGACGAGCGGTTGCCGGTCGGAAGCGCGGTGGTGCCGTTGACGCGGATCTGCTTCGGGTCGCTCGACAGGTACTCCCGCAGTGCGTCGTAGGGCAGCGAAGCCAGGCCGACGTTCGGCGAAGCCTTGTTCTGCCCCGCATCGTTGCCCAGGCCCCGCGTCGCCTGCGGATGCTGCGGCGCCTTGTACCAGACCTCCGCCGGATTATGGTTGCCTCGGTGGCAGGTGTAGCAGGTGACGCCGGTCTGGGCGACATGCGACGTCCAGCGGGTGTTGATCGCCTGCGTCATCTGGATCATCCGACGCGCAACCACCTTGGTGTACATCGAATCCGACGAGAAGTCCTCGCCCGGTGCGTGGCAGTAGCTGCACTGCTCGTTGGGCGCGACCCACTGGCTGATCGCCACCATCAGCCGGGTGAACTCGGCGGTCGACAGGTCGCCGAGCACCTGGACGTTCTTGTATGCGTCCTTTGCCCGCGGACCGTCCGACGGCACCGCGGGGATGGCATCCGGCACCACGTTCTTGTACGTCTCGGGCACCAGGATCCGCGGGTTGTAGACCTGCACCATGCCGGTACCGCGGAAGCCGTGCTGCACGCTGTCGATCGGCGGACGCTCGCAGCCGGTGAGCAGCACGCTGGCGGCGAGCGCCGCAGCGGCCAGGGATACGCTACGGAAGAAACCGCTGCTGGCGTTCATCATTTCACCCCCTGGATCAGCGTGGCCGGGTCGACGACCGCCGGGAACACTGCCGGATACATCGGCGCCACGCCATGCTTCACGGCCCACAGGTACCAGTTGTCGACGACCGTGCCGGTAAGCAGGATGCCGATGCCGCCGGTGATCGGGCACAGCACTGCGAACCACCACGCCCAGCGATGGATCGACTCCATCGTCGCGTTGAAGCCCATCGTCCAGCGCCAGAACAGTGCCGCGCGCTCCGAGGCCGTGCCGCGGTCGACGATCTGCTCGATCTCGCGCTCGCCACCGAAGCGGGTGACCGCGAGGATCGTGCCACCGTGCATCGCGAACAGCAGCGCCGAGCCGTAGAGGAAGGCGATCGACAGCGCATGGAACGGGTTGTAGAACAGGTTGCCGTAGCGCAGGGAGAAGGCAGCCGTCCAGTCGAGGTGCGGGAAGATGCCGAACGGCACCGCCTCGCCCCAGCTGCCCATCAGCAGCGGGCGGATGAAGCCGAGCACCAGGTAGAGCCAGATCGCCGCTGCGAACGCCCAGGCCACGTGGGTGCCCAGGCCGAGTGCCCGTGCCCGCGTGTACATGCGTACCCACCAGAGCAGCATCGACAGCGTGAGGAAGAAGCCGGCCATCATCCACCAGCCGCCATCGTTCAGCGGCGGCAGGCTGAGCCCGTAGCTCGGCGGCGGCGGCTCGAGCGCCAGCCAGAACAGTTGCCGGACGAACTGGATCGGATCCCAGCCCACCGAGGCGAGCATGTTGAAGCCGATGATCCAGAACGCGAGCAGGCCGCAGATGAGCGACGCGAGGCCGAGGCCACCAAGGTAGATCGGGCCGATCTGCGCATGGCCGATGCGGCCGAGCAGGTGGATGACCAGCGGTTCCTTGCCAGTGCGCGGGCTGTTGCCCTTGCCTAGCGGCACGCCCTGGGAGGCAGGCCCGGTCGGCTGGATCTGCGTGAAGATGTTCTGATAGTAAGCCATGTGTAGTCCCTCGATTCTCGGTTGCGCCTACGACCAGATGGGCAGGTTGAGCCACCAGCCCCACCATTCAGGCCAGCCACGGGTCCAGAACGGACCGCTGATCACGATGCACACGGCGCTCCAGAACACGGCCGCGAGTGCAAGGAACAAGCCGAGACGGTGGATGCCGAGGGTGCCGATCGAGTAGCCGATCGTGTCGCGGAAGAACGTGTCTTCATGTTCCGGCGTCTTCACCGCCTGGCCCTTCGGCGGGTTGGTCGCCGACAGCACGAGGCCACCGTGCAGCGAGAGGGCGAACGTGCACGCGAAGAAGAAGCTGATCGCGATCATGTGCGCCGGGTTGTAGTGGAAGTGCAGGTACTGGTAGCCGACGTTGGACACCCAGTCGAGGTGGCTGAAGATGCCGTACGGGAATCCGTGGCCCCAGGCGCCGAGCAGCAGGGGCCGCACCACCACCAGGGTGACGTAGGCGCCGATCGCGAAGGAGAAGGCGAAGGGAACGTGGTAGCCCATGCCGAGCTTGCGGCAGATCTCGACCTCGCGCAGGGCCCATGAACAGAAGGCGCCGATCGCGCAGACCGTGATCAGTTGCCACAGGCCGCCCTCCCTCAACGGAGCGAGACCCAGGCCGTACTTGAGGTCCGGCGGCGCGATGCTGATCTGCCAGACGTTCCATGTCGGGCCGAGTGCAGCGCCCCACAGGATGAGCGCGGTGCCGACGAAGCTGAAGAAGATCGTCGTCACGCCGAAGAAGCCGACGTAGAAGGGTCCTACCCAGAAATCGAAGAGGTCGCCCCCGAGCAGGGTGCCACCACGGACACGGTACTTGCGTTCGAAACTCAGCATTGCCATCTTGGGTCCTCCCGCCTTGCGGCGCCTCGCTGCGCCATCGCGGTCGATATCGGGGTCAGGTACGAATCACGCCTGTGTAGAAGGGCCGAAGCCCCACCTGCGCCCAGGTCGGCGGACGAGGCCCGGCCAGCTGCACCGGTGCCTCGCCCCCCTGGGGTACAACGTGCTTCTGCTGCCTGCTACCTGGGTGTCGACGCCGGCATCGGCGCGTTCTGCGTGGCTGCCGGGCCTGCCTTCGGACCGTCCAGCCAGTTGAACTTGTTCGTGCTCAGCAGGACGAGGTGAATCATCGCTGCGAGCGAAAACAGGAAAACACCCTGAATCACCATGGCCCGCAAGGGGTCGAACAAACGCCAGATTCTCCACATGAGTCTTTCTCCTAAAGTAATTGCGACATGAAGTTGTAGACCGCCACCTTCACGCCGTCATTCAACGACTCGACGCCTTCTGCCCCCGGAAGCCAGGAACGCCAATGCCAGCCCAACTTCTGCGCGACGAGGGCGATCGCGAGAATGATCGCGAAGCTCACCGCATAGATGATTCCGAAGGACTTCGATTCACCCCTCATGAAGCTCTGCACGGAGCTTGCGGTCAGGTCTGTCATCACGTGTTCCTTTCAGGGCCTAGAGCCAGGGACGCCAGGCCCACACCAGGACATGGGCAACGACGGCGATTGCCGTGAAACCGATGAAACCCTGGACGTAGAACTGGTGGAACTCCTGTGCCTCGCTGTCCGTGAGGCCGGAAATGGAGCTTCGTTCAGCCATTTGGTGTTACCTCCTGATTAACGGCTGTTACTGCAGGCCCCTGGCGGGGCATGCAGAGGGACCGCCGTGACTGATTCGTCGCGGCGAACACTTCCGTCCGGTATGGCTGGACAGAATCGGTGGCGACGCGCGCCGCGCCATGCAGGCGGGTACGGATCGAAAGACGCTCGTGGCATGTGTGGCGAACCGGGCGCGCGCTCATGCGGGCTGCTCCAGTTCGGGTTGCTGCGCGGGCTTCGCTGCTTCGGATGATGCGATCGATGGCGCCACGGGCCGGGTGTCGGTGGCGATCGCGGTGCCGGCAGGCGCGGCGGCACCGGGCACGCGGGCAAGCGTCACGCGAACCTCGCCGGCGTTGCGCGTGTTGCGCTCGACCTCGTCGCGCAGCTGCTTGGCCGCGGAGATGCGCACCAGCACCGGATAGGCCTCGACCTTCGCGTCGAATGCGACCTTGGCGTCCTCGTCCCAGTCGAGTTCCGCATGGAACCGCGCCGGCGTCGCCTCGACGCGGTCGAGGTCGGTGCCCAGCGGGATCATGTGGAACAGCGCGTCGAACAGCGCGTTGCAGACTTCCTGCACCAGGTAGGTCGCGCCGCCGTAGCCCATGAACGGCGTCCCGGTATGGCGGCGGATGATCGCGCCGGGGAACGAGGCCGGGATGTAGGACGCCTTCGCGCCGACCTCGGAGAGGTACATGCGTTCATTGAAGCTGCCGAACATCACCAGCGGCGTCTTTTCGCGCACCATCTGGCGCACCGCCTCGTTGTCGGTCTTGGCACCGGCCTTGCGCGCGACCGCGAAGGTGCAGGGCAGGCCGAGTTCGTCTTCGAGGAAATGCCGGATGCCGCGCGAGTAGGTCTCGTTGGCAACGACGGCGAAGCTGGCGGTACCGAAGAAGTCCTGGGTCACCGAGCGCCACAGGTCCCAGATCGGCTTGATCGTGGTGTGCTTCTCGCGCTCGATGAAGGGCTCGGGGTCGAGCCCGAGCAGTTCGCCCAGCGAGCGCAGGAACTTGGTGGTGCTGTGCAGGCCGATCGGCGCCTGCAGGTATGGGCGATCGAGCGCCTCGCACAGCAGGCGTCCGAACTCGCGGTACATGCAGATGTTCACATCGGCATCGACCAGCCGGCGCACGTCGGCGAGATGGCTGCCGAGCGGGAACACCATGTTGACCTCGGCGCCGATGCCCTCGACGAGGCGGCGGATCTCGGCGACATCGCTCGGCGAATTGAACATGCCGTAGCTCGGACCGAGGATGTTCACCCTCGGCTTGTCGCCTTCCTTCACCGGACGGCGCTCGGGCATCACGCCGCGCTTGGATGCGTACTCCGTCCACAGCCAGTACATCGCGCGATTGGCGCTCTGCCACTGGTCTTCGTCGATCGTGCGCGGCAGGAAGCGCGCGATGCCGGTGCCCTCGGGCGTCACGCCGCCGCCGATCATCTCGGCGATCGAGCCAGTGACGACCACGGCCGGCAGATTCGGGTCGAGCACCGCATGGGCACGCTTCATCGCGCCTTCGGTGCCATGCTGGCCGAGCTCCTCTTCCGCGAGGCCGGTGACAACGATCGGAAGCTCGTGCGGCGGCAGCGCGTCGGTGTAATGCAGCACCGAGGTGACCGGCAGGTTCTCGCAGCCCACCGGGCCGTCGATCACTACCTGCAGGCCCTTGATCGCGGCGAATACATAGACCGCGCCCCAGTAGCCGCCGGCGCGGTCATGGTCGAGGATGAGGCTCATATGAGGCCTGCCTCCTCTGCCTTGCGCTGCTTGGCGAGCTTCGCCAGGTTCCGCTTCTGCTGTTCGCGGAATTCGGGGCGATCCTGCGGCACGCCGTCCTGCGCCTGCCAGACGCCAGCGGCATGGCCTTCGCCGACGCCGGCAAAGAACGACTTCATCTCGTCGAAGCGCGCCTTGTTGCCGAGGGCGGCGTTGACCACGGTCGCGAGCGACCCGGCTCCGGCCGGCCCCATCAGCGGCCGCGCCGAGATCAGGTTGGTGAAGTACAGCGCCGGGATGGTCGCCTCTTTCGCCGCCTGCACCACCGGCGTGGTGCCGATCGCGAGGTCCGGCTTGAACTCGTGCATCGCCGCCAGGTCCTGCTCGAGCGAGGCGCGGTACTGCACATGCACGCCCTTCGCTTCGAGCCACTGGCGATCGGCGTCGCTCCACGGCGTGCGCGGGCAGGCAGTACCGACATAGCGCAGGTCCGCGCCGCTCTCGACGAGCAGGCGGCCGACCAGCAGCTCGGAACCCTCATAGCCGCTCATCGTGATGCGGCCCTTGATCGGCATCTTCGACAGCGCGCCGCGGATCATCGGCAGGATGCGGTTCTTCGCCGCGTCGATCTTCTCGCGCGATACGTTGACCGACTGGCCGATGGCTTCGAGCCAGGCCTCGGTGCCGTCATGACCGACTGGCGCAGAGCCGACGATCGGGCGTCCGGCCGCCTCGAATTCGCGGATGCTGGCGGTATAGAACGGATGGATGGCGGCGATCACCGAGCCATCGAGTGCGGCATAGAGTTCGCGCCATTCGCGGGTCGGCACCACCGGCCCGGCGGCGAGCCCCATCGGCTCGAGCATCATGCCGATGCCCATCGGATCGGCCGGGAACATCTCGCCAAGCAGGGTGACCGTCGGTCGGCCATCGCGCGCGCCCGGCTGGTGGTTGCGCGGCGCCTGCACCGGCCCGGTCTCCGCTTCTGCACGGGCGAACTTCAGCATCGCGCCGGCCAGCACATCCTTGGCCTCGGCATGGGTCGGCACGCCGAAACCCGGCACGTCGATGCCGATGATGCGCACGCCGTCGATCTCCTTGGGCAGCAGCTGCAGCGGCACGCCGCTGGCGGTCGGCACGCACAGGTTGATGATCACCACTGCGTCGTACTGCGCCGGGTCGGCCAGCTTGAACACCGCTTCGCGGATGTCCTCGAACAGCTTGCCGGTGACCAGCGACTCGGAGTTGAACGGCACGTAGCCCACGGTGCGCCGCGCGCCATAGAAGTGCGACGTGAAGGTGAGGCCGTAGACGCAGCAGGCGGAACCGGAGAGCACGGTCGCGGTGCGGCGCATGCGCAGCCCGACGCGCAGACTGCCGAAGGCCGGGCACATCGACTGCGGCTGGTCGTGCGGGCCCTTCGGATAATCCTTTGCATACTGGTCGAGCGCTTCGCTCTTGCCCGCGGCGCGCGCGGCCGCTGCCATGGTGTCCTTGCCGCCATGGCATCCGGCACCGTCGAGTTCGGCGGCGGTGGTGCCGCGCGGATGCAGCGTGACCGGCATGACGGCGTGCACGTCGGGGGCAGGCGGGGGCAGGTTGCTGTCCATCGGCTCAGGTCTCGTCGTAGACCACTTCGAGGGTCTTCTTCTCGACCGTCTCGCGGCCGAGCATGTCGGCGACCGTCGCCGGCTGCATCACGTAGTCGCGGCCGGTGATCTCGCTGCTGAACAGCGACAGCAGCTGGTCCTGGGTGAGCGGCTTCGGCCGCACCGGCGGCGCGCTCGCCACGTTCGATGCAAGGTCTTCGAACACGGGCGCCCACTGGGTACCGGGGCGGCCGATGATTTCGTAGTTCGCGCTCTTGCGCCGGATGTCGTCGTTGGCCGGGATGGAAGCAAGGACCGGGATGCCGACGGCCTCGGCGAACTTCGCCGCTTCGCCGGTACCGTCTTCCTTGTTGATCACCAGGCCGGCGACGCCGACGTTGCCGCCGAGCTTGCGGAAGTACTCGACCGCGGAGCAGACGTTGTTGGCGACGTACAGCGACTGCAGGTCGTTGCTGCCGACGACGATCACCTTCTGGCACATGTCGCGCGCGATCGGCAGGCCGAAGCCGCCGCAGACCACGTCGCCGAGGAAGTCGAGCAGTACGTAGTCGAAGCCCCAGTCGTGGAAGCCGAGCTTCTCGAGGGTTTCGAAGCCGTGGATGATGCCGCGCCCGCCGCAGCCGCGGCCGACCTCGGGCCCGCCGAGTTCCATCGCGAACACGCCGTCACGGATGAAGCAGACATCGCCGATCGACACCTGCTCGCCGGCCAGCTTCTTCTTCGAGGATGTCTCGATGATGGTCGGGCAGGCCTTGCCGCCGAACAGCAGCGATGTCGTGTCGCTCTTCGGGTCACAGCCGATCAGCAGCACCTTCTTGCCCTGCTGCGCCATCATGTAGGACAGGTTGGCCAGGGTGAAGCTCTTGCCGATGCCGCCCTTGCCGTAGATCGCGATGATCTGGGTTTCCTTGGTCGCGGGGCTGGTCGAGACGGGATCGGGCTCGATCGCGGCCTCTGCACGAAGTGCGTTCTTCATGGCGAACTGCACGACCGATGCTGCGGTGTTTGTGGGGCTCATGAAACGGCTCTCCAGTCGAGGATCATCTTCAGGCAGGAAGCGTCGTTGAACGCAGTGCGGTAGGCCGATGCGGCATGTGCCGCAGGCTCCCGGTGGGTGATCAGGCCGTCCAGCGACAGGCGGCCCGAGGCAAGCAGTGCAGTGACGGCCGACAGGTCGGCCGGCTTCCATTCGGCAGCCACGCGCAGGCGTGCCTCGCGCATGAAGGCGGGCGCAAACGCGAACTGCAGCGGCGCGCTGTAGAAACCGGCGAGCACGATCTCGCCGCCGGCCGCCAGGCGCATCACGAGCGTGTCGAGCAGCTTCGAGTCGCCGCTCACGTCGTAGATCGATCGGTAATCACGGCGTTCGTCGGACGCGGGGTCGACCACCCGGTAACCCTCGGCGCCTTCGCGCCGGGCGGCGTTCGTCTCCCAGACCACCGGTGCGCCACCCGCGGCGACGGCCAGACGGGCGAGCAGACGACCGAGCACGCCATGGCCGACGATCAGCTCGGGCAGCACGGCGTGCGGCGCCGCCAGCGCATGCTGCGCAGTGGCGGCGAGCGCCAGCAGCACGGCGCCTTCGCCGAGGCTGTCCGCCACCGGCGTGGTCCGCGACCCGGCGACCACCAGCGTGGACGCAGCGCCGCCGAACAGCCCGCGCACCTCGCCGAAGCAGCGCGCACCGGGCACGAACACCCGTTCGCCGACGCTGCGGCCGGAGGACGCGCCGACCTCGACGATGCGACCGACCGATTCATAGCCGGGAACCAGCGGGTAACCGAGGCCGGGGAACTGGGGCATCTCGCCCAGCCAGAGCAGGCGCTCGGTACCGGTGCTGATGCCGCTCCATTCGATGTCGACCACCACGTCGTCAGCGGTGGGTGCGGTCAGGGCGAGTTGGCTCAGGACCAGCTGCTGTGGCTTCTCGAGCACGACCGCCAACGCATTCATGCGCCGTTCCCCCGTGACCACTGCCTGCTTCTGCATCGTTCGATCCTGGCCGCCTGCGGCTTGTTCTGCCGGGACTGTTCCCGGAGTGTCAGATTACTCTGACTCTTATGGATGTCAAGCCTCATTTACAGTGTGCCAGTCCGGGCCGGACCGCCGCCAGGCCTGGGCCGGGCGACCAGCAAACCGGTCTGCAGCGGGCTCGGCGTCGGCACGATGCGCACGTCGGTGAACCCTGCGCGCTCGAGCAGGCGCTCGAAGTCGGCGGGCGCCCGCGACCGCCCGCGTCCCATGGCCATCAGGTAGAAGCCGAAATACGCCGCGCCCATCGGCTCGGCCCCGCTGGTGCCGGCCATCGGCTCGGCGATCAGCAGGGTGCCGTCGTCCGGAATCGCCCGGCGCACGGCGGCCAGCAGTTCGAGCACCGTCTCGTCCGGATGGTCGAACAGCACGCGGACCAGGGTGATCAGGTCAGCGCCGGCGGGCAGCGTGTCGCGGCGGAAATCGCCGCCGAACGCGGTTGCGCGGTGCGCCAGCCCGGCCGTGGCGAAGCGGCCGGTGGCACGGTCGGCAACCGCGGGAAGGTCGAACAGCTGCAGCGCGATCGACGGCACCGCCGCCGCCACGGCGCACACGAAACTGCCGTCGCCACCGCCGACATCGAGCAGGCGGCGGTGCCGGTGCAGCGGGTACGCGGCCAGGATCTCGCGCGTGACCAGCGGCTGCGATGCGGCCATCAGCTGCGAGTACTCGGCGACCTGCTCGGGTGCCAGTGCAGCGGCCTGCGCATTGCCGGCATACGCCCAGTAGCGGCCCAGTTCCGTGCCGTCTCGCTCGCCACGCAGCAGCGCCACCGGATCGCGCAGGTCTGCGTAGAGCAGCGCATGGTGCTCGATCATCGCCACCACGCCCGGATTGCCGACCAGCGCCGCGCCGAGCACGCCCAGGCCGTAGCGCCCGTCGCTGCGCTGCTCGACCAGCCGCAGGGACGCGGCGGCGGCGAGCAGCCGGTCTGTCGCGTCCTGCGGCAGCGAGAGCCGTTGCGCCAGGGCGCGTGCATCCAGCGGCGACGCCTGCAGGATACCGAACAGGTCGAGCCTCACACAGGCGAGCAGCACCTGCGAATAGACGAAGCCGGCACACAGGTCGAACAGTTCGCGCGCGCGGCGTCGGGCGAACGGCCGGGTCAGCGGGAACGACGCCGCCCAGCGCTGGAAACGTTCGCTCGACACCAGACGGTCGCGCGTGGCGAGCCAGCGGTCGGTCCAGTTCAATGCAGCGTCCATGCAGGGTGCGTCCGTTCAGCCAATGGTGATTCTTGCGGTCGTGATTCGTGCGGTCGATTCGTGCGGCGGGCGCTGCATGCGCAGCCCCCCGCGCGCGCGCCTCACGCAGCCCGCTGCGCGAGTTCCGACGGCAGGAAGCGCTGGGCTTCCATCTGGATCACCGCCTTCAGGCCGGCGGCGCCCGAACAGGCCGGGATGGAGTCGATCGCCTCTGCAATCAGCCGGTCGAGGTGGGCCACGGCCGCAGTGACGCCCATGTGCGCAACCGAGTTCGGGCGGCCGAGCCGCTTGTCCTGCCCGATCGGCTTGCCCAGTTCGGCTTCGGTCGAGCACACGTCGCGGATGTCGTCGGCGACCTGGAATGCCTCGCCCAGCCGCTCGCCCAGCCTGCGCCACGGCAGCGATTCATGGCCGGCCGCTTCTGCACCGGCCATCGTCGCCGCGCCGAACAGCGCACCGGTCTTGGCACGCTGGTACTCGGCAAGCGCGACATGCGATTCGCACTCCCACGCCTGGCCGGCGACGATGCCCGAAGGCATGCCGACGGCACGGCCGATGATGTTCATCAGCGGTCCGAGCCGGCGCGGCGCCGCGCCGCAGCCGCGCGCCAGCGTCTGGAACGCGAGCACGATCAGCGCATCGCCGGCGAGCACTGCAAGCCGTTCGCCGAAGGCGCGGTGAACCGAAGGCTTGCCACGCCGGGTCGGCGCATCGTCGAAGCAGGGCAGGTCGTCATGCACCAGCGAAGCGCAGTGGAGCAGTTCGATCGAGGCCGCGGCGGATTCGGCGATCTCGGGATTGTCCTCGCCGCAGGCACAGGCGACGGCCAGGGTCAGCCGCGGTCGGATCCGCGCACCGCCGGGGAACACCGAATAGCGGATCGCCGCCGCCAGCCGGGGCGGGCAGCCAGGCTCCTGCGCCTGCGCCACGGCCACTGCAAGCGACTGCTCGATCGCGCACGACAGGGCCTGCTCGATTCGGTTCAACGGGTCCATTTCCGCTCCTCGGGGATCATTCGGGCACTTTTCCGGATGTCCACGGCTGCGGATGCATGGCTTGCGGCGCCGATCCGTCAGGCTGGGTTGTCATCCAAAGTGTCACGCACTTTAGACATGTTGCCCCCGCCGCGTCAATCGGAATCTCTGGATGCCTTCCCCCCGTCCGTCGCTCCCGCCTGTTGCTTCCGTTGGGTCGCCACCTGCTCGGCCGCCTGCTCGGCCGCCTGCCGTGCCGCCTCCCGCGCGAGGCGCGCCCGACGGTCGCGGTCGACCGATCGCAGCTGCCAGACGCCGAAGGCGAGGACGCCGCCGGACACGAGCAGCACCTCGATCAGCTTGACCAGCCAGGCATCCATGCGTGTGCGCGTCAGCCGGCGGCCGCCATCGCGCGCAGATGCTGCGCGACTTCAGCCGCACGCTCCTCGTGCGCCAGATGGCCCAGCCCGGCCAGCTCGACGATGCGCGTACCGGGCACACAGTCCCGGATGCGCAGGGCATCGCCGGGCCGTACGGTCCGGTCGCGGGTGCCGACCATCAGCAGCAGCGGGCAGGGCAGGCGCGGCAGGTCACGTTCGAGCGCGGTCAGGTCCCAGCTGGCCATCATCCGCAGCACCCCGGACACGTGCGCGGCATTGCCTACCAGCCGACCGTAGAGCGCGACGCCCTCGGCGTCGATGATGGAACCGGTGCCGCGGATCATGCGTTCGGTCGCGGCACCACCGGCCGCCCGCCATGCGAACAGGCGCGGCACCAGCGAGCTCGCCGCCAGCACTTTCGCGGCTGGCAGGAACACCTGTCCGGCCAGCCCTTGCAGCGGCAGCAGGGCGGCATTGATGCCGGCCAGCACACGGAGGTCGAGCATGCCGTCGATGCACATGCGCGCAAGCACCGCAGCGCCCGCCGAGTGCCCGAGCGCGAAGGAAGGCGCCACCCCGAGCGTTTCGCGCAACTGCGTCAGCAGCTGCGCCAGCGCGCCGGCCATGCCGGGCAGCGACAGGTCCGCGTCGGCCGGCGTGCCGGTGAACCCGTGCCCTGGCAGGTCGGGTGCGATCACGATGAAGTCCTCGGCGAGCAGGGGTGCCAGCGTGCGCCAGGAATGGGTCGCGGCTCCGGTGCCGTGTAGCAGCAGGATCACCGGGCGCCCGGGCAGCAGCGCGCCCATCACCTGGACATGCCAGCGCAGGCCGGCACAGTCGATGAAGCGGCTGGCACTACGGTTCGGCCAGTCGGCGCCTTCGGTGTCCCAGTTCAGGGCCCCAGGCGCCACGCTCATGAGGCCCGGCCCTGCCGGCTGCGCCCGCCCGCAGCGGTCTCGCTCGCCACCACCTGTTTCACTGCACCCGACAGTGCGGCGGAGTCCGCGTAAGGCAGCGCCAGGTAGCGCGCGCCCATTGCCGCCGCGATCTTCTCCGCCGCCGGCTGCGGCCGCGGCCCGGTGTCGATCAGCAGCGCCTGCACCCCGCACGACCGCAGTTCAGCAGCAGCCTGCATGGCGTCGGACTGCGCACGGTCTCGGTCGGCCGTGCCATCGCGGGCCAGGTTGCCGCGGCCGTCGGTGATCATGATCAGCACCGCACTGTCGCCCTTGCGACGGACCGAGTCGGCCATCAGCCGCGAGGCGTCGATGCCCGCGGCCAGCGGCGTGCCACCACCGCCCGGCAAGCCGGCGAGCGATCGCCTGGCACGCGTCAGCGAACGCGTCGGCGGCAGCACGATCTCGGCGCCTGCACCTCGGAAGGCGATCAGGGCGACCTGGTCGCGCCGCACGTAGCAGTCTGCCAGCAGCAGTTCGACCGCACCCTTGGCCTCGGCCAGCCGATTCAATGCCTGCGATCCGGAGGCGTCCACCGCGAAGATGGTCGTGGTCTGCGCGCGCTCACGGTAACGCTGCACCCGGAAATCGTCGCGGCGCACGTCGATGCGGCCGGCGCGCGCCGGGCCAGCGGAAGCGGCATCCCTCTCGCGCTTGCGCAGCGGCTGCCAGGGCGCGGCCGCACGCAGGGTGTCGACCAGGGCGAGCCGCTGACCGCTGCGCGGATCGCCCGGCCGCGAGCCGGCCGGCCTTCCACGGCGTTGTCCGCGCTG
The DNA here is from genome assembly GCA_044340265.1 of Burkholderiales bacterium. Lineage (GTDB taxonomy): Bacteria > Pseudomonadota > Gammaproteobacteria > Burkholderiales > CAIKXV01 > CAIKXV01. The sequence continues at coordinate 11,055 of JBIITW010000050.1, read as the reverse complement.
CATCGCGCCGGAACGTCCGCCCGCCGAGCGTGCGCTCTTCGGCTGCAGGCCTGCCTGCAGCAGCGCCAGCAGCCCACCCGGGATCGCCGCCTTCACCGCCTCCAGCACGCGATCGTCGAGCGGCTGGTCTTCCACCGGGGTCTCGTCCTCCGGCGGGGACTCGTCGGGACGGTTGTCCTCCGGCGGTGGGGGCGGCGGCGGTTCTTCAGCCGGCGGCTCGGGCTCGGCCTGCGGATCGGGCGGGATGCGGGTCGCGCGCGGTGCGAACACCAGGCGCGCGGCCAGGGACGCGTCGGCTTCGAGCACCCGGTCGCGCCCGGCCAGCGCCGCCGATGCCCGCGCTGCGCGGATCGCGGCGATCGCCGCGCGCGGCGAGTCGACGCCGAGCGCCAGCGCCGTACCGCACAGCGCCTCGAGCAGGTCGTCGTCGAGCACCACCGAAGACAGGCAGGTCCGTGCAGCCTCCACCGCCTCGCGATCCGGCGGCGGCTCGATCGCCTCGCGCAGCGGCAGGTCGCCGAGATCGACCAGGAACGCGAGCCGCTCGACCAGGGCTGCAGGCACCGACTCGTCTTCATGCGCACTTTCGTCCAGCGCGACGACGCCGAAGCGGGTCGGCAGCACGGTGCTGAACCCGTCGCGCTCGATGCGGATCTCGCCATGGTCGAGCGCCATCGCGATCTTCGCAGCGACGCCGCTGCCGATCCGCTCGGCCATCGCGACCAGTGCGATGCCGCCATCGACCTCGGCAAGCAGGCCGCGCTCGGCCACCGGCCGGCCGGCACTCAGCGTTGCAGCGAGGTCGAGGCCACCCAGCAGGCGGCCGTCGCCGATCTGCAGCGGTATTCGGCGCACCGGCGCCGCGACGGGCAGGCTTTCGCGCAGCCCCTGCAACCAGCGATCACGAACCGGCCCGGCGCGCGCGCGCAGCAGCACCCCGCCCAGTCCGTGCGGATCGACCGCGAACAGCGCGAGCGCATCCATCGCATCGGCCCATGGACTGCGCGGCGCCGGCGCCGGCCCGGGCATCGCTCAGGCCCCGAAACGCTCGGTGATCGCGCGTTCGATCCGGCTGGCAGAACCCGCGTCCTCGAGCGGGTTGCGGCGCAGCCGGTGGCGCAGCGCCGGGGCCGCGACCCGCTTCAGGTGGCGATCGTCGACCGAAGCGTCGCCATCGAAGGCGGCCAGCGCGCGCGCCGAACGCATCAGCGTGAGTTCCCCGCGCAGCCCGTCGGTGCCCAGTGCCATGCACAGCCCGGCCGCCTGTTCGAGCACCCGGTCAGGTACCTGCACCTGCGCCAGATGGTTGCGGGCTGCGGTCAGCTTGCGCCGCAGCTTCGCGTCTTCCTTCTCCCACGCCGCGATGAACGCGGCCGGGTCGCGCTCGAACGTGTCGCGCCGGCGCACCACCTCGATGCGGGTGGGCAGGTCGGTCGGCGTCTTCACCTCGACCGACAGGCCGAAACGGTCGAGCAGTTGCGGGCGCAGTTCGCCTTCCTCGGGGTTGCCGCTGCCGACCAGCACGAAACGCGCGGGATGGCGGATCGACAGGCCTTCGCGCTCGACCACGTTCTCGCCGGAGGCGGCCACGTCGAGCAGCAGGTCGACCAGATGGTCTTCCAGCAGGTTCGCCTCGTCGATATAGAGGAAGCCGCGATTGGCCCGCGCCAGCAGCCCGGGCTCGAACGCCTTCTGCCCGTGCGCCAGTGCACGCTCGAGGTCGAGCGCGCCGACCACACGGTCTTCGGTAGCGCCCAGCGGCAGGTCGACCACCGGCACCGGCACCGCGCGACTCCTCGGCTCCGCCGCAGCCTTCGCCGCGCCGGCCGCCTTCGGCTTCGCGGCCGCGGCTGGCTTCATCGAAGAGCCGTCGCAGGCAGCGCACAGCCCGGCGACCTTCGCCGGATCGCAGCCGTAGGGACATCCGACCACGGCACGCATCGTCGGCAGCAGTGCCGCCAGGGCGCGCACGGCAGTGGACTTGCCGGTGCCGCGGTCACCGAAGATCAACACGCCACCCACCGACGGGTCGACCGAGGCGATCAGCAGCGCGAGCTTCATCTCGTCCTGACCGACGATCGCGGAAAACGGAAACACTGCAGCCATGCGCGGGCCCTGCTTCTGTCTGTCGAGGCTGCGCATTGTAGAGCAGCACCGCGGGCAGGAACGAGCCGGGCCATTAGAATGGTCGCCGCTGCCACGTCCTGCCACCCGCCGAAGAGGCCTCCAGATGCGACTTCCCGAGATCGACCAGCTCCGCCTGACCAGCATCGTGGACAACTACCTCGACCCGCTGCTGAAGGACGAGGGACCTGCACAGCGCCGGCCCCGGCAGCCGGTGTCGTACGAACGCTGCCTGTGCAGCGAACATGGCCTGGCCGAGATCGTCGAGTCTCGTGTCGGCCATGACACGTTCTCGCTGCTGTTCGACTTCGCCGCCTCGCCGATGGTCTACCTGCACAACCTGGCCCTGCTGACCGAGGACTACCAGGTCGACCTGAAGCAGATCCGCGCGCTGGTGCTGTCGCACGGCCATTGGGACCATTTCGGCGGGCTGCCCGGGCTGCTGTCGGAAAGGCGCGATGCCCTGCGCGAGGAGATGCGCCTGTACGCCGGCGAAGATGCCTTCCTGCACCGCCTGCGCCGGCCGCCCCAGGGGCCGGGTGCCGACATGGGCCAGCTCGACGAAGCATTCGTGGCCGGCCAGCGCATCGAGATCGTGAAGGTGCGCACGCCCGAACTGCTCGGCGAGCAGGCGATGCTCTCCGGCGAGATCCGGCGCCGGACGCCCTACGAGACCGGCGCGTCGATCTGGCGCGTCGAGAAGAACGGCGTCGACCTCGTGGACGAACTGCCCGGCGAGCAGGCGCTGGTCTACCACCTGCGCGGCAAGGGCCTGGTGGTGCTCACCGCCTGCGGCCATGCCGGCGTGGTCAACACCGTACTGCACGCGATGGAGACCACAGGCGTCGACCGGGTACATGCGATCGTCGGCGGCTTCCACCTGTCGGGCGCGCCGGCCGAGCGGATCGCGCAGACGGTCGAGGGCCTCGCTTCCTGCAACCCGGACCTGATCGTGCCGATGCACTGCACCGGCATCGCGATGATCGAGCAGCTGCAGAGAAGGCTGCCGGGCCGGGTGATCTACAACTCCGCCGGGACGCGGTATGACTTCCTCGCCTGAAGGCAGCGAACCGGTGGCCGGGTCCGATCGCCGTGCATCGGCGATCGACGGCCCACTGCAGCGCAGCCCTTGCACTCGTGCATCCCGAGTCCCCTCGAACCCACCCGTGCCACAAGACACGCCCGGCGCATCGCGCGATCCGTTCGCCTCCGGCAGAATGGGCGTGCCGGCGATCCTGCGTGCCCGCTTCGGCGGCCGTTTCGTCGGCGTGATGGAGCTGTCGCGGGACGACCGCGGCTTCTCGCTGATCGCCGCGCCGACGCGCTGCATCCGGCGCGGCGACGTCCATGAACTCATCCTGACCGACGAGCCGGGCGCGGCACCCGGTGCCGACGTGCAGCGCTGCCGCTTCCTGGGCTTCGTCGAATTCGAAGCCGCCGGCGTGATGGTGCGCGGCGATGCGGTCGAGATCGACGGCCGCGAGGTCGGCACCGTCGCCGGCTTCGACGAATGCCATTTCCCGAACCACCTGAACATCGTGCTGCAGGCAGGCGTGGCACGCACCGGCATCGAACTCGGGCTGCGGCCCGGCACGCGGCTGGTGGTGCACCCGCGCAGCGGCAACCACCTGGCGCAATACCCTGCGCACGGACCCTCCAAGGAATGCCCATGATCGAACCACTGATAGAACACGCCACCCGCGTCGCCGTGCAACTGAAGGCGCGCCGACAGACCATCGCCGTTGGCGAGTCGGCGGCCGGCGGGCTGATCACTGCCGCACTGCTCGCGGTCCCTGGCGCATCCGCGTATTGCCGCGGCGGGCTGGTGATCTACACCCGCAGCGCACTGGTCTCGCTGAAGGCGGTGGACCTCGAGCGCCTGGACTCGATGCGCGCATCGACCGAAGCCTATGCACGATTCGAAGCACAGACCCTGCGCAGTCATTTCGAGACCGACTGGGGCCTGGGCGAGACCGGCGCTGCCGGCCCCACCGGCAACAGGTATGGCGATGCAGCGGGCCATGCCTGCATCGCCGTCGCCGGCCCGGGCCTGGACGCGCCCGGCACGGTCGGCGAGCGCTCGCGCACCATCGAGACCGGCAGCACCGACCGGCTCGGCAACATGCAGGCATTCGCCGCTGCCGCACTCGTGCTGCTCGCCGAGACGCTCGAGAGCCTGCCCGCCATCCGCGAATGACCGAAGACACCCGAGGAGAAGAACGATGAAATCATGCTGGATCGTCACCCGCGACCACAAGGCGGTCATCGAGTACCGCGAAGTACCCGTGCCGCAACCGAAGCCGGGCGAAGTCATCATCGAGGTGCATGCCTCGGCACTGAACCGCGGCGAACTGGTGGTCGGTGGCGCCGTGCATGGCGGGCCGGAGAAGATCGGCGGCAATGAAGCCGCCGGCATCGTGCATGCGATCGGTACGGGCGTCACGAACTGCCGGCCGGGGGACAAGGTGTTCGGCCGCTCGCGGGGCGGCTTCGCCGAGTACGCCACGCTCGACGCCGCGCAGGTGATGCCGATGCCCTCGCGGCTGTCGTGGCAGCAGGCGGCTGCGATCCCGATCTCCTACATCACCGCCTACGAGATGCTCTACCCGCCCTATGGCCGGCTGGCGAAGGGCGAGTGGCTGCTGATCACCGGCGTGTCATCCGGTGCGGGCGTGGCCTGCGTGCAGCTGGCGAAGCTGCTCGGCGCAAAGTCGATCGGCACCTCGGGCTCTGCCGCCAAGCTGGAACGAATCAAGGCGCTCGGCCTCGATGTCGCGATCAACACGCGCGGCGCCGACTTCGCGGCGACCGTGATGGAGGCCACCGGCGGCCACGGCGCCGACCTGGCGGTCAACCTGGTCGGTGGCACCCAGTTCGCGGAGTGCATCCGGTCGGCGGCGCGCAAGGGACGGATCGCGGTGGTCGGATATGTCGACGGCGCACTCAGTGCCGAGATCGACCTGGGCGCGGTGCACGCCGGACGGCTCGAGATCTTCGGGATCTCGAATTCGAGGCTGACCGCGCAGGAGAAGGCCGACGCCGCCGCCGGGTTCGCGCGCGACGTGATGCCCGCGATCGCGGCCGGCAGCTTCGACCCGGTGATCGACCGCGAGTTCGGCTTCGACGAGATCCCGGCCGCGCGCGACTGCATGGAGTCCAGTGCGATGGTCGGCAAGATCGTGATCAAGGTGCGCTGAGCTTGGCCACGGGGAAGGCAGCGGGCAGGCGCCGGCCACCACAGCCGCCAACGCGGGCCGACGGCGGTGCGCCGCGCCCGGTCGACCTGCTGGTGACCGGTGCCACGATCGTCACGTTCGATGATGCGGGCACCGTGATCGCCGATGGCGCGATCGCGGTCGAGGGCAACCGCATCGCCTGGATGGGCCGCGCGCGCGACGCTCGGACGCACTTTCGCGCAGGCACCGTCCTCGATGCAGCAGGCCAGGTCGCGATGCCCGGTCTGACCGACTGCCATTTCCACACCGCCCAGCAGTTCCTGCGCGGCAAGCTGGTCCAGCTGTCGCGCACGCGGACGCTGAAGATGCCGCCCTGGCGCAACTACTACCTGCCGTATGAAGCGATGCTGGGCGAGGAGGACATCCGCCAGTCCGGCCTGTGCGCCTACCTGGCGATGGTCAGCGTCGGCACCACCTGCTTCCTGGAGGCTGGCGGTCCGCATCCCGATGCGATGGGCGAGGCAGCCGACGCGATGGGCATCCGTGGCGTGGTCGCATATTCGACCATCGACGCAGACGATTCGGTGCCGCCCTCGATGCGGATGACCACGCGCGAGGCGCTGCGCCGCACCGAATCGCTGGTGAAGCGCTGGTCGAAGCATCCGCGCGTGCGCGCATGGCCGGCCCTGCGCCAGATCATGGTGTGCAGCGAAAAGCTGCAGGTCGAGATGGCCGCGCTTGCCGTGGCGCACGGGGTGAAGCTGCATACCCACCTGGCCGAGGGCGCCTACGAGATCGACTACGCACTCGCGCGCTGGGGCCGGCGGCCGGCGGAGTACCTCGATTCCCTCGGCGTGCTCGGCCCGCACCTGCTCGCCGCGCATTCCGTGCTGCTCTCGGTAGAGGAGATGGAGCTGTATGTCGCACGCGAGGTCGCGGTCGCGCACTGTGCGTTCAACAACTACCATGTCGGCGTACCGCGGCTGCTCGAGATGATCCGGCGCGGCGTGCCGGTCGGCTTCGGTACCGACGGCGCAGGTTCATGGGGCCCGCTCGACCTGTTCCAGGTCGCGCATGCGGCGCGCATCGGCCAGCAGCTGGTGCATGGCACGCCGAACCACTATCGCGGCGTGGTGTCGAGCGAGGAACTGCTCGCGATCGCGGTGCGCGGCGGCGCCCGGCTGGCGGGGCTGGGCGACGAAGCCGGGCAGCTCGCCCCGGGGCGGCTGGCCGACTTCATCCTGGTCGACGCCGGCACGCCCGACCAGTACCCGAACCATGACCCGCTGTTCACGCTGGCCAGTGCCAGCACCGGGTCGAACGTACGCAGCGTCGTGATCGACGGCCGGTTGGTGATGCGCGAGCGCGCGTTCCTGACCGTCGATGCAGACGAGATCCGCTCCGGGCTGGACCGCCATGTCCCGGCGCTGATGAAGCGCTTCGATGCAGCCGTCGGCTGACTGTCTCGATCCGGTCCGCGCGGCCGCATCGAGCCCGGCAGCGGTGCCTGCGGGCCGTCGGCACGCGGATTGCTTGAAGGGAAAGGTTTCCTTCATTGCACTCCCGACCGTGAGGCTAGCCATGAGACGCTGGACAGACAAGGCCCTCGAAACCCTCCTGCCGCCGATCACCGCGCTGCTTGCACTGCTCGCACTGGCCCTGCTCTCGGGCAACGTGTTCGCGCAGGGGCAGTATCCGTCGCGACCGATCAGCGTGATGGTGCCGTTCGCCGCCGGTGGCAGCGTGGACGTGACGGCGCGCGTGTTCATGTCGCGCCTGGCCGAACGCGTGAAGCAGCCGGTGCTGATCGAGAACGTGGCGGGCGTGGCCGGCACCATCGGCACCCAGCGGGTGGTGGCCGCGCAGGCCGATGGCTACACACTGCTGTTCGTGCCGGCAGCGCCGATCACCGTGCGCAAGCAGGTCGCACCCGCCACGACGAAATACGAACCCCTGAAGGACCTGGAACCGGTCGCCTGGGTCGGCAACTCGGCCTACGTGCTGGTGGCACGGCCGGACTTCCCGGCGTCCAGCGTCGCCGAGTTCGTCAGGCTCGCGCGCGCCCAGCCCGGCAAGTTCAACTTCGCCAGCGATGGGGTCGGCGGCTTCCTTCATGTGCTGGGCGAGATCGTGAAGCACCGCGGCAAGCTCGACATGGCGCATGTCCCGTACAAGTCCGGTCCGCAGATCGTGATCGACATGCAGGCCGGGGGCATAGACCTCGCGGTGATGCCCTACTCGCTGGTGCAGGCGCAGGTGCGGGCGGGAAAGATCAAGGCGCTGGCGGTCACCTCGCGCGAACGCTTCCAGTTCCTGCCGGACGTGCCGGCGCTGGCCGAGACCGCCGAGTTCAAGGGTGTCGACTTCCACAGCTGGTTCGGCCTGTTCGCGCCGGCGAAGACCGACCCGGCGATCATCGAGCGCCTGTCGAAGGAACTCGCGTCGATCGTCGACGAACCCGAGATCCGCGAGCGCATGAACGGCGTCGGCCTGTTGCCGGTGAAGACGACGCGCGCCCAGTTCGGCGCGATGCTGGCGCGCGAAGCGCAGGACATCGGCGCGATCGTCGCCGCGGCGGGCATCAAGGCGGACTGACCGGACTGCACCGCTGCACGCCACGACAACGGGCGATACCATCCGCCCATGACGCCTCCGCCCGCCGCAGTGCCTGATCAGGACACGATCGCCCGGGTCCGTGCATGGATCGATGCCGCGCAGAAGGTGACGGTGCTCACCGGCGCCGGCATCTCGACCGAGTCCGGCATTCCCGATTTCCGCGGGCCGCAGGGCGTATGGACCACCAACCCGAAGGCGGAGAAGCTGTCCGACATCCGCTACTACGTCGCGGATCCCGAGGTGCGGCAACTGGCCTGGCAGAGCCGGCTGGCCCATCCGGCGTGGAAGGCCTCGCCGAACCGCGGGCATCTGGCGCTTGCCACCCTCGAGGCGCGCGGCAAGCTGCATGCGCTGATCACCCAGAACATCGACGGACTGCACCTGAAGGCCGGCAACAGCGCGGACCGGGTGATCGAAGTGCACGGCACCGTGCTGTTCGTGGCCTGCCTGCAGTGCGCCTGGCGCGGGCCGATGGCCGCGGTGGCCGAACGGCTGCATGCCGGGGAACTCGATCCGCCGTGCAGCGAATGCGGCGGCATCCTGAAGAGCGACACGATCTCCTTCGGCCAGTCGCTGAAGCCGGGCGTCATGGAGCGCGCGATGCGCTGCGCACAGGAATGCGACCTGATGCTGGCGATCGGCTCGACGTTGCAGGTCTACCCGGTCGCCGGGGTGGTGCCGGTGGCAAAGCAGTTCGATGCGAAGCTGGTGATCGTCAATGCACAGCCGACGCCGTTCGACGACATCGCCGATGCGGTGCTCAGCGGATCGATCGGGGACGTGCTGCCGGCGATCTGCAGCCGAGGCTGAGGCGGGACTGGGGCGGGACTGCGACGGAGCCCGTCGATTGAATTCAGTGACGGGTCGCCTGGCCGAAGCTCAGAAGGAAGACCCTGGCTGCATCAGGAATGCAACCTCCTCCGGCGTGGATATCCGGCCCAGCACCCCGTTGCGATGCGGGTAGCGTCCGAAGCGCACGATGATGTCGCGATGCAGGTGCTCGAACCTGAGGTTGTCCTCGAGTCCGGGCTGGTCGAAAAGGCGCACGGCCTGGTCGTGGATCACCAGCGATTCGCTGTGCATGTAGGGCATGTAGAAGAAGCGACGCTGCTCGACGGCGAGCTGCGCATCGGCACCTGCGGCGACCGCCTCCTGTGCGAGCGCCAGCGCCAGCGCATCGGTCTCGAATGCCGCCGCCGCGTCGCGGAACAGATTGCGCGAGAACTGGTCGAGCACCAGGATCTCGGCCAGCCGGCCCTGCGGCGTGGTGCGCCAGCCGTGGCATTCGCAACGCGCCGCTGCTGCATGAACGCCTGCGAATCGGCGCGCGATGGCTGCATCGAACGCCGCGTCCTTCTTCCACCACTGGGCAGGCGTGGCTTCCTCGAACCAGAAACGCAGCACCTCGTCGAACGGCACGGCGTCCATCCGTCATCCCCCGAAGGTGAACCGGCTGCCGACGTTCGAATACACCAGCTTCTCCGGCATCCGCTCGCGCAGCATCTCGATGAACGCCGTGCCGGTGCAATGCATCGGCACGATCACGTCGGGGTTGATCGCTTCCATTTCCTTCAGTGTCGACTGCAGGTAGGGCAATGGCGACATGCCCAGGTGGAAGCCGCCGACGACTGCATGCACCCGGTCGACGTTCGCCACGGCCATCGCGCTGCGCACGGTGTTGATGATGCCCGAGTGACCGCAGGACGAGATCACGACCAGTCCGCGGCCCTTCACGATGTAGCAGGTGGCGTGCTCGTCCTCGTGCTGGTCACGCACCAGCTTCCCCCTGCGCTCTTCTTCGCTGTAATGGTCGTCCTGCACCAGCGTGCCGCCGGTCACCTGTTCGAACGACGTGCGCTCGATGTAGCCCGATGTGAACGGACCGTCGAGCGCGAGCGGCCTGGGGCAGCAGACGGTGTCCACGCGATGGGCGCGCAGCGACACCTGGTCGATCGCGCCCCAGGAGATCGGGTCCTCGCCGCGCTTCTCGGTGATCCACTTTTCGCGGAACACGGTGTCGCCACCGACGAACAGCGCGATGTCGTCGCGCATCCGGCTTCGGTGCTGGTGGACGAAGCCATCAAGGCCGCCGAAATGATCGCGATGGCCATGGCTCAGGATCAACCCGTTGATCTTCGCCGGATCGATGTCGAGCAGGTCGAAGTTGCGGTTCAGTATCTCGGGTGTGTAGCCGAAGTCGAGCATGTACTGGGCCTTCGCCCCGTCAACGGTCGAGGACAGGTGCAGCGACAGCCCCCACTCGGCAGCGAAGGTGGACAGTTCGCGGCCCGGGATGCGGCCGACATGCTCGATCTGCACCAGAGGATGCATGGCTTTCGGCAGGAATCGTTCGTAACGCGAATCGACCATCATCCGTATCGTCAGGTCGTCGACTACCGGTGCTTCGAACGGAACCATGGTGTCCAGCGCAGCACTCCTTGCAGGTATGGGCAGTGGACTTGCAGCGTAAGCGCGCGACCGGAAAGCGTCAACGGCACGGGCTGATGGGCTGACGGGCTGCCACCAAGGCTGCGGCGCCTGCATCGACCCGCTCGATGCGCCGGCGGCGCTCTGGCTGCCGGCGCCGCAAACCCTCAGCGTCCGGCGTGCCCGCCTTCGCCGGTGCGCGATTCGAAGCGGCTCATGATGTCGGTGGCGAAGCGTTCCGAGAATCCGGCGAGGAAACACCAGAACAGCATCTTGGCGTAGTCGGCCGCAGCCGCGCCCTGGATCGCGAAGATCTTTCCGAAGCCGTGGGGAGCGCCGGGGACCGGCCTTTCCCGGAGGGCGTCTGCGCCGGCGGCGTTCATGGCGTCCGGGACGAAGGTCGGGAACAGGTCACCGGCCAGCAGGCCGGACACGAACAGGATGTAGGTCACCACGGCCAGGATGCCACCGACCAGCGGCGACAGGCAGACATGGACCCACGAGTTCGCCAGCAGCACGAGGTCATCGTCAGGCATCGACTTCAGCCGCCGCTGGAGGCCGACGAAGCCGCCGATCATGCCGGCCATCAGTGCAGCCAGCGGTGTGACGCCGACGAATGCGTCCGGATGCAGGTGGGCATAGAAGGCGCCCGGGATCATCACCCCCACCATCACTGCGAGCGCAATCGCCAGCCGGTTTCCGATCGTGCGCA
>JBIITW010000049.1:0-24104 GCA_044340265.1 Burkholderiales bacterium | reverse complement strand
TCTCGACGGTCAGCGACGGGCGCGCGGCGGACTTGCCCGCAGGCGATTGCGCCGCTTCGCCGGCGGGAACGACCAGCGCGGCTGCGCCAGCCACGGCGGCGGCGATCGCGGCGGCGGCGAGCAGCAGCGGACGGCGCGGCGCGCGCGTTGCCGAGCCAGGTGACAGGACGGATGCCTGAGAGGGGGGCGTATCGATGCTCATCGCGATGCTCCGGCGGACGGCGCTGTGGGCGTGGCGGGGGCTTCCCAGCCGCCGCCGACTGCCCGGTAAAGGGATACCCATGCGGACAGCCGGTCACGCCGAAGTTCGGCCAGCGCGGTGTCCGCCTGCACCGCCGTGCGGCGGGCGTCCTCGAGTTCGACCAGGTTGCCCAGCCCGGCCCGATGGCGGGCCTGCGCGGCTTCGAAGGCCTGTCGGTAGCCGGCTGCCGCGACGAGCGCGAACTGTTCGCGCTCGTCGGTCGCGGCCAGTCGCAACATCGCCTCTTCCACCTCGCGCACCGCGACACGGACGCGTTCGCGATACGCCGCTTCCGCGGCGGTGTAGGCAGCACGTGCCGCGTCCACGGTCGCTGCGCGGCGCCCGCCATCGAACAGCGGGAGGCTCAGGCTCGGCCCGATCGACCAGGTCGTGGCGCTCACGTTCAGGCCCCCGCTCTGTGACCGCAGCGGTCCGATGTTGCCCGCCAGCGACAGGCTCGGGTAGCGGTCGGCCTGCGCCTTGCCGATGTCGGCGCTGGCCGCGGCAAGTTCGCGCTCGAGCGCGGCGAGGTCCGGCCGCTGGCGCAGCACTTCGGCCGGCATCTGCTCGACACGGAAGCGCTGCGGCTGCGGCAGCCGTCCCGCCGCTGCGGCGAGCTGCACGCGCAATGCGGGCTCTTCGCGGCCGGTCAGCACGACCAGCGACTTCACCAGTACGTCGCATTCGGTGCGCTGCTGCACCCGCCGGTTGGCAGCGTCCGCGGCGCTTGCCCGTGCGAGCGCGACATCGGCCGGCGATTGCAGTCCTGCGCTGCCGGTGATCCCGGTGAGCCGCGCGGTTTCCGCGCGCGAGCGGGCATCGGCATCGGTCAGCTCGAGCTGGCGCTCGCAGTGGCGCAGCCCGAGGTAGGCGTTGCCGACCTCCGCCGCCAGTGCCACCTGCGCATCCTGCCACTGGGCCTCGCGCGCGAGCAGTCGTGCCACTGCACTCTCGCGGCTGCGCGCCACCGCGCCGAACAGGTCGATCTCCCAGCTCGCCTGGGCCTGGGCCTGCACCAGGCTGCGCAGGATCACCGGCCCGGCGAAGGTGATCGCGCTGCGGGTGGCGGCCAGGCTGGCGTCGATGGCAGGCAGCGCCCGCGCCTGCGCGGCGGACAGGTCGGTGCGCGCCTGCGCGATGCGCAAGGCGGCCTGCGCCAGCGTGCTGCTCGCGCCTTGCGCCGATGCGATCAGTCCGGCCAGCACCGGATCGTCGAACTGCAGCCACCAGTCGCGCAGCAGTTCGGCGCTGGCTGCGCGTGCCGGGTCCGGGGCCGGCGAAGGCTTGTCGGGAGCGGCGGGCGCGCGCACCTGCCAGCCCGACCGCGGCATCGCGTCGGCGGGCGGGCCCTGGTAATCGGGCCCGACGGGGAACGGCGCTGCGCATCCGCCGAGCAGCAGCGCGACCACGCAGGTCGCTGCACCGGCGCCGCGGCTCGCACGGGCGGTCATCGGTCGCCGCCCGTGCCGGCCCTGCTGCGAGCGCCCTTGCGGGTGGTCCGCGGCAGGGTCGCCGCGCCCGCGGCGCGACGCCGCCGCTCGGACTCGATCATCGCCAGCGAAAACTCGGCCAGCCGTTCGGCCAGCGTGTCGATCGCGTCCGGCCCGTGCATCACCTCGGGTGCGATGCCGTGCACGATATCCTGCGCGACGAAGAAATGGATCGCCATGCCGACGATGGAGAACGTCAGTCGCTGCAGGTCGGTATCCGGTTCGGGCAGGCCGAACTCGGTGGCGAGCCTGTGCAGCAGCCATTCATGCTGCGGCTTGATCTCGTTCTCGATCATCTCGGCCCAGAGTCCGGTGGGCTCGACGATCTCGCGGAAATGCAGTCGCATCACCAGTTGCACCGCCTCGCCCTGCTTCAGCGGTTGCAGGAATTCGGCGAAGAACTGGTGCATCAGGTCCGGCAGGGGCAGGGCGTCCGGGTGCATCCGGGCGCAGGGGCAGGCGTCGCCCATCGGTTCGGTGAACGCCGCGCGATAGAGGCCGGCCTTGTCGCCGAAGTAATAGCCGATCGCCGATACGTTGGCCTCGGCGGCCAGGGCGATCTCGCGGATGCTGGTGCGCTCGAAGCCGCGGGCGGCGAACAGGCGCAGCGCCACGAGCAGCAGCCTGTCGCGCGCCTGCGCGCCGTCTGAACGGCTGGCGACCGCGGTTGCTGCCATGGTGGGCCTCTCGAGGGTGATGTCCTTGCAGGACGATGCCCGGAGCTTAGATCAAACGTTCGATTGAAGTAAAGCCAGCCGGGATTGTCGGCCATGGGCCGCCTGGGCCGCCCTGGCCGTCAGAAACGTCGGATCAGGGTCATCCGTTCGCCGTCGCGCTGCATCTCTACCCGGTTGAGGAAACTCATGCCGAGCAGGATGACCGGCAGGTTGTCTCCCTCGTGCACCGAGGCGTCGATGTTGTGCAGCATGATGTCGCCGATGCGCACGCTGGCCAGCGTGACCCGGTAGACCGGCACCGTTCCGTTGGCGGTGGAGGTGAGGCCGCGCTGTCCCTGCAGGAAATTGATGCCCAGCCTGCGCGCGGTGGTATTGGACATCGAGAGGTAGGTCGCGCCGGTGTCGACCAGCACCTTCGCCGTCGAGCCGTTGATTTCGGCGTTCGCCCAGAAATGGCCACGGCCGTCGGACATCAGCACCGCCTGCTGGCGCCCGGCCGTGGATCGCTGGCCGGCGATCGACTGGCCGATGGACAATGTCTCGCGTCGTCCGCCGATCTCGACGACCGCCTGCTGGCTGTCAGCCGAAACCAGCCGCACGCCTTCGGGCGTCGTCTGGCCGGCCTTGATCGTGCGCGGGTTGCCGCCGTTGATCACCAGCACGGCGCTGTCTGAAAACAGGCCGATCACGTTCACCTCGAGCCGGGCGGCCTGCTGCGCGAGCGCGCAGGCCGAGACCGGCACCAGTACGGCTGCAAGCAGCAGCCTGCGCAGGCCGTCACCCGCCGCTCGGGCGACGCTTCGGAGTCGATCGGCTAACATGGGCCAGTGGGAGGACTCGAGGATGAAATCGGTCGCGATTTTCCGTCATGCCAGGACCGAAGGGCCAGGGCATTTTGCCACGTTCCTGGATGCGCACCGGATCCCCTGGCAGATCGTCGCGACCGACGAGGCGCAGGCGGTCCCGGTCGATCCGTCGGCATTCAGCGGGCTGGCGTTCATGGGCGGTCCGATGAGCGTGAACGATCCGCTGCCCTGGATCCCGCGCTCGCTCGAACTCATCCGCCGCGCGGTCGATGCGGATATCCCGGTCATCGGCCACTGCCTGGGCGGGCAACTCATGTCACGCGCGCTGGGCGGCGTGGTCAGTCGCAATCCGGTGAAGGAGATCGGCTGGGGACCGGTGACGGTCGAACCGACGCCGGCGGCCGGACAATGGTTCGGGAACCGCGCATCGTTCCTGTCGTTCCACTGGCATGGCGAGACGTTCACCATCCCGCCGGGCGCCACCCGGCTCGCGTCCAGCCAGTGGTGCGCGAACCAGGCCTATGCGCTGGGTCCGCACCTGGGCATGCAGTGCCATGTCGAGATGACGCAACAGATGGTGCGCGTCTGGGCGCGTGGCGGCTGGCGCGAGATCGCCGACAACCCGCTGCCATCGGTGATGTCCGGGGAAGCGATGCAGGCCGACCTCGATGCGCGGGTGGCCGCGCTGCATGAAGTGGCCGACGGTCTCTATGCGCGCTGGATCAGCGGGCTGAAGTAGCCTTCACTCGCGGAAATTCTCGAACTGCACGGGATAGTCGGTGACGCTCTTCTTCACCAGGGCGATCGCCTCCTGCAGCGTGTCGCGCTTGGCACCCGAGACCCGTACGGCGTCGCCCTGGATGCTGGCCTGGACCTTCATCTTGCTGTCCTTGAGCAACTTGACGATGTCCTTGGCACGCGTGCCTTCGATGCCGGTGCGCACCGTCACCACCTGCTTCGACTTGTTGCCGCTGACCTTCTGCAGGTCGCCGTTCTCGAGGCAGCGGATGTCGACGCCGCGCTTGCTGAGCTTGCCGACCAGGACGTCGCGCACCTGGTCGACCTTGAATTCGTCATCGGCGAACAGGGTCAGCGTCTTGTCCTTCTCGTTCCACTCGACGCGGGCATCTGAGCCCTTGAAGTCGAAGCGATTGGTGATTTCCTTGTTCGCCTGGTCGAGCGCATTGTTCACTTCGACCTGGTTCACTTCAGAGACGATGTCGAATGAAGGCATGGCAGGCGATATTCCGCGAATGAGTGTGTGGCCATTGTAGCGCCGGTCGACAGGGCTGGTTCTTCAGCGCACCGATGCGGGAGCCGGACGCGGCGGTGCGATCGCGATCGCGGTGACCGGTTCCTCGAGGGCGATCCTGCCCAGCGGTTCCAGTGCCGCGGTGGCGAGGTCGATCCTGAACAGCTCGCTGCCGGGTCCCCTCGAGACACAGAGCAGCGCCACATGGTCCTGGCTGATGTCGAACGACAGCGGCCCGTCCCCGAGGTCGATCGCCAGCGCGCCGACGGTATGCAGCTGCCCGGTCTCCGGCGGCATCGGGCGGAACGCGCGTGGCGGTGAACCCTGCGCGACCAGGGTGCGTGCACGTCGATCGATCCCGTACTGCGTGGTTCGCGCGGGCCGGCCTCCGGCGGCCGGCCGGTGCACGATCGCGGCGGCGGCAATCCGCGGGGCACGGCCGCGCTCGAACTCTCCCGGGGCATAGCGCAGCTCGAAATCGGATTGCACGCCGGCAGTCACCGGGTCGCCGTCCACCAGCAGCCCGGTGTCCGGGTCCAGGCGCAGGTTGTGGCCACCGCTGGTCACCAACCGTATGCGGTCGGCCTGCGGGTCGACATCGAAACCGACATCATCGGTCGCCAGCGTGCGCAGCCGGCCGGGGCCGACGGCCTCGGCGATCGCCGTCGCCGGGTCGATCACGTAGAGCTGGCCCGCGCTGCCGAGCGCGTAGAGCCGGCCATTGGCCGGACGGAAGTCGAGGCCGACCACCTGCTCGCCCTGGTGCATGCCGGTGATCGAGCGTCGATCCGCGATACGGCCCGGCGATCCTGCATTGAACCGGACCAGCTGGTTGGACTGGGTGGTCGCGAACACGGTCTCCGGACGTGGGCCGTCGACATGCATCGCCGCGCAGCCCGACAGCAGCGCGGCTACGGCCATCAGCGCGACCTTCAGCGCGCAACGGGCAACAGAAGCCATGAAACCTCCCTGACAGAACGACGCGCAAAGATACGCCGAGTTTGTCCGGGATGTAAGTTGTGTCCGTCTCTGGATTAACGTCGGGTCGGCTGCCCTGCCAGCGGCACGATGGCCATCGCAGTGACTGCCTCGCCGATGCCGATGCGGCCGATGCGACCGGCAGTGCCGTTCATCAGGTTGACGCGGTACAGTTCACTGCGTCCGCCAGGGATGGTGGCCGTCATCAGTGCGATGTTGCCGGGTCCGATGTCGAAGCCGACCGGGCCCTGGGCCAGGTCCACGCCCAGCGATCCGACGGTGAACAGCTGGCCGGTGTTCGGCGACACCGCGGTCGCAGCCCCTTCGCCGGAGCCCTGCGTGACCAGCGTCCCCTGTGCGGAATCGATTGCATAGTTCGTGGTCGAAATCGCACCGGCGTGGCTGTTGGTGTAGGCCGCTCCGGTCACGCGCGGCGTGCGGCCGCTGTTGACATCGCTCTTTGCGTAGCCGAGCTCGCCGTCGACCTGCAGGCCATCGGACCGGTCGTCTGCATCGACCACCGCACCGGTGTCCGGATGGATGCGCAGGTTGCCGCCGCGGGTGTTCACCAGCCGGATGCGATCCACGGTCGGGTTGAAGTCGATGCCGAGGTCGCCGGCGGCGAAGCTGCGAAAGCCCCCCTTGCCCACCCCCTCGGCGATGCCCGTCGACAGGTTGATCACGTAGAGCTGGCCGCCGTCGCCGACTGCGAACAGGCGGCCATCGGCGGGACGGAAGTCCATGCCGACGATGCGTTCACCGTTCTGGATGCCCGTCAGCGGGCGGCGGGCAATGATGCTTTCAGGTCGTCCGGAGACGAACTCGATCAGCTGGTTGCCGGAGGTGATGGCGATCACCCGTTCCGGCCTGGATTCGCCGTCGCCCGGGCCGGTCATCGCGCAACCGGCGGCCAGCAGGAGTGCGCCCGCAGCGGCGGCGGTACGTGCCGACCGATGGCGGGTGGGAGCGTCGTGTCGCACGAGGGCATTGGTCATGTCTTCTCCATTGGATGGGCACGTCATGCCGTTCAGGGAAGCGACGGCAGGCGTGGTTCGCAACGGGATGCGGCGCAGGGTTCGTTCCCGCATCGGCCCGCGCCGGTCGCTCAGTCGAACAGCGTCCGGTTGATGCCGGAGCCCTCGACCTCGGGCGGCGTGTCTGCCTGCGATGGCCCGGCAGGCGAGAGCCCGCCGATGCGAACGCCGAGCAGGCGCAGCCGGCGCTCCAGGGGTACCCGCTTCAGGCATTCGCCCGCGGCGCGCCGGATCATGCGCGCATCCTGGGTCGGACGATCGATCGTCCGGTCACGCGTGACCTGGCTGAAATCGTCATAGCGCAGCTTGAGGCCGATCGTGCGTCCGGCGTAACCCTTGCGTCGAAGGTCCTCGGCGACCTTTTCGCACAGGCCGGTGAACAGTGAAGACAGGATGGCGCGGTCGCGCACCGGGTGCAGGTCGCGTTCGAAGGTGGTCTCGCGGCTGATCGACTTCGGCTCGCTGAAGGTGACCACCGGCCGCGTGTCGCGGCCATGGGCGGCCTCGTGCATCCACTGGCCGAAGCTGCGACCGAACGCGTCCACCAGGCTTTCCGGCCGGGCTGCCGCGAGTTCCCCGATGGTGCGGATGCCCAGCGTGTCGAGCTTCGCGCCCGCCTTGGGGCCGATGCCGTTCACCTTGCGCACGGCAAGCGGCCAGATCCGGGTGGGAATGTCGGCGGTGGTGAGCACCGTGATGCCCCCCGGCTTCTCCAGGTCGGAGGCGATCTTCGACAGCAGCTTGTTCGGCGTGACGCCCAGCGAACACGAGAGCCCGGTCGCGGCGCGCACCGCGGCCTGGATCTCGACCGCCAGGGCCCGTGCCGCTGGCCAGGGTTGCGCACAGTCGGCAAGCAGGGGCGTGAAGTCGATGTAGATCTCGTCGATGCCGCGGTCCTCGATCTGCGGGGCGAACTGACGCACGGCATCCTTGAACCGGCGAGAGTAGTGTCGGTAGCGGTCGAAGTCCGCCGGCAGCAGCAGCGCATCGGGCGCGAGCTGCGCCGCCTTCATCAGACCCATGCCTGAATGCACGCCGAGCGCGCGTGCCTCGTAGGTGGCAGTGGTGATCACGCCGCGCCCGGTGTAGTCGCGCAGCACCGGGATCGCGCCGCCGTCCACCGGATCGCGTGCGGCCCCCTCGCCGTCGCCGGCAACGATGCGCCGGCGGCCGCCGACCACCACCGGCAGGCCGCGCAGCGCCGGGTGGCGCAGCAGTTCCACCGATGCGTAGAACGCATCCATGTCCAGGTGCGCGACCACCCGGGTGCAGTGGCCGGCCTCAGGCATCCTGCCGGCCACCGTGGGTCGGTTTCGTCGCCGTCGCTGCAGACGCGGTACGCCGGTCGGCGAACAGCCAGGGCGCGGCCAGGATCAGTGCACCGCCGAGCAGGTCAGGCACCTGCAACTCAGCCGCGCCCGCGAGCCAGGCCGAGCCCGACGCCACCAGGACTTCACTCAGCATGATCACGGCCGTCACGTTGGCGGGCAGGCGTGCCGCGCCGTACTGCAGTCCGAGGTTTGCGAGCAGGAACAGCGCGGACCAGAGCGCGAGGATGGCCAGTACACCGCTCGCGCCGAACACGGGCCAGGCAATGGCGCCCCCTGCCGACAGCACGGACGCCGCTGCCACCGGCAGCAGCACGGCACCCAGCAGCATCGACAGGGTGCGCGCGGCCTCGCCGCTGGAGGCGAGCCGGCGCAGCACCACGTTGTTCAGCGCGAACGCCGCGCCACCGGCGATCGCCATCCAGTCGGGCAGGCTGCGTGGCAGGGGCAGTCCCATCCCGGGTTCGTACAGCACCAGCATCGCGCCGGCGAGGCCGGTGGTGATGCGCGCGAAGGCGCGGCCGGTGAAGGGTTCGCCGAGCAGCCAGCGGGCGAACAGCACCGCCCAGATCGGCATCAGGTAGAACAGCAGCACCACGCGTACCACGTCGCCGAAGGCCACCGCGCTGTTGAACAGTGCATTGGTGAGTCCTGCGGCCAGCGCCAGCCAGAGCAGGCCGGTGTGCTTCAGGCACTCGCGCAGCGCGGCGGGGCGGGCAGCCGCCAGGCCGACGGCGGCCACCGCGTAGATCACGCCCGTGGCCCAGAGGGGGTGGATGCCATTGCCGGCCAGCGACTGGAACGGGATCCACGACAGGCCCCAGACAGTGGCATTGACGAGCAGACCGGCGACGGCGAGCCATGGTGCGGACTTCATGGTGCAAGGGTACCGCGCGGGGCACCGGTTGCTGCCGTTTCGGCTACAGTCGGCGACAAGATGGTACCCATTGCACGCCAGCACGACCTGCGACTGCGACTGCGACAGCGACAGCGACAGCGATACTGGAAATGATCGACTTCGCCCGTATCGGCTCGCTTGCGGTCGAGGTGATGCTGCCGCTGTCGCTGCTGGTGGCGGCCGGCGGCCTGTGGCCGCGGTGGTTCCCGGACATCCAGGTCGACTGGCTGCGCAACCAGCTGTCGCGGCTGGCCATGTACCTGTTCTATCCGGCGATCCTGTTCTCGGTGGCGATGGTCACGCCGATCGACCGTGATCTGCTCGCGGTACCGCTGGTGTCCGCACTGGCCGCAGGGGCCGGCGGCCTGTGCGCATGGTTCCTGCTGTATCGGACCCGCTTCGGCGAGCGGCTGCCGCGGCGCACGCGCGCGGTGCTGGTGATCGGCGCGATGTTCGGCAACACCTTCAACATCGGCGTGCCGGTACTCCTGTTCCTGCATGGGGAGGGCGCGCTGCGGTATGCGGTGTTCAACGACATGCTGATGGTGATGCCGCTGGTATGGAGCCTCGGCGTCTGGATCTGCACCCGGCTGGGCGTCGACGATCCTGCACCGGCAGCCGGCGGGCCATCGCGGCCGAACGTGTTCACCGTGATGCTGTCGATGCCGCCGATCTGGGCGTTCATCGCCGGCGCCACGCTGCAGCAGACCGGGCTGGTCTACGAACCGGTGGTCAACGCGGCGCGGATGATCGGCCAGCCGACGATCCCGGTGATGCTGTTCGTGCTCGGCCTGACCATTCCCTGGCACGCGCTGACGCCGAAACGCGAAGTGCTGGCGGCCACCGCGATCAAGCTGTTGCTGGTGCCGGCGGTCGCCTGGATGCTCGGCCCGCTGTTCTTCGCCGCGCCGGGTGATGCGCAGCATTCGGCGATCGTGCTCGCGGCGGTGCCGGGCATGCTGACCCTGCTGATGCTCGCCGACCGCTTCGACCTCGATGCGCCCGCGGCGGCGCTGTTCATCGGCTGGAGCACGATCGTCTTCTGGCTCACGCTGCCGGTGCTGCTGGCGGTCGGGATCGTGCGTTGATCACTTCCAGCGCCGCCTTGTGCGCATCGATGCCGGTCGGCAATCCCGCGTAGAGCGTGACCATCAGCAGCACCTCGCGCACTTCCTCGGCGGATGCGCCGTTGTTCAGCGCGCCGTTCACATGCACCTTGAGCTCGTTGGGCTTGTTCAGCGTGGCCGTGATGCCGACCATCGCCAGGCTGCGCGCCTTCATGTCGAGCTGCGGCCGGCTCCAGATGTCGCCATACGAATAGGCGTTGATGATGTGCTGCAGCGGCTCGCCGAACTCGCCGAGTTCGCCCATCCGCCGCGCGACGGTGTCGGCGCCGAACAGCTTCTTGCGCAGCGTCAGCCCGCGCTGATAGAGGTCGTCGAGGGTCATGGCCTGTCTCCTTGTGGTGTGCAGCCTGGTGCGGGGGGGCGCCTTGCACCGTGCGTCGCGGGAAGCGTAGGATGCAGCAAAAGGCAGCACACAACTACAAGCCCGATTTCCCCAGGAGGAGGTCTTCATGGTGCGTACGTCCCTGTCCACGACAGGCGTGCAGGTCGCCGGCATCGTCGTCGCCGGCTGCCTTGCAATCGCCGGCGCTGCGGGCACTGCTGCCGCGCAGTCGTTCCCGATGAAGCCGATCCGGGTGGTCGTTCCGTTCCCACCAGGTGCGGGACCGGACCAGCTGGCGCGGCTGCTGTCGGTGCCGATGCAGGAGGTTCTCGGCCAGCCGCTGGTGGTCGAGAACCGGGCCGGCGCCCAGGGAACGATCGCGGCCACCGAGGTCGCGCGTGCGAATCCGGACGGCTACACGCTGCTGATGGGAACCAACACCACGCAGGCAGCCAACGTAGGCCTGTTCAAGAAGCTCGCCTACGACCCGCTGAAGGATTTCGCCTACGTCGCGCGGCTTGCGCAGTCGTCGCTGATCCTGGCGGTACGATCCGACTTCCCGGCGGCGAGCGCGAAGGAGTTCATCGCGGTGGCGAAGGCGAAGCGCGGTGAACTGTCCGGTGGGTTCGGTTCCGGCGGGGCACAGGTGTCGCTCGGGCTGCTGCGCTCGCTCGGCGGCATCCAGTTCGTCGAGGTCCCGTACAAGGGCATCCCGATCGCGGTCGGCGAGGTGGTCGGCGGGCAGATCGCGTTCACCTTCACCGACTTCACCGCCGGCATCGGCCAGTGGAAGGCGGGACGGCTGAAGCTGCTCGGCGTCACGTCGCGGAACCGGTCGCCGCTGGCGCCTGACCTGCCGGCGCTGTCCGAGGACCTGCCGGGGTTCGAGATCACCATCTGGTGGGGCCTGATGGCGCCCGCCGGCACGCCGCGCGACAACGTCCAGCGCCTGTCGGACGCTGCGATCAAGGCGCTCAACCGGCCGGAGGTGCAGCAGCGCCTGGCCGGCCTGAGCGTCGACCCCGCCGCGATGGGACCGGACGAATTCACGAAATTCGTCGGGGTCGAGGTACCTCGATGGGTGAAGCAGATCCGGGATGCTGGGATACTGCCGGAATAGTCCCCTCTCCGAGCGCCCATGACCATCATCGATGCACACCACCACATCTGGCGCCATGCCCATACGCCATGGCTGAACGGCCCGGCACTGCCGCGCATCTTCGGCGACTACGAAGCGCTGCGACACGACTATCTCGCCCAGGATTTCATCGACGACGTGGTGCCGCTGGGCGTGGTCGCCTCGGTCTATATCCAGGTGAATGTCGGCCTGGGCGATGAAGTGGCCGAGGTCGAATGGGTGGCTTCGGTCGCACGTGATCATGCCTTCCCGCAAGCGAGCGTCGGCTATGCCGACCTGTCCACCGCGCAGGTCGGGGCGACGCTCGACCGCCTGCAGGCGGCCGGCAACCTGCGTGGCATCCGGCAGCAGCTGCACTGGCACGAGAACCCGGCCTATCGCTTTGCATCGCGGCCGGACCTGATGAACGATGCGGCCTGGCGCAACGGACTGCGCGAGGTCGAATCGCGCGGCCTGCTGTTCGAACTGCAGGTGTTCTCCTCGCAGATGCCCGATGCCGCGGCACTGGCCCGCGAATTCCCCGGCGTGACCTTCGTGCTGCTGCATGCCGGCATGCTGGAAGACCGCACGATGGCGGGCATGGCCGCCTGGCGCAGCGGGATGGCGCAGCTCGCTGCCTGCCAGAACGTGCACGTGAAGCTGTCCGGGCTGGGCACCTTCGAGCGTGCCTGTTCAAAGGCGCTGTGGCGGCCGGTGGTCGAGGAGACCGTCGCGCTGTTCGGCGCCCGCCGCTGCATCTATGGCAGCAACTTCCCGATCGAGCGGATGTGGACCACCTACGACCGTCTCGTCGGCGTGATGGACGAATGCCTCGCGCCACTGGATGCGCCGGAGCGGCAGGCGATCTTCCATGACAACGCCAAGACGCTCTACCAACTGTGAACGAAAGGTCCGGTGCCATGATCGACGCGGCCATCGTGGGCCTCGGCCGCTGGGGACGCGGCCATGTGAAATCGATGCAGCTGGCGGGTGATGCCCGGCCGTTGCGTTTCGTGCGTGCGATCGACCCGGTGCTCGATGCGCACCGCGCGTTCGCCGAGGAACATGGCATGCAGCTGTCGGCAAGCCTCGACGATGCGCTGGCCGACCCGAAGATCCGCGCGATCGTGCTGTGCACGCCCCACTCGCTGCACCGGCCGCAGGTCGAGGCCTGCGCGCGTGCCGGCAAGGCCGTGTTCTGCGAGAAGCCGCTGGCCCTGAACCTCGCCGACGCCCGCGCCATGATCGATGCCTGCCGACAGGCGAAGGTGCCGATGGGCGTCGGCCACCTGCGCCGGTTCTGGCCGTCCACCGAGGCATTGAAGCAGGCGATCGTCGCCGGCGAGATCGGCGAGCTGCTGCATGTCGAGGGGCATTTCAGCAACGAGCATTCGAACAACGTGGTCGGCGGCTGGCGCGAGTCGCCGGCGGAGTCACCGGCCGCAGGCCTGACCGGTGCCGGCCTGCACATCGTCGATGCGTTCACGCTGCTGGTCGGACCGGCGCTGACGGTGCATGCCCATGTGGTCGAGCGCAAGCCGCCGCCGGCGCCGCTGGACACCATCGCCGCGCTGTACCGGCTCGATGCCGGCGGCGGCCGACAGGTGAGCGGCATGTTCGCCAGCGTGCGCGCGTCGCCGCTGTACTGGCGCATCCATGCGTTCGGATCGCGCGGGTCGATCGAGGCACTGGGCGAGCACGAGGTGGTAAGCCATGCGAGCGGCGTGGCGCCGGTGCGCACCACGCTGCCGCCGCGCGAGGCGATGCGCCACCAGCTCGAGGCATTCGCGCGCGCGGTGCGCGGCGAGGCCGAGTATCCGATCCCGTTCTCCGACCTGCTAGCAACCGTCGCCTCGTTCGAGGCCACGGTGAAGTCGGTGGAGACATCGCAGACCGTCGAAGTCAGCCGGACACGAAACTGATCCCAGAGGAGTCGCCCATGGTCCCGTTCAGCCGCCAGATGCCCACCGTCATCCGCCCTTCGCAGATCGGCACCGACGTCACCTACGAACCGCCGCTGCGCATCGGCTTCGGCATCAGCGACAAGACCGTCGAGGGCTCGAACGCCACCATGGGCCGCACGATACTGCCGGCGGGCGCGAAGCCGAACCCGACCCACTACCACTCGGTCAACGACGTCTGCTGGTACATCCTGCACGGTCGGATCCGCGCGTACTTCTCGCGCAGCGACGGCACCGACCGCAAGGAAGTGATCCTTGAGGGCGGCGACTTCGTGTACATCCCGAGCGGCGCGATCCATGTGATCTCGAATGCGTCTGAGACCGAGGATGCCGGGCTGGTCTTCTGCTACATCGGTGTCGGCAACACCGATGCGGCGGAGACGGTATGGATCGAACGGCAGTCGGAGGTGGGGCGGCGCGTGGCCGGGGAGTAGCCTGGGAGCAGCCGGGGAGTAGCCAGAAACGGGCTGCGGCGCTTGCGCTCCGGCGAGCGATGCGCAACGATGTGCAGGTACGGTCGTTGCGCCCATGATGCCGCGCGACCGTGACGAAGGGCGGAACGGTCCTTCCCGTCCCACGCAGCAGGGGAGCCACGATGGCCATGATGAAAGCAGCAATCTTCGTCGAACCCGGTCGGATCGTGCTGGAGGACAAGCCGATCCCCGACATCGGCCCGCTCGATGCGCTGGTCCGCATCACCACGACGACGATCTGCGGCACCGACATCCACATCCTGAAGGGCGAGTATCCGGTCGCTCGCGGGCTGACCGTGGGTCATGAGCCGGTCGGCGTGATCGAGAAGCTCGGCTCGGAGGTGCGCGGCTACCGGGAGGGACAGCGGGTCACCGCGGGAGCAATCACCCCCAGCGGCTGGAGCAATGCCTGCCTGTCGGGCTGTGGCGCGCAGGATGGTGCAGGAACCGCCCACGGCTGGAAGCCACTGGGCGGTTGGCGCTTCGGCAACACGATCGACGGCTGCCAGGCCGAGTATGTGCGGGTGCCCGATGCGATGGCCAACCTGGCCGCCATCCCCGATGAGCTCACCGACGAGCAGGTGCTGATGTGCCCGGACATCATGTCCACCGGCCTCAGCGGTGCGGAGTCCGCCGGCATCCGCATCGGCGACACCGTGGCCGTGTTCGCGCAGGGGCCGATCGGCCTGTGCGCGACGGCGGGCGCGAAGCTCGGCGGAGCGACCACCGTGATCGGCGTCGATCGCATCGCCAGCCGCCTCGAGGTCGCGCGGCTGATGGGTGCGGACATCGTGATCGACAGCAGCAAGGTCGACCCTGTCGAGGAGATCATGCGCCTGACCGACGGCCGGGGCGTCGACGTGGCGATCGAGGCACTGGGCCTGCAGGCGACCTTCGAAGCCTGCCTGCGCGTGCTGCGCCCAGGCGGCACGCTGTCCAGCCTGGGCGTCTATTCGGGGGACCTGACCATCCCGCTGGGCCCGTTCGGCGCCGGGCTGGCGGACCTGCGCATCATCACCACGCTCTGTCCGGGCGGCAAGGAGCGCATGCGGCGGCTGATGTCGGTGATCCAGTCCGGCCGCCTGGACCTGAAGCCGATGGTCACGCACCGGTTCAGGCTGGAGGACATCGAACAGGCCTACGACCTGTTCGGGCACCAGCGCGACGGCGTGCTGGAGGTGGCGATCACGCCCTGACCGGCCGGGCAGGTGACGCTAGACGCTAAGGCATGATCTCGCCGCCGTTCGGATGCAGCAGTTGCCCGCAGTAGTAGCGCGCCTCTTCGCTCGCCAGGAACACGAACGCCGGGGTCATGTCCTCGGGCGTCCCCAGCCGCTTCAGCGGCAGGCTGGCTGCATGCGCCGCCTTGACGTCCTCCGACAGCGGGTCGAAGCCGGTGTCGACCAGCCCGGGCGACACGCCGTTGACCAGGATGCCGTGCGGCGCGAGCTCTTTCGCCAGTGCGCGGGTGAACGCGATCACGCCGCCCTTGGCGGTCGAATACGCCGTGTAGTTCTCGCGCCCGATGTATCCGAGCTGTGAACAGACGGTGATGATCCGGCCCTGCCTTGCCGGGATCATGTGGCGCGCGGCCTCGCGCCCGACCAGGAAGCTGCCGCGCAGGTGCACGCTCATCATCCGTCCCCAGTCGTCGAGCGACATCTCGGTGATCGGCTGCGGGCGCTGGATGCCGGCGTTGGACACCACGATGTCGATGCCGCCCCAGGCGGCGGCGACCGCGGCGAACGCGGCGACCACGTCCCCTTCGGACGTGACGTCGCAGCGCAGTGCCAGCGCGCGCTGGCCGAGGGCTTCGACGTCGGCCACCAGCGAGCGCGCCTCGGCTTCGCGGTCGATCCAGGCGATGGCGACATCGGCGCCCTCGGCGGCGTAGGCAAGTGCCACCGCGCGTCCGATGCCGGTGTTGCCGCCGGTGACCAGCGCGCGCTTTCCCTTCAGTCGTTGCAATCCGGTCTGCATGTTCGGCATCCGCTCAGAGTACGAGGCAGGCATCCTCGAACTGGAACCGCGGGCTGCGCGGGAACAGTTTCGACGGGTCGCCGTGGCCGAGGTTGCACAGGAAGTTCGAGCGCCAGGTGGTGCCGGCGAAGAACTCTTCATCTACCTTCGCGTTGTCGAAGCCGGACATCGGCCCGCAGTCGAGGCCAACGGCGCGTGCCGCCAGCATCATGTAGGCGCCCTGCAGCGTGCCATTGCGGAACGCCGTCTTCCGGATCAGTTCCTCGTTGCCGACGAACCAGCTGCGCGCATCGGCATGCGGGAACAGCCGCGGCAGCTGCTCGTGGAACGACAGGTCGTAGGCGACGATCACCGTCACCGGCGCGGCCAGCGTCTTCTCCAGGTTGCCCGGCAGCAGGGCCGATGACAGTCGTATGCGCGACTGCGGCGAGCGCAGGAACAGGAAGCGCGCAGGACTGCAGTTGGCGCTGGTCGGCGCCATCTTCAGCAGGTCGAACATCTCGCGCAGGGTCTCGTCCGACACCGGCTCTTCGGTCCAGCCGTTGTGGGTTCTTGCTTCATTGAACAGCAGGTTGCGGCCTGCCGGATCGAGCGTGGTCATCGGGTCGGCATTGTCCATTCGGATAGCCACCAAGGTTAGCAGGAAGCAGGCCGGCGCGGCACGCAGCGCGCCGGACCGTTGTCACATCATGGAAAGCCGGGCCAGTCCCTGGTCGAGGTCATCGATCAGGTCCTGCGGGTTCTCCAGCCCGACATGGATGCGCACCATCGGTCCTTCCGGGTGCCATGGCGTCGCGGTGCGGGTGATCATCTTCGCGCGGATCGCCAGGCTCTCGTAGCCGCCCCAGCTCGAACCGATGCCGAACAGCTGCAGCGAATCGATCATCGCCACCACCGAGGCGTCGGTCGCCGGCTTCAGGACCACGCCGAACAGCGAGGCTGCGCCATCGAAGTCGCGTTTCCACAGCGCATGGCCCGGGTCGCTCTCCAGCGCGGGGAAGAGGACCCGAGACACCCTCGGATCCGCCTGCAGGAAGCGCGCGACCGTCAGCGCGCTCTCCATCTGGTGCCGCATCCTCACGCCGATCGTGCGCAGTCCGCGCAAGGCCAGCCAGCAATCGTCCGGACTCACGCACATGCCGAGGTCGGCGACCGTGCGCCGCACCGGAAGCCAGTTGGCCTTGTTCGTGACAACCACGCCGATCAACGTGTCCGAATGCCCGGCGATGTACTTCGTGCCGGCGTGGATGGACACATCGACGCCATGGTCGAACGCCCGGAAGAAGTAGGGCGTGCCCCAGGTATTGTCGGCCAGCACCGGCACGCCCTTCGCATGTGCGGCCGCCGCGATCGCCGGGATGTCCTGCATCTCGAAGGTCATCGAGCCGGGTGCCTCGCAGAAGACTGCGCAGGTCTGCGGCCGGATCAGTGCCCCGATGCCGCCGCCGATCGCCGGATCGTAGTATTCGACGTCCACGCCCCATGAAGCGAGCCGCCTGTCGCAGAAGTTCCGCGTCGGGCCGTAGGCGGTGTCCGTCACCAGCAGGTGGCTGCCCTGCTTCGCATAGGCCGCCAGGGCCGCGGTGATTGCCGCCAGCCCCGACGGCACGGCGACCGCAGCATGGCCGCCTTCGAGTTCCGCCACCGCGGCCTCGAAGGCGAAGGTGGTCGGCGTGCCGTGCACGCCGTAGCGCATCACCTTGTAGTCGTCGGGGTCGCGCCCTTCGTAGGTGGCCGTATCCTCGAACAGCACGGTCGAACCACGAAACACCGGCGGGTTGACCATGCCCGAGAAACGCACCGGGTCGCGCGCTGCATGGCCGACCAGCGTGTCCTTGTGGCGGCTGCCGCGAAGGTCGCGGGTGTCCGGGCGGGCGTCTGCCTGCGGGCGGGTGCTGTCGGTCATTGCGTGCTCGCCGATGCTGTGGATGAGGAGCTTCGAGCGTACGCTGGCACTCCGACCGCCTCAAGCGCTCCGGACCGGAGGGTCGACGATCATGCTGTCGGTGATGCTGCCGTCGCCTGCCGCGACCTCGAGGGCATCGGAGGCCTCGAACACGGCGCGCGCATGCTCGCCCGCTGCTTCATCCGCGACTTCCACCGCCACCCGCATGCCTTCGCGCAGGCGGGCAGTGTATTCGTCCGCCGGATCGGCAGGCCCGGACACCTCGTGCTGGCCGTCCTCCGGCCGCCCGTCCTGCGGGTCATCCTGCATGCCGCCGAGCGCCCCATACAGCGAACCGACGTAGGCGCCGAGGCTGGCGCCGCCGGCAACGCCGAGCGGGCCGAGCAGCGGGATGGTTGCGGCACCGACCGCACCCCCGATGACCGCGCCGATGCCCGCGCCCGCCGGGCCTGTCGTCCTTGCGTCTTCGGCCCCGGGTGACGCATTGGCCGGGTCGACCGGGGGAGCGTTCACTTCGTCGCGCGGCGGCGTGAGGTAGAACACCGCGATCTTCTGCCTGGGAAAGCCGGCCTGCTCCAGGGCCCGTGCGCCCCGGTCTGCATCCGACCGGGACTGGAATCCTGCGCTGACGATGTGGCCCATGCGGTGTCTCCGGTTGCCGTTCGATGGATGCCGTCGGCGCGCGCAACGCCCGTACCCGGGTCGCTGGCCGGAGGCCATGTCGCGGATTCGGGCAGACTATGCACATGCCCCGCGGCATCCCTGCCTTCCCTACATCACGCTCCACTGAAAACACATGACCCGAACCGTCGATTCGAAGACCCTGAAGACCTGGCTGCACGATGGCGCCGAGATCGCCTTCTTTGACGTGCGCGAGCACGGCCAGTATGGCGAAGGACATCCGTTCTACGCCGTGCCGATGCCCTGGAGCCGGCTGGAACTGGACATCGAGCGGCTGGCGCCGCGCCCCGGCGTGCGCATGGTGCTGCTCGATGACGGTGACGGCGTCGCGCAGCGTGCCGCGGCCCGCGCCGAGGCGCTGGGCTATTCGAACGTGCACGTCCTCGACGGCGGCGCGCCGGCCTGGAAGGCGGCGGGTTTCCAGCTGTTCGCCGGCGTGAACGTGCCGAGCAAGACCTTCGGCGAACTGGTCGAGCATGCCTGCGACACGCCGCGCATCACGGCCGAGGAACTGGTCGCGATGAAGCAGCGCGGCGACGATTTCGTGATCGTCGACGGCCGGCCGTGGAGCGAATACCGCAAGATGAACATCCCGGGCGGCATCTGCTGCCCGAACGGTGAGCTGGCACTGCGCATCGGACAGCTGGCGCCGGATCCTTCGACGACGGTGGTGGTCAACTGTGCGGGCCGTACGCGTTCGATCATCGGCGCGCAGACCCTGCGCCATTTCGGCATCGCCAACCGCGTGGTCGCGCTGAAGGACGGTACCCAGGGCTGGTTCCTGTCCGGACTGGAGCTCGAGCGCGGCGCGGATCGCCGCTACCCGGCCGCGCCGTCGGACCTTGCGCCGCAGCGCGCGCAGGCGGCGAAGCTGATGCAGCGGTTCGGCGTGCCGGTCATCGATGCCGCCGAGGCGGATCGACAGCTGGCGGATGCGGCGCGCTGCACCTTCCTGCTCGATGTGCGTACCGAAGAAGAGTTCGCCACCGGCAGCCTGCCGGGTGCGGTGCATGCACCGGGCGGCCAGCTGATCCAGTCGACCGACCAGTGGGTCGGCGTCAAGGGTGCGCGCGTGATCCTCGCCGACGGCGACGGCGTGCGGGCACCGGTGGTCGCGATGTGGCTGCGCCAGCTCGGCCATGATGCGCAGGTGCTGCGCGACGGCGTGGCGGCGAAGCTCGCGGCGCGTCCGGCCGACGCAAGGGCGGTGGCCGCGTTGCCCGCGCTGGATGCGATCGCACCCGCCGACGTCGGCACCGCGCTGCTGGTCGACCTGCGGGCGGGCATGTCGTACCGCAAGGCGCATCCGCGCGGCGCCCTCTGGGCGATCCGGCCGCGGCTCGATGCGGTGGTGAAGGCAGCGGCAGGACGGCCGCTGGTTCTGCTCGCCGACGAGGAAGCGGTCGCCCGCGCGGCCGCGCTCGATCTTTCCGCGGCTGGAGTCGGGCACGTGGCGCTGCTCGCCGGGGGCTTCGCGGCGTGGCAGGCGGCCGGCCTGCCGGTCGAGTCGACGCCCGACCTGCCGTCCAACGCGGACTGCATCGACTACCTGTTCTTCGTGCACGACCGGCACGAAGGAAACCGCGAGGCGGCGATGCAGTACCTCGCCTGGGAGACGCACCTGATCGAACAGCTCGACCCGCAGGAACTCGCGGGCTTCCGGGTCAGCGCCGGCTGAGCGCGGCAGGCGCTGCCTGCGTCCTGCGCGCGCAGCGCATGGTCGACCTTCCCGGCTTCAGGCGGCCCGGGCGGTCGCTGCCGAACCGGTGATCGCCGCGTTCACCCGCGGCATCACCTCGGTTGCCATCAGCTCGATCGAACGCCGCGCGAGCTTCTCGTCCACCCAGTCCATGTTGGCGTAGACGATCTCGCCGAACGGACCGGCTTCCTCGCGCAGGGCCAGGATGCGCTCGGCGACGCGGTCGGGGGTGCCCCAGAGCACGAGCTTGTCGAGCATGTACTCGATGGTCAGTGTCGCGTCGTCCTGGGACTCGCTCTCCTTGAAGATGGCATGCCGCTTCGACAGCATCATCTTCTTCAGCAGCAGGTTCCAGTAGTAGCGGTACGGGCTGTGCTCGGACTCGATCGCATAGCGCCGCGCGGTGGCTTCGTCGTCGGCAACGAAGATCGTGCGTGCGATGCGCCAGTCGGCGATGTCGGCGACCTGCCCGGCATTGGCCTTGCCCAGCGCGTAGTTCGTCCAGTGGCTCTTCAGGAACTTCGACAGCAGGAAGTTCGCCGACAGCGGATGGAAGTCCCGTTCGCCCATCGCGATCACGCCTTTCGAGAACGGCGCGACCACGGTGCCGACGATCTCCGGACGCGGCAGCTGGAACGGCTTGTACATCTCGCCGCGCTCGATCTCGGCCACCGAGGTCTTGGCGGTGGACACCTTGAATCGGTTGCCCGGCAGGTCGATGTCGTAGGGCGCGTTGCGCTTCCAGATCTCGAGGATCACGTCGATCGACTCGGCGAACAGCTTGTTGCGGTCTTCCGACAGCATGCCGAGGGCTTCGGCATCGGAAGACAAGGCCCCGGGCGAGATGCCGAAGATGAAGCGGCCGCGTGCCATGTGGTCGAACATCGCCGCGTGCGAGGCGATCAGCGTCGGGTGGCTGTGCGACAGGTTCGAGGTGCCGGTGCCCAGGCGGATCTGCTTCGTGGAATGGATCAGCGAGGCAAGGAAGATGAAGCTGTTGGTGACGTTCTCGCTCTTCTCGGTCAAGTGCTCGCCGACGAACGCATCATGGAAGCCGAGCCGGTCGGCCAGCATCACCGCCTCGCGGTCTTCCTCGAGGGTGACGGACGGCGCCCGGTGGGCGGGGTGGAGCGGCATCATGAACATGCCGAGGCGCATCGGTTTCGCGGACATCGGGAATCCTTCGGTTCGAGCGGGTGGCGCTGACGAATCACGCAACTCGCTATTTTGCGCGTGCGGCCGGCGTCGCGCCACCGCTGCGGCCTCGTTCACGCAGCCGGGTCCATGTGGCTGCGTCGAGTGCGCCGCCGGGATCAGCGCAGCAGCGCGTCGATCGGCTTCAGGTCGTCGTCCTGCAGGTCGCCGACCGCTGCCTGCAGGCGCAGTCCCGACAGCAGCGTGGAATGGCGTGCCAGCACCAGGTCGCGCCGCGCATTGAAGAAGGCCTGCTGTGCGTTGAGCACGTCCACCTGGGTGCGCACGCCGACCTTCAGCCCGAGCAGGGTGGAGTCGAGCGAGATGCGCGTCGATTCCAGTGCCGCCTGCAGGGCGTTGACCTGGCTGATGCCGCTGGTCACCCCGAGGTAGGCCTGCCTGGCGGCCAGCACCGCGCTGCGGCGCGCAGCCTCGACATCCTGCACGGCACGCTCGCGATTGGCGACGGCCTCGCGCACGCGCGAATCGATCGCGCCACCCTGGTAGAGCGGGACGTTCAGCTGCAGGCCGAGCACCAGTTGCGTGACGTCGGTGCCGATCGGCGAGGTCGCGCTGCCGCCGGCGCGGCTGTTGCCGGCCGATCCCACCGCATCGAGCGTCGGCAGGTGGGCTGCCCGCTGGCGTTCAATCTCGCGGCCGGCGACTTCCAGCGTCGCCTGCTGCACCCGGACCGCGATGGCATTCTGCCGCGCCTGTTCCGTCCAGCGCTCGATGTCGGCGGGCAGCGGGACGTCCAGCACGGCGCCGTCGCGCAGCGGGCGCAGTTGCGCGGGCGGCACGCGACCGATGATCTGCTGCAGCGCCTGGCGCCGCACTTCGAGGTCGTTGCGGCCGACGATCTCCTGGGCAGTCGCGAGGTCGAAACGCGCACGCGCCTCGTTGAAGTCGACGATGGTCGAGGCGCCGACTTCGAAGTTCGCCTTGGCTTGTGCCAGCTGTTCGTCGATCGCGCGCTTCTGTGCGTCCAGCACGGCCAGTGATTCCTGCGCGGCGAGGACGTCGAAGAAGGCCTGGGCGGCGCGCAGCGTGAGGTCCTGTCCTGCCAGCATCAGCTGCAGGTCGGCCAGGCCGGCCTGCAGCCCGGCCTGTTCGAGCTGCACCGAGTTCGCACGACGGAATACCGGCTGGATCACCTGCACCGTCAGCGCAGTCGTCTCGAAGCTGCGCCGGCCCGGCTGGAGGAAGGGGTTGGATGCGCCCGTCAGATTGCTGTCGGTTTCATTACGGTTCGCATTGGCATTCAGCGTGATCGCCGGCAGCATCAGGGCGCGTGCCTGCGGGATGCGCTCGCGCGAAGCCTGCCAGGTGGCGCGCGCCGATGCGAACAGGGCGTCGTTGTCGCGCGCGAGGCGCTGGATCTCGCTCAGGTCGGCCGCCCGCGCCGGCGCCACCGCTGCCGCCGGCAGGCCTGCGCACAGGGTGAGCATGACAAGGAGCACAGGCATGAAGCCCGGCGATGCCGGCGCGCCGGCCGGGCGCCCCCGCTGCAGCGCTGTCAGCCACGCCGGCATCGGCAGGAGTCGCGGGGCAGGTGAGGTCATCGGCAGGGCGGGTTCCGGCGGGCGCCCTTCGACCCGGATGGTCTTCGGCGCGCCGGTGGATTATGCATCGCCGCGGGCGTGGTGCCGGCCTGTGCTGCATCGGCCACGCATCGGCGGCGTCGGAACGGCCGACTGCCGTAGACTCGGCACCGAGGATGATGTTCGTGGTTGCCCTCACCGAGTGTCGTCCTGCGCAGCCCGCCCTGTGTGACCGCCCGAGACCGTCCATGACCCATGCCGTGTCGCCTCCGTCTTCGACCGCCCCGACCGCCCCGCCGCCCGGTCCGACCGCCGCGCTGGCCGCGTTCACGGCCGGCCTGCGCCACGACGACATCCCGTCGCGGGTGCGCGAGCGGGTGAAGGACATCCTGCTCGATACCCTGGCCAGCGCGATCGCCGGCCGTGCCGGGGATGAGACTGCGCAGATCGGCGCCCTGGCCGCGGCACTCGGCCGCAGCGACGAGGCGACGCTGCTCACCGGCGGCGGCAGTTCGCTCGCCGGTGCAGCGCTGTCCAATGCCTACCTGGTCACCGCCGTCACCGTCTGCGACGTGCACCGGCCGACGCTGTTCCACACCACCCCGCAGGTGGTGCCCCCGGCGCTGGCGATCGCAGAGCGCGACGGCTGCAGTGGCCAGGCGCTGCTCGCGTCGATCGCGGCCGGGCTCGAGGTGTCGGTGCGCGTGGCGCGCGCGATGGACTATCCCGAGTTCCGCCGGCGTGGCTGGCATTCGCCGGGCGTGGTGGGCCCGTTCGGCGGGGCGGCGGCGGCGGGCAGCCTGCTCGGGCTGGATGCCGCGCGCCAGTGCCATGCGTTCGCGCTCGCCGGCAGCCAGTCGGCCGGCACCTTCGCCCACTGGGGCACGCCGACGATCAAGTTCCACCAGGCCCGCGGCAGCCTGTCCGGACTGATGGCGGCCCTGCTCGCCGCCGAGGGCTTCCGCGCGAGCGGCGAGATCCTCGCGCATCCGGACGGCGGCCTGTTCAATGCGTATTCGAACGGCGGCCTGCCGGCGGAGGTCACCGGCGGGCTGGGCGAGGCCTGGAAGCTGGAGGAACTCGCGCTGCGCCGCTGGCCGGCGGGCAGTTCGCTGCAGGCGATGATCACCGCGCTGTTCGCACTGGTCGATGCGCATGACGTGCAGGCCGGCGCCGTCGAGCGGGTGCGCATCGGCCTGTCGCCCGCAGTCTACGAGATGCATGGTGCGCTTCCGTGGACGGACAAGTTCAAGGCGCTGCTGTCCGCGCCGTACATCGCGTCGATCATCCTGCACGACCGCTGCTGCTGGCTCGAGCAGTTCCTGCCGGGCCGCTATGCCGACCCGGCGGTGGATGCGTTCACCCGCCAGCGGGTGCAGGTCGGACCCGACGCGGCGCT
>JBIITW010000242.1:0-6775 GCA_044340265.1 Burkholderiales bacterium | reverse complement strand
GGCGTCCGGCATGGCGGCAGCGGTCAGGGCGGTCTCGAACATGGAAGCGGCTCCGGGTCAGTCGATGGCGGCCGGGCGTGTCCTGCCGGCGGCCATCTGCGTGATCTTGTGCTTCACCTCGAGGACCTTCGCGACCGTGGCGCCCATCTTCATCAGCGGCACCAGCGTCGCGGGGTCCATCTTGCCGACGTCGTCGAACCACAGGGTCATCAGTTCGACGAGTTCGTGCATCTCGCGCATCCGTTGCTGTGCATGCTGTTCGGCCTTGTCAGAAGGCTTCTGCAGCAGCGCACCGCGCAGCATGGTCAGGGTCGGTTCGACCTCGCGTTTGCGGCGTTCCTCGGCCAGCGTGCGGAAGATCTCCCAGACATCCTCGGGGGCGGCAAAGTATTCACGGCGATCGCCCGGCAGGTGGTGCGGTCGGGTCAGCCGCCACGACTGGAGCTCCTTCAGTCCCATGCTCACGTTGGAGCGGGAGAAGGCGAGTGCCTCGGCGATCTCGTCTGCGTTCAGCGGTCGTTCGGACACGAACAGCAGGGCGTAGATCTGGCCGACCGTGCGGTTGATGCCCCACCGGCTGCCCATTTCGCCGAAGTGGAGCACGAAGTCGCGGACGAGGGGAGGTAGCGTTTCCATGGGCGGGCGGACCAGCCGCCTGTCGAGGCAGCCTCGATCCTGAATTTTCAGGAATTCCTGAACGTTCCGGATGATCCTCGCGGCCGCGCGTCCCGGCAAGCCGGGGCGGGGTGTCCAGCCGGACCGGCCCGCCGCCGGCGGGGCGTCAGAAGGTCAGAACGTCAGAACGTCAGAACGCCTGGCTGCCCGGGAGTGCCGCGATCGCCGCCTTCGCCACCTCGAGGTCCTGCTCGCCCGTCCCGGAGCCGACACCGACCGCGCCGATCACATGGCCATCGACGATGATCGGCAGCCCGCCCGGCAGGTTGGTCATCATGCCGTCGGAGGCGATCGCCAGCTTCACTTCATTCGCCGGGTCGAGGCCGCCGGTCGGCCTGCGGTTGGAGGCCGCGGTCATCGCCTTCTTGCGCGACGTGTGGGTGGACAGCACCCGACCACCGTCCATGCGCACGAAGGCCAGCAGGTTGCCGCCCTCGTCGACGATGGTGATGCACTGGTCCTGCCCCATCGCCCTTGCCTTCGCCACGCCTGCGGCGAGCATCTTCAAGGCGCCTTCGTGGGTGAGCTTGAGGTGCGGTACGACATCGGCCATCGGGATCTCCTGTGCGTGGGTGGCGGGGGCAGACAGTCAGGGGAACAGCTCGCCCATCCTGCGTGCGAAGGCGTAGAGGTCGCGGTTGCGTTCGCGGATCGCGGCCAGCATCGGCTTCGCTTCGGCGATCACTGCTTCCGAGTCGAACGCGGTGATGCGCCCGGCCTCCACCAGCAGGCGGCCGTCGACCACCACCGTGTGCACGGACGCCCCCGTCTCGGAGAAAACCATCTGCCGCACCGGATCGTTGACCGGTGTCCATTCCGGGCGCGACAGATCGTACAGGACGATATCGGCGCGGCATCCGGGCTCGATGCGGCCGATGTCGGCCAGTTGCGCGGCGGCTGCGCCGCCGCGGGTCGCCATGGCCAGCGCCTGGCGCGCGGTGACCCATCTTCGTCGGTCCGGTTCGATCACCCGGCCGAGGCATGCCGCCAGCCGCATCGCCTCGTGCAGCTGCTGGTTGTCGTTGGTGACATTGCCGTCGCTGCCGAGCGCGACCGTCACGCCGGCCGTCACCATGCGCCCGACCGGAGCGATGCCGGTGCCGAGCTTGAGGTTGCTCTCCGGGTTGTGCACGACCACCACGCCATGGCGCGCCAGTCGTTCGATGTCGGGGTCGTCGATCCAGATGGTGTGCGCGCAGGACAGTCTCGGCGACAGCAGGCCGAGACGTTCGAGGTGCTCGACCATCGTGCAGCCGTGTCGCTCCTGCGCGAGGCGCGTCTGGACCTTCGATTCCAGCAGGTGCGTATGGATGCCGACGTCGAAGCGCTCGGCGATGTCACGGCTCATCTCGAGCAGCGCGTCGGTGCAGCGCACCGGATTGGTCGGTGCGGGAAACACCGACAGCCGCTGCGAGGGCGCATGGTAGCGGGCGATCGCGTCCTCGGTCAGTTCGCGCGTCTGCGCCAGCGGCTTGGGTGGAAGGGGTGCCACCCGCGCCAGCTCGCGTTCCAGTTCCGGCGGCAGCCTGGTGTCGCGCGGGAAGATGTCGCCGAAGGTGTCGTCGAAGATACGCACCGCGAGCACCATGCGCATGCCGCTGTCATCGTAGGCGCGGGTCGCTGCGGCGATGTCCTCGGGCCCGAAGTTCTGTGCGGGGAAATGATCGATCGCGGTGGTGACGCCGGCGAGCAGCATCTGCACGGCATTGAGCATCGCGCTGATGTAGACCTCATGCGGCGTGCGGCCGCTGGTGTCGGCCTGGTTCAGCCACATGAACGCCGGGTGGCTTTCGGTGTCCATGGTGCCGGCGAGCAGGGCGCCCGGTGAATGGGTGTGTGCGTTGACCAGTCCGGGCGCGGCCAGCAGCCCGCGGCCGTCGACCACGCGGTCCGCCGGCGCCGCCCCATCGTGGACCGCCTCGCCGGCTGCATGCACCGACACGATGCGTCCGTCCGCGACATGGATGTCGCCGCGTTCGATGAACCGGTCGTCCGCGTCCAGGGTGAGGATCGCAGCGTCTCGAATCAGCAGGGAACTCACGATAGACTCTCCGCAACGGTGATGCGCCCGGACGCGATGCACCGACTATAGAACAGGCAGCCACCGATGAGCGAATCGAAACCGGACCCCGCGCAGGCACTGGCCGCGAAGCTCGCACCCTGCCTGTCCTATGAACGCGCGCGCACCGTGCTTCAACAGGTGCTGCGCGTGCCCAGCCCGCAGACCGACCTGCTCGAGGCCGAACCGCTGCTGGGCGAGTTCATTCGTACCGAAATGATGCCGCGCATGGCGGGGCTCGGCTTCACCCGGGTACGCCAGGACGCGCTGGGCAACATGATCGCCGAGCGGGGCGCGCCGGATGCACGGCGGTCCCTGATGCTGGTGATGCATGCGATGAACCAGCCGCCGTCGACGATGCCCGATCCCTACGCCGCGACGATCATCGACGGCCGGCCGCACGGCATGCCGGGCGAGGCGGTGCTGGGCAAGGGCGCGAGCGAACAGAAGGGGACGCTCGCCGCGGTGATCCACGCGATCGAGGCGGTGCGCGATTCGGGCATCGTGCTCGACGGACGACTGGTGCTGCTCTGCCTGGTCTCGGGCGAGACCGGCAATCCGCTGGCGATCAGCCACGTGGTCGAGAAGGAGGGCGTGCGCGCAGACCTGGCCTTCGTCTATGGCAACGCGATGCAGCTGCAGCTCGGCAACCGTGGCCGGGTCGATGTCACCGCGACGGTCAACGGCTCGCCCAGCCATTCCAGCCGGCCGAACGAGGGCGCCAATTCGATCGTCGGCGCGATGGAGTTCCTGCGCCGGTTGTCGATCGAGATCCCCAACACGCGCAGCCATCCGGGCCTCGGCACCGCATGGCTGACCTGCAACGGCATCGAGAGTTTCCCCAGGTCGACCCACACGGTGCAGGGCAGGTGCGTGGTGAAGCTCGACCAGCGGCTGCTGCCGGGCGACGACCCGCAGGCGGCGGTGGCGCGCATCGAGGCCGTGGCCCGGTCGATGGACGACTGGCCCGATCCGGTCTCCGGCAAGCCGTTCCGGATCATGGTCGAAGCGGGTGCCTACATGTACCCGAGCCTGGTGTCGGAGGATTCGTTGCCGGCCCGCCTGCTGCAGGCGGGTTGCGCCGCGATGCTCGGGCGCGAAGTCGGCACGTTCTACGGGCAGTCCGCGCATGACCAGGGTTACCTCAACCATGTGGGCATCCCGACCGCGAACTTCGGCCCTGGGGAGCAGTCGTTTGCCCACACCGACCTCGACATGGCGTCCGTAGACAAGGTCCATGATGCGGCCAGGGTGTATGCCTGGGTGATCGCAGGCTACCTCGGACAGGAGCCGGCTTTCCGTTCACCGGCCGCCGATACCGGCTTGCGCTGAGCGCGCATCGCCCGGGAACGCCGGTCTCGTACCCGAACCTTGCACAGGAAACCAGCATGTCCACACTCGAAGCCAACCGCGCCGCCAACCTCGGCTATTTCTTCTCGGCGTCCGTTGCCCGCTCGCCCGACAAGACAGCCATCTACGACCTCTACGGCGGCGTCGAGCGGCAGGTCACCTATGCAGTGCTGGACGAGCGCGCCGACCGGGTCGCGGGCCTGCTGCACGGGCTGGGCGTGCGTGCCGGCGAGCGGGTCGGCATGGTGGTCGGCAACCGCTCCGAGTTCCTCGAGATCTTCTTCGGCACGATGCGCATCGGCGCGATCCCGGTGCCGATCAACACGCGGCTGGCGCGCGACACGCTGAAGTTCATCCTCGAGGATGCGGAGTGCACGGCGGTGTTCGTCGAGCCCGCGGTACACCCGGCTGCGATCAAGGTCGCGCAGGACGCGGGCATCGCCATCCGCGTCACGACCGAACCGGTGTCGGCATCGGGATGGCTGGACTATGCCCAGGCGCGCGATGCCAGCCCGCGTTTCGATGCACCGCCGGCGCTGGCGCCCGACGCGCAGGCGTTCCAGCCGTATACCTCGGGCTCGACCGGGCTGCCCAAGGGCGCGATGATGACCCACGCCGGGATGCTCTGGTATGTCGACTACAACCAGCGCTACTGGCCGACGTCGAGCGAGGCGCGCGGGATGATCGCGCTGCCGCTGTTCCACAAGAATGCGATGCGCGGCACCGTGAAGCCGGCGCTGTTCGCCGGCGCTTCGTTCGTGCTGATGCCGGGCTACGAGCCGAAGGGCTACCTCGAGGCGCTTGCGAAGTACCGCTGCACCTATTCCAGGGGCGTGGCCGCGGTGTTCACCATGCTCCTGCAGCAGCGCGACCTGATCGCCTCGCTCGATCTGTCCGCACTCAAGGGGCTGACCATCGGATCTGCGGTGGTGACCCCCGAACTGATGGACGAAGTCGAGCGTGCACTGCCCGGGGTCAAGGTCGGGGAGAGCTACGGATTGACCGAAGGCGGCAGTCCGTTCCGCGTCCCGCTCGATGGCCGCGCGGTCCCGCGCGGGTCGGCCGGGGTGCTCGCGCCGGAGATGGGCGTACGGCTCACCTCCGAGGACGGCGGCGAAGTGGACATCTCGAAGCCCGGTGCGATCGAGGGCGAACTCTGGCTGAAGTCGCCGTACAACTGCATCGGCTACCACAAGCGGCCGGATGCCACGCGCGAGAAGCTGGTCGACGGCTGGCTGCGCACCGGCGACGTCGTGCGGCGCGATGCCGCGGGCTTCTGGTACTTCAAGTCGCGGATGGACGACATGTTCTCCTGCGGCGGCGAGAACATCTACCCGAAAGAGGTCGAGGACCTGCTGTTCCGCCATCCTGCCGTGGCCAATGCGGTGGTCGTGGCCGTGCCGCACGCGGTGAAGGGCTGGGTGCCGGCAGCGATGGTCGTCCTCAACAGGGGGGCTGCCGCCGACGCCGATGCCATCCGCCAGTATTGCCTGGACAACGGGCCGAAGTATGCCC
This sequence comes from Burkholderiales bacterium, assembly GCA_044340265.1. Classification (GTDB taxonomy): domain Bacteria; phylum Pseudomonadota; class Gammaproteobacteria; order Burkholderiales; family CAIKXV01; genus CAIKXV01. The sequence goes on along the minus strand of JBIITW010000242.1, from coordinate 1,176 downwards.
ATCCCCGGCTGGTGAAGATCGTGCCCGAGGCGGACCTGCCGCTGAACGGCGCCGGCAAGATCGACCGTCGTGAAGTCAAGGCTGTCCTGGCCGGATCGGCCAGCGGGATGTCGCTGCAGGGCTGATGGCCGCCAGGGCAGCAGGAGCGCCAGGGCGCTCCGCTGCCGCTGCTGCATGGCCATTTGGCCCTGTGGCCCTCTGGCCCTTTGGTCCTCTGGTCCTGTGGTCCTGTGGTCCTGGCGCCGGCGGCTACTCGGGGCCGAGGCCTGCAGCCTTGATGATCTTGCCCATGCGCACGAAGTCTTCGCGCGCGCGCGCGCCGAGTTCGTCCGCCGACACCGGCCATGGGTCTGCACCGAGCGTCGACAACCGCTCGCGCACGTCGGGGGCCGCGAGCGATCTGGTGATCACCTCGTTCAGCCGGGCAACGACGGCCGGCGGCATGCCTGCAGGCCCGAAGATGCCTGACCAGAAGTTGAGCGTCGCCTCGGGATAGCCGGCTTCGGTGATGGTCGGCACATCAGGCAGCAGGGGCGTACGCCTGGGCGACAGCATCACCACCGGGCGGACGGTGCCGGCCTTGATGTGCTGCAGGGCCGAGGGCAGGGTGTCGATCACCATCGTGATGTTTCCCGCCAGCACGTCCGGGTAGGCGACGCCGGCGCTCTTGAAGGGCACGTGGGTCATGTCGACGCCGGTCAGCGAACGCAGGATCTCCCCGGTGAGATGGCCGACGCTGCCCAGCCCGGACGAGCCGTAGCTCATCTTGCCCGGGTTGCCCTTGGCGAACGCGATGACGTCCTTGAGCGTCTTCATCGGCTGGTTGGCGCCGATCGACATGATGTTCGGCGACAGCGCGACGCCGCCGATCGGCGTGAACGCGCTCTGCGTGTTGTACGGCACCTTCTTGAGCATGTGCGGTGCGATCGACTGCGTGGTCAGGCTGGACAGCATGATCATGTAGCCGTCGGGGTTGGCATTGGCGACCACGTCGGCCCCTACCGTGCCGCCGGCGCCGCCGCGGTTCTCCACGATCACCGTCTGGCCGATCACCTCGGACATCTTGGCGGCCATCACCCGGCCGAGGATGTCGGACACCCCGCCGGCCGCGAACGGCACCATGAAGCGGATCGGCCGGTTGGGATACTGGCTGCCTTGCGTGCCCTGCGCGGCGAC
>JBIITW010000241.1:0-6816 GCA_044340265.1 Burkholderiales bacterium | reverse complement strand
TCAAATTCAGAACAGGATCGAGGATCAGATGAGCGCGTCCCGCAGCGAACGCCCTGCACAGGCCGGAGCGGTTGCCCCGGCTGCCGCGGATGCAACGGTGCCGTCGCGCACGGCATCCGCTGCGTCGCCGGTCGTTCCGGAGGCGCTGACGGCGCTGCGCGGCCGGGTCGATGCGATCGACACGCAGTTGCTCGGTCTGCTGAACGAACGGGCGCGCATCGCCGGCGAGATCGGCCACCTGAAAGGGACCGGGCCGGTGTACCGGCCCGACCGCGAGGCACAGGTGCTCGACCGCCTGTCCGCTGCCAACGGCGGGCCGCTGCCTTCTGCTTCACTGCGCCGCATCTTCATCGAGGTCATGGGTGCGTGCAGGGCGATCGAGGCACCGCTCGCGGTCGCCTACCTCGGCCCTGCTGGTACCTACAGCGAAGAAGCAGTGGTCCGCCAGTTCGGCACGCTGGTCGAGCGTCGCGCCTGCGTCACCTTCGACGAGGTGTTCCGTGAAGTCGAGGCGGGGACTGCACACTACGGCGTGGTGCCGGTCGAGAATTCGACCGAGGGCGCGGTCGGACGCACCCTCGACCTGCTGCTTGCGACGCCGCTGACGGTGACCGGCGAACTGCTGCTGCCGATCCACCATTGCCTGATGACCGGTCCGGACATGGCCGAGGCCGATCCGGTGCGCGTGGTCTATTCGCACAGCCAGAGCCTCGGCCAGTGCACGCGCTGGCTGGCGCGCCACCTGCCCGATGCGCGCCAGGTGCCGGTGGTCAGCAATGCCGAGGCGGCCCGGCAGGCCGCGGCCGAGCCGGGCGCGGCGGCGATCGCCGGTCGTGCAGCGGCAGAGCGCTACGGCCTGTCGGTGCGCCACGAGAACATCGAGGACGAGCCGCAGAACACCACGCGCTTCCTGGTCATCGGGCGCGACGAGATCGCCGCATCGGGCCGTGACAAGATGTCGCTGGTGCTGGCGGCCAGGAACGAGCCCGGCGCCGTGCACGGGCTGCTCGAACCGCTGGCGACCAACGGCGTCAGCATGACGCGGTTCGAGTCGCGCCCGGCGCGCACCGGCCGCTGGGAGTACATGTTCTTCGTGGACATCGAGGGCCATCCGTCGCAGCCCCATGTCGCACGTGCGCTCGCCGAGATCGAGGCGCGCGCCACTTTCGTCAAGCGGCTGGGCGCCTATCCCGCAGCGCGCAGCTGAACCGCAACCCGTACCAGGCAACGAACCGATGAGTGTCGAAGACTTCGCCCCCGCCCATGTGAAGGCGATCGCCCCCTATCAGCCCGGCAAACCGATAGCCGACCTCGCACGCGAGCTCGGGCTGGAGGAGGCGGGCATCGTCAAGCTCGCGTCCAACGAGAACCCGCTCGGCGTGAATGCGGCGGCGCTGGCCGCGATGACCCGCGCGCTGGCCGACGTCACCCGCTATCCGGATGGCAACGGCTTCGAGGTGAAGGCCGCGATCGGCCGGCGGTTCGGCGTCGATCCGGCGCAGGTGGTGCTCGGCAACGGTTCCAATGACGTGCTGGAACTGGCGGCGCGCGCCTTCCTGCTGCCCGGCACCTCGGCGGTCTATGCGCAGCACGCGTTCGCGGTCTACCCGCTGGTGACCCAGGCGACCGGCGCGCACGGCATCGAAGTTCCCGCGCGCGATTTCGGGCATGACCTCGATGCGATGCGTGCGGCGATCAGGCCCGACACGCGCATCGTGTTCCTCGCCAATCCGAACAACCCCACCGGCACCTTCATCGACGGTGCGCGACTCGCGCGCTTCCTGGACGAAGTGCCGAAGGACGTGCTGGTGGTGCTCGACGAAGCCTATACCGACTACCTGCCCAGGGCGCTGCGCTACGACAGCATCGCCTGGCTCGCCGCGCATCCGAACCTGATGGTGTCGCGCACGCTGGCCAAGGCCTACGGACTGGCCGGACTGCGCGTGGGCTTCGGGCTGGCATCGCCGGCGGTGATCGACCTGCTCAATCGCGTGCGGCAGCCGTTCAACGTGAACAGCGTTGCGCAGGCCGGTGCGGTGGCCGTGCTCGACGACCCAGCCTTCCTCGAGCGCAGCTTCGAGGTGAACGAGGCAGGCATGAAGCAGCTGACCGAAGGCTTCACCGCACTCGGCTTCGACTACATTCCGTCGTGCGCCAACTTCGTGTCGTTTCGCGTCGGTCCGGCCGCCGAGGTGTTCGACCGGTTGCTCAGGCAGGGCGTGATCGTGCGCCCGATCGCCGGCTACGGCATGCCCGAGTACCTGAGGGTATCGATCGGCACCGCTCACGAGAATCAGCGTTTCCTCGATGCACTGCGCCTGGTCACCACGGGGCTCGCTGGCGTGTCGAGGCGGAGCGCATCATGAGCATCGACTCCCTGGGCGCTTCCACCCTGCGTTTCAAGCGCGTGGGCATCATCGGGGTCGGCCTGATCGGCGGCTCCTTCGCGCTGGCCCTGAAGACGGTGCAGGCAGCCGAAACAGTGGTCGGATTCGGCCGCAGCCGCGCGAATCTCGATGTTGCGCGCAAGATCGGCGTGATCGACCAGATCGCAAAGGGCTGGGACGACATCGAGGGCTGCGACCTGGTCCTGCTCGCCGTTCCGGTCGGCCAGCTTCCCGAGGTGATGCCGATCATCGGCCCGCGCATCGGCAAGGACGCCGTGGTCACCGACGCCGGCAGCACCAAGCGCGACGTGGTGGCCTATGCGCGCGCAGCCTTCGGCAAGGCGCTGCCGCGCTTCGTGCCGGCGCATCCGATCGCCGGTGCCGAGAAGAGCGGGGCGGCCGCCGCCCGGCCCAACCTGTTCGCCGGCAAGCCGGTGGTGATCACGCCGATCGAGGAGACCGATCCGTTCGCCTTCAAGCGGGTGCGCGCGACCTGGCAGCTCACCGGCGCGAAGACCGTGCGCATGGACGTGGCCTTGCACGACATGGCGCTGGCCGCCACCAGCCACCTGCCGCACGTGCTCGCCTTCGCGATGATGAACGAGATCGCCGAGCGGCCGCAGGCCGAGGCGATGCTGTCGCTGACCGGCGGCGGTTTCCGCGACTTCACGCGGATCGCGGCGAGCAGCCCGGAAATGTGGCGCGACATCTGCATCGCCAACCGGGACACGCTGTGCACCGAGATCGATGCGTTCAGCGCGCGGCTGTCGCAGTTCCGGCACTGGATCGCGATGGGCGATGGCGCAGCGCTCGAGCGCGAGTTCCAGGCGGCGCGCACGGCGCGCGAGGGGCTGACCGCTTCCCTCAACGCCAGCGCGCGTCCCCGGGACTGACGCCGTGGCGCAGGCGACACGACGCGAACACCTCGACCTGCCCGCGCTGTCGCGCGCGGCCGGCACCGTGCAGCTGCCGGGCTCGAAGAGCATCTCCAACCGCACACTGCTGCTCTGCGCGCTGTGCGAGGGGCGCACCCGCGTGCTCGACCTGCTGCGCTCGGACGACACCCAGCGCATGCTCGAGGCGCTGGCGCGCCTGGGCGTGCATATCGAGCGTTCGTCCGAAGGGGGCGCCGATTGCGGCGTGGCTGGCGGCGCGGCTGGCGGTGGCATGACCGCCGTGGTCGACGGCTGCGGCGGCAACCTGCCAGTGCGCGAGGCCGATCTGTTCCTCGGCAATGCCGGAACCGCCTTCCGTCCGCTGACTGCGGCGCTGGCTGCCGTCGGCGGGCACTTCCACCTGCGCGGCGTGCCGCGCATGCACGAACGTCCGATCGGCGATCTGGTCGACAGCCTGCGCGGCCTGGGTGCGCATATCGATTACCTGGGCAGCCAGGGTTATCCCCCGCTCGAGATCCATCCGGCCCGGCTGGTCGCCCGGCGACCGATCCGGGTGCGCGGCGACGTGTCGAGCCAGTTCCTCACCGCGCTGCTGCTGGCGGCGCCGATGATCGGCGTGCCGCCGGAGGCCCGCGGCGCGCCGCTGGTGATCGAGGTCGATGGAGAACTCATCTCGAAACCGTATGTCGAGATCACGCTGGCGCTGATGGCCCGCTTCGGCGTCGTCGTCGAGCGCGAGGGCTGGCAGCGGTTCCAGGTGCCGTCCGGGTCGCGCTATCGCTCGCCGGGCACGGTGCACGTCGAGGGAGACGCATCGGCTGCGTCCTACTTCCTGGCAGCGGGCGCGATCGGCGGCGGCCCGGTGCGGGTGAACGGCGTGGGTCGTTCCAGCATCCAGGGTGATGTCGCCTTCGCCGATGCATTGCGCGCGATGGGCGCCCGTGTCGAACTGGGCGAGAACTGGATCGAGGCCGGCGCACCATCCGGCCGCCTGCGCGGCATCGACCTCGACTGCAACCTGATCCCGGATGCTGCGATGACGCTCGGCGTGCTCGCCCTGTTCGCCGAAGGGCCGACCACGCTGCGCAACATCGCCAGCTGGCGGGTCAAGGAGACCGACCGCATTCATGCGATGGCGACCGAGCTGGCGAAGCTCGGTGCGGCGGTCGAGGCCGGGCCGGACTACCTCAGGGTCGAGGCGCCGTCGGCACTGGTGCCGGGCGCGGCAATCGATACCTATGACGACCACCGGGTGGCGATGTGTTTCTCGCTCGCCGCCCTGGGCGGCGTACCGGTGCGCATCAACGATCCGGACTGCGTGGCGAAGACCTTCCCTGACTATTTCGACGTGTTCGGCACGATCGCGTCATGAGCGCGGCCGCCGCTTCCGTATCGGCGCCTGTCCCGGTGATCGCGATCGACGGGCCGACCGCTTCCGGCAAGGGCACCATCGCGCAGCGGGTGGCGGATGCACTGGGATTCCACTATCTCGACAGCGGAGCGCTGTACCGGCTGACCGCGCTCGCGGCCCAGCGGGCCGGCGTGTCGATGGACGATGCACCGGGCGTGGCTGCGGTGGCAGCGGTTCTGCCGGTGGCGTTCGCGGGCGGTCGCATCGAACTCTCCGGCGAGGATGTCGGCGATGCGATCCGCGCCGAACCGGTCTCGGAAGCCGCATCGATCGTGGCGGCACATCCAGCGGTACGCGATGCGCTGCTCGAGCGTCAGCGGGCTTTCCGCAAGGGGCCCGGACTGGTCTCCGATGGGCGCGACATGGGCTCTGTCGTGTTCCCGGATGCCGTGCTGAAGGTGTTCCTGACCGCCAGTGCCGAAATCCGCGCGCAACGGCGGTATAAGCAGTTGATGGAAAAGGGTTTAGCTGCTAACCTTCCCGGAATCCTTCATGATCTGCGTATGCGTGATGCCCGTGACTCGGGACGCGCCGTCGCTCCTCTGCAGGCAGGCGCACCCGAGGCAGTCCTCGATTCGGACGGTTTGACGATCGAACAGGTCGTTGCAATCGTGCTTGATCGATACCGTCTTGCCGTGCGTGTTCAGGCGTCCGGTCGTTCCGCCGGCGCTGGTGGTCCGACGCTTCAAGGCTGATCGCGGGTCGCAGGGCAGGCGGGTTCTCCCGCTGCCGGCGCCAGCGGCATGGCGTCCGGACCCACTGGCGCAACGGAGCATTCCCTGGCCTCCGGTGCGTGTTCGCCGCCACCGGGTGCCGCCGCGGGAAGCAGCGCCGGATTCTTTTCCCTACCCACCCCGGTGCGAACCCGGGAACAGAAAACACAGGTCACCTACCGCATGTCAACCGCCACCGCTTCTGCTGCTGCTTCCGCTGTCCCCAACGCCATCTCCCAGCATCCGCCGGAGAGCTTCGCCGCCCTGTTCGAAGAAAGCCTGTTGCGCAAGGAAATGCGCCAGGGCGAGGTGATCACCGCCGAGGTGGTCCGTGTCGATCCGAACTATGTCGTCGTCAATGCCGGACTGAAGTCCGAGAGCTACATCCCGGTCGAGGAGTTCCACAACGACCAGGGTGAAGTCGAAGTGCAGGCGGGCGACTTCGTCAGCGTGGCGATCGAATCGCTCGAGGACGGCCACGGCGAGACGCGCCTGTCGCGCGACAAGGCCAAGCGCCTCGCCGCCTGGCTCGCATTGGAAGACGCGCACAACAACGGCTCGGTGGTGCAGGGCATGGTGAACGGCGCGGTCAAGGGCGGCCTGACGGTGATGATGGACGGCATCCGCGCGTTCCTCCCGGGCTCGCTGGTCGACCTGCGTCCGGTCAAGGACACCTCGGCCTACCAGGGCAAGCTGCTCGACTTCAAGGTCATCAAGCTCGATCGCAAGCGCAACAACGTCGTGGTCTCCCGTCGTGCCGTGCTCGAACAGACCCAGGGTGCCGAGCGCCAGCAGCTGCTCGAGACGCTGAAGGAAGGTTCGGTCGTCAAGGGCATCGTCAAGAACATCACCGACTACGGCGCGTTCGTCGACCTCGGTGGCATCGACGGCCTGCTGCACATCACCGACCTGGCCTGGCGCCGGGTCAAGCACCCGTCGGAAGTGCTGGCGGTCGGCGATGAAGTCGAGGCAAAGGTGCTGAAGTTCGACCAGGAGAAGAACCGCGTCTCCCTGGGCCTGAAGCAGCTGGGCGAAGATCCGTGGGTCGGCATCTCGCGCCGCTATCCGTCGGGCACCCGCCTGTTCGGCAAGGTCAGCAACATCACCGACTACGGCGCGTTCGTCGAGATCGAGCAGGGCATCGAAGGCCTGGTGCACGTGTCGGAGATGGACTGGACCAACAAGAACGTCAACCCGGGCCGTGTCGTGCAGGTCGGCGAGGAAGTCGAAGTCATGATCCTCGAGATCGACGAAGACCGTCGCCGCATCTCGCTCGGCATCATGCAGTGCATGGCGAATCCGTGGGACGAGTTCGCGATGTCCTTCAAGAAGGGCGACAAGGTCACCGGCCAGATCAAGTCGATCACCGATTTCGGCGTGTTCATCGGCCTGCCGGGCGGCATCGACGG
>JBIITW010000240.1:0-6824 GCA_044340265.1 Burkholderiales bacterium | reverse complement strand
CGCGACCACGTCCTTGCCGGTGCCGCTTTCGCCGGTGACGAGCACCGATGCATCCGACGGCGCCACGCGTGAAATCGCGCCGTACAGCCGCTGCATCGGCTGTGACCTGCCGATCAGCGGTCCGAAACCATCTGTCGCTGGATCGATGGCGGGTTTCGCGGGTGCGAACGCAAGGGGCAGGGTCGGCGCGGTTGCAGTGGTGCCTGCCGGATCGATGCAGCGCGCATGTCTTGCCAGCAACTGGTCGAGTCGGCGCCCGTCGACCGGCTTGACGAGGTAGTCGATCGCGCCGAGTCGCAGCGCCTCTACCGTCGTTGCGATCGATGCGTGCCCGGTGACCATCACGACATGGCAGCGGCCGCACAGGTTGCGGATTGCAGACAGCAGCTCCATGCCACTGCCGTCGGGCAAGTGCAGGTCGAGAAGCACCATGTCCGGCAGTGGGTCCTCGGCGAGGACCGCCCTTGCCCGGGCGAGGGTGTGCACGCTGCGAGCGACCCAGCCGCGGGCGCTCGTCATCTGTTTCATCGCCCAGGCGACGTTCCGGTCGTCTTCGACGATGAGACAGCGATTGGGGGAGAGGGTCACTGGAATCTCGCGGCATCGAAGGGGACTTCCTCTTGCTGCCGACGCAACAGTCGTGCTCGGCATACGCCGCCATGGGCAGGGCAGGCACGACCGTTGCCTAGGACTGGAGGGCGATCGGTAGCCATCCCGCGCAGCCGATCCGAACCTACAACTGGGAGAACACTGATGAACAACCCCTCCGGCACTGCCAGCATCACCGACAACGAAATCGATCGCTCAATGGCGCGCGCAGCGACCAAGGCCCACGAGACCGTGGACCGTGTCGCCGCGTCGGTGACCCCCGTGGTCGACCGCATGCGTTCGACTGCCGAAGGTGCCGCGCAGCAACTGCAGTCGACCGCGCATGACCTGATGGAATCCCGGGATCAGTGGATGCAAGACGCGCGCAGCTACGTGAAGGAGCGTCCGCTGACCACGATCGCAGTCACCGCGATCGTCGCGCTGCTCATCGGCCGCTTCTGGGCGAGGTAGTGGGTACGCTCGGGTCGGGGCCACTGCCGGGCCATGCAGATCCCGCGCCAGAGGCGCCGGAGGCGACATGGCACGGGGCCATCGACCGTGTCCTTGCCGGGCTCGTTGCCGCCGGCAGTGCGCGCCTGCGCGTGCTTCGCATCGAGGCACGACAGGCCGTGCGGGCCTCGATCGCCGCGGCCGCGATGGCCGCCGGCGCGCTGCTGATGATCGTCACTGCCTGGTTTGCCCTGCTCGGTGCCATCGTCTCCTGGGCAGTCCTTGCCGGTTACCAATGGCCGTGGGTCCTGCTGTGCGTCATGGCGGCCTGCATCGGTCTGGCCGGACTCGGCCTCGCCTGCGCGCGCGCGTGGCTGTCGGCGATCAACTTCGATGCGACCGCACGCGTCCTCCAGCGTCCGCAGGGCCGCTCTGTTCATGCGACCCGGGGGGCGCCGTGATGCGTTCGCGCGACGAGGTGTCCGTTCGTGAATTGCAGGCGGCAGAGCGAGACGTGGCGACGGCCGACGCCGCCCTGTGGGCGGGGGTGGATCGCCTGAAGGGACACGCCGGCCGGGCTGGAAGCTACAGCGCTCCACTCGGCGCATTTGGCGCACTCGGTGCGCTGGTGGCGTTCAAGCTGCTCTGGCGTGCAGCGAAGCGCGGGTCGAGGCGGTCGCCGGTCGCGACCTCCATGCCGGCCAGGGCGGGGATCGCCGCATTGTTGTTGCGACTGGCGCTTCCCGGCATCGTCGGTTTTGTCCGGGAGCACGCCAGGGCGTGGCAGGCGCCGGCTGCGGATCGATCCGGATCTGTCGGTCGAGGCCCGGGCGGAGCCCGCGCCCGCGCCGCCCGACCCTTGCCGCGGGTCTCCGCGAGCCTGGACCGGGCACGGTTCGCCGGGCGGTGGTTCGAGGTTGCGCACCTGAGCGGTGACGGCCCCGGCGACGAACGCGTCGCTGGCGGTGGCCAGGCATCCATGGTGCTGGTGCCGGTGCCGGACGGGTTCGCCGTCGAGCGCGCGACAGTCGTCGCGCACGGACGGCATGGATCGCGGGTACGGGTGCGCTCGGGGGTGTTGCGGCGTACAGGCCCGTCGGCACGCGCATCGGAACTCTCCCTCAGCTTTGCGCCTTCCTGGGCTCGCTGGGCGCCGTCGGCCTGGCACGACTACTGGATCCTCGAAGTCGACACCGCCTATACCTTCGCGCTGGTCGGAGACCGTGCGCGCAGTGCGCTGACCGTGCTGTCGCGTTCGCCGTCGCTCGGAGACGTGGCATGGAACCAGTTGCTTGCCACTGCCGCCGAGGAAGGCTATCCGGTGGAGCACCTTTCGCGAGCGGCCGAGGACCGGGGCGTCTGACGCAGTCCGATCCGGTGGCGGGGTGCTGCCGGATCGGCTCCCCGCCGCTCAGCGATGGATGTCGCGGGCGCGCTCGCGCGCCCAGGCGGACGCAAGGAACTCCGCGTCTTCGGCATTGCGCGGCGTGACACCCATCACGATGCCACCCTCATCGATGTGACCTTCATACTGCTTCACGCGCTCTTCCGGGACGCCCCAGCCGATCAATGCGCCGACGCCGCCCCCGGCGACACCGCCTGCGCCCGCACCGGCCAGGGCACCTGCAATCGGTCCGGCAATGACCAGCCCCAGCCCCGGGATGGCGATCGACGTGCCGACGGCCGCGATCGCGCCGACGATCGCGCCAAGCACGCCGCCCATTGCGGCGCCCGCACCGACGCCTTCGGCCGCCTTCGAGCCCAGCTCGGTCTCCAGGGTGCCTTCGCTGGTGAAGTACTTCTTCCGGGTCTCGTCTGACATCACCACGCTTACCTCACCCTTGTCATAGCCTCGTGCACTGACATGCGAGAACGCACGCTCTGCGCTCTCGCGGTCGGGGAAGGCCCCGGTGACGAGGCGGCGGTTCGAATCGGGGGTCGTTTCCATGGCAGTCATCCTCTTTGGCGCGAAGCGGATTGCTTCACCCGGGCCGTCGCAAGGACGTTGCCCGAGTGCCGGGCGCGGCGGCAGGCATGCCGGTTGCGCGACCTTGCACATGCGGCCATCGTCGATGGCCACGCCTGGGGCGGAGGCACGCATCATGGGATTCCTGGCCTGGCTGGTCATCGGGGGCCTGGTCGGCTGGATCGCGAGCCTGATCATGAAAACTGATGCCAGGCAGGGTGTGCTCCTGAACGTGGTTGTCGGCATCGTGGGCGCAATGGCCGGCGGCTGGGTGCTCACGCCGCTGCTCGGCGTCTCCACCCGCAACCCGTCGGACTTCAGCCTGTCGGCGGTCGCCGTATCCGTGCTGGGCGCAGTGATCCTGCTCGGGCTGATCAACCTGCTGCGCGGGCCCCGTGGCGGTTGATCGACGGGCATCGCCGTGGCGAGACCCGATACCTCGGGCGGCGAGGACCCGCGCTCAGCGCCCCGTGGCCGGCGTGCGCAGTGCCTTGCCAACCGTCCCCGCCTGCACGCCGCTGATCAGCTCCTTGCAATCGGCGTCCTCTCCACCGCCGGTTTCGATCAAGGGTATGAGCGCGGCAAGCGGATTGATCAGCCCGAGAAGGATGGCCCCGGCGGCACGCAGCCCGAGCGCAGCCCTGTCCACGGACACCTGGGGCGCGGAGAACGGGCCGCGAAGGTGGATCGGGCTGCGCACGCTGAACAGGCTCCAGTCCTTCGGCTGCGCATGCATCGTGAAGGACATCTGCTCTTCCTTCAGGTTCGCGCCGCCAGTGATCGCGATCAGCGTGTCGTCGGTGTCGATCACCACCGCCTCGGCGGTGACCATGCCCTTTCGGATCGGCAATGAAGCGACGGCGCAGCGCAGTTCGGCCCGACGGTCGCCGCCGAGCAGGAACCGCACGGCTTCCCCTCCATCCAGGCCTGCGATCTCGAGCAGCAGGTTGCTGACCTGGCCGGAACCGATGACGAGTGAGACGTGCCCGTCGCTCGCGCCCATGACGGCTGCGAGCGATGACCCCTGGCCAGCGACGTCGAAGCGTCCATTGATGGCGCCGGTGCTGACCCTGGTCGTATCGGTCGACGGCAGCAGCCTCGCCAGCTGCAACCGGGAAAATCGCCCATCGGATCTCAGTGCGACCGACGCTCCCTTGCGCTCGATTGCCAGGTTGCCTTCGATGCGGCCATCGGCCATCGATACCGATAATGGAGAAACGGTGAGCGTTCCGCGCTCGAGCAGCGCACGGAAGCGGAACGCATCGATCGCCCAGCGCCCGGCGTCGGTCACCCTGGTCGCATCGAGGGTCAGGTCGAGGTCCGCGCTGGGCCATAGCGAGGTATCGAAAGGTGTTCCAGGCAGCAGCCGGCGATGGTCCGCATTCCCGCCCGTCGTCTCTTTCGTCTTGCTGGCCGCCGCCCCGAGCAGGGGGCCCAGGTCGCCGATGTCGAGCGGGTCGGCTGCGAACTTTCCGATGACCGCCAGCCGGTCGCCGCCGTGGATGACATCGAACCTTCCCTGAAGCCGGCTGCCGCCGAACGTGGACGGACGCAGGACGACACCGACCTGGCCCGCGTCGATGGCCACATCCGCATCGATGCGGTAGGGCGGGGTGGCAGGAATCGCCATGCGGGCCAGGGGGCGGAGGGCAGAAAGATCAGGCCCGCTGGCGGATAGCTTGAAACGGGTTCCGTTCAATGCATGGCCGGGACCGAGGCTCCCGGAGAACGTCACGCGCGCACCGCCCAGCGTTCCCTTGCCACGCAACGCGGGCGAGGGCGCCGCCGGATCGGTCGCCGCTGCAAGCGCCTCGGTCGTCCCGACCGTGATGATCGCCAGCGCCACCTGCGTACCACGCGCCCGTCCCTCGACGTCGATCGTCGTTCCACCCTGGTCGATGCTGCCGATGCGTGCCAGCACGTCGGTCTGCGACGCTGCGTCCAGGTAGCGCACCTCGCCACGATCCACCATCACCCGCTTGAGTATCGGCGCAGATGCGGGATCCGACTGGGCGAGATCCAGCCGCCATGAACGACGTTCATCGCCTCCGCTCTCGAGGCCGACCCGTGCGCCCCGGATCTGGATGGCTTCGATTTCGCGTGGCTTGCGCAGCAATCCACTCAGTGAGAGGGTGATCGTGACCTCCTCTGCTTCGAGCAGGGAGCGCTGGGTGGCCCACTGTGGATTCTCGAAACGCACTTCGCGAAAGGCAAGGGTGGGCGTGAACGACCATTGTCCGGACATGTCGCCAGCCAGCACCAGCTCACGGCCGGTGCTGGCTGCCACGTAACGCTCGATGGGGCGGCGCAGCCAGTTCCATTCGAACAGCAGCACCAGGAGCAGGACGAGCAGCAGTGCCAGGGCTGCCAGCCCCGCGACCAGGTACAGGGCCCGACGCAGCAGGTTTCCGGTGCGTTCCGTACCTGCCGCGTTCATCCGGCGGCTCGGTCAGGCAGCAAGGGCGGCCGACGAAGACAGTCGGCGTACCTCGACCGAGGGTATCTGCATCGAGTCGCGGTACTTCGACACCGTCCTGCGGGCGATCACGATTCCCTTGTCCGCAAGGATGCGCGCGACCTTGACGTCGGACAGCGGGTGTCGTGCCTGTTCTGCAGTGATGATCTGCCGGATCAATGCGCGTACCGCGCGCGCCGAGCAGGCATGCCCGTCCGATTCGACATGGCTGCCGAAGAAATACTTGAGCTCCATCAGGCCGCGCGGCGTCATCATGTACTTGTTCGAGGTCACGCGCGACACGGTGGACTCGTGCATCCCCAGCGTGTCGGCAATCTCGCGCAGAACCATCGGCCGCATGGCAATGTCGCCATGCTCGAAGAACCGACTCTGTCGGTCGACGATCGCCTGGGCCACTCGCAGGATGGTGCGGAATCGCTGGTTCACGTTGCGCACGAACCAGCGCGCTTCCTGCAGGTGGTGGCCGATCGGCGATGAGCCCGACCCGCGTTGTTCGCGTACCAGGGAAGCAAAGGACTGGTTCAGGTGTATGCGCGGCACCACTTCCGGGTTGATGCGCGCGATCCATTTGCCGCCGATCTTGCGCACCTGGACGTCCGCGACCACGTAGTCGGTGCGCTCGGGGCCGAACACGGATCCCGGTTTCGGCGCGCAGCCGCGCACCAGCTGGTAGGCGGCGGCGAATTCGCGGTCGGTGCAGCCGAGCACACGCAACAGGCGGGGCGTGTCTGGCGTTGCGAGTTCGCCCAGGTGATGGCGCACGATGCGGCAGGCAAGTGCAAGGCCTGGCGTGTCGTCGTCACGGTCGCCGAGCTGGAGGAGAAGGCATTCCTCCAGGGTGCGTGCGGCTACCCCGGCCGGTTCGAAGCTCTGCACCAGCCGCAGCACCACCATCAGTTCGTCGAACTCGACCTCCTCTGACGGCCGACACATCTCGATCATGTCGTCCAGCGGCATGCGCAGGTAGCCGTCGGGTTCCAGCGCGTGGATGACCAGCTGGGCGAGTTGCCGGTCCCGCTCGTTCACCCGGCAGGCCGACAGCTGCTCGAGCAGATGATCGCGCAGGCAGACCGAGGCCATCGCGAAGTTTGTCGCGTCCGTATCTTCGCCGGTGCGGGTTCCCGCGCCGGTGGACAGCGAATCCTCGTACCGGTACGACGCGTCATCCCATTCACCCGATCCTTCGGGTTGCACGACGCCCTCGCCGGTTGCGGCCGGGGCATCGGCCGACAGCGCCGTGTCCGCCTCGTTGTCATCCGCACTGGCACCGCCCACGCCCGTCTCGAGGCGAGGGAACTCCTCCCGCTCGAGGAACGGATTGTTTGCGAGCGTTTCCTCGATTTC
>JBIITW010000239.1:0-6884 GCA_044340265.1 Burkholderiales bacterium | reverse complement strand
TGCTCATGAGCCGGCCTTTTCGAGGAACTTCAGGTACGCGAGCGCACAGGCATCCGGGATCTCCGCGGTCATGCCGTGGCTCGCGCCGGGGAAGGTGACGAAGGTGCAGTCGCGGATGTAGCCGAGCATGCGCTCGTACTCGCTGCGCTCGACCATCGGATCGGGATCGGGCACCGCGACCATCACCGGGAAATCGAAGTCGGCGAGCCGCTCGGTCCAGTCCTCGCTCGCCATCAACGGCACGAAGCGCGCGAGGTAGTCCACGGTCAGGCCATCGGCGGAATCGAGGTACCACTGCACCTGCGCCGGCGACACATCGCCGATCCGGTCGCGCACCGTCTGTTCGAGGAAGCCGCGCACGCCGGCCTTGCCCACCCGCGCCATCCAGTCGCCCTTCTTCGGACGGCTGGGCGGGATGCCGGCGGTCGCTGCGTACAACGCGAGCGTACGGAACCGAGCCGGCTGGCGGATCGCGGCCTGTCCGGCGATCATGCCGCCTGCAGAAGAGCCCATCACGTGCGCCGAGGCGATGCCCAGCTGGTCGAACAGCTCAAACAGGTCGAGCGAAAGCCGGTCATGGCTCAGGCCATCGAGCGGCCCCGGATCGGAGCGGCCATGCCCGCGGGTGTCCGGACGAACCACGCGGAACCGGCGCGCCAGGTGCGGTACCCAGCCGAACAGGCGCAGTGAACTGCCCATGCCCGGATGCAGCAGCACCACCGTCTGCGGCTCGGTCCATGGATCGGTGAAGTCGTCGACGCGGTAGAACAGGCGCGTGCCGTCGCTCGCGGTCCAGTGATGTTCGGCAGTCATCTGCTGTGCCCGTCCTCCCGGTCGCGGACGTTTAGTTCATCCGTGCGGGCTTCGGTGAAGGATGCGCATGGATGCGCGTGCATCGATGCATGGTGTCGGACCAGATTATCACAAGGCGTCTGCTACCATTTTGCATCCGGCATCCACCACAGGCCACGACCGACCGTGAACACACACGCCGCTTTGCCGTTCCTCCTCGCTGCCGTCCTGCTGCCCGCTGCGGCCAGCGCCGCCGAGTTTCCCGTGAAGCCGATCCGCTGGATCGTCCCGTTCGCCCCGGGCGGCAGTGCCGACGCGCTGGCGCGTACCGTGCAGCCGGCCTTCGCCGACGCGTTCGGCCAGCAGTTGCTGATCGACAACCGGGGCGGGGCCAGCGGCACCATCGGCTCCGAGATGATGGTCAAGTCGCCCCCCGACGGCTACACCCTGCTGCTGATCACCACCACGCATACCATCAACCCCAGCCTGATGAAGCTGCCGTTCGATCCGGTGAAGGATTTCGCTCCGGTGTCGCTGATCCTCTCGCAGCCGAACATCCTGGTGGTGCATCCGTCGGTTCCGGCGAAGTCGGTGAAGGAACTGGTGGCACTCGCCCGGGCGAAGCCGGGCACGCTCGGCTACGCCTCGGGCGGCAACGGCAGCTCGCCGCACCTGTCGGGCGAGCTGTTCCGCCTGGTGGCCGGCATCGACATCGTGCACATCCCGTACAAGAGCTCGGGCCCCGGGGTCAACGACCTGCTGGGTGGCCATGTACCGATGATGTTCGTCGGACCGCTCGCGGTCGACGGGTTCGTCAGGGCCGGGCGGCTGCGCGCGCTGGCCGTGGCCGACGTACGCCGCAACGCCGTCGTCCCCGGTGTACCGACCATGAAGGAAGCCGGCTTCGGCGGCGTCGAGACCGGCACCTGGTTCGGCATCACGGCACCGGCTGCCACCCCGCGGGCAATCATCAACACGGCCAACGCGGCGATGGTCAAGGCGCTCGCCAGCCGCGACCTGAAGGCCAAGCTCGACGCGATCGGCGTGGACGTCGTCGCCAGCACCCCCGAGGCCTTCGGCACCCATATCGCCGCGGAGATCGCCAAGTGGGCGGTGGTGGTGCGCAAGGCCAACGTGAAGCTGGAATGAAGGGGCCGCGGATCGCCTTCATCGGCGCAGGTGCGGTGGGCGGCTATGTCGGCGCCCATCTGTTCCGCGCCGGCATTGACGTGACGCTGATCGATCCGTGGCCCGAGCATGTCGAGGCGATCCGCCGCGACGGCCTCGCATTCAGCGGCACCGTCGGCGAATACACGATCCGCGTGCCCGCATTGCACATCCATCAGGCACAGCAGGTCGCAGGCAGGCATCCGGTCGACATCGCCTTCGTCTGCACCAAGCTCTACGACACCGCATGGGCCGCCTCGCTCGCCGGGTCCTGCCTCGCCCCGGGCGGCTACGTGGTCACGATGCAGAACGGCCTGGTCGAGGACCAGGTCGCGGGCATCGTCGGTGCCGACCGCACGCTCGGCTGCATCGCCAGCACGCTGAGCGCGGAGGCGCACAGGCCCGGGGGGATCGTGCGCACCCGCCAGCCGGGTGGCAGCGCCTACACGATCTTCCGCGCCGGTGAACTGCATGGCCGGATGACGCCGCGGCTCGAGGCGCTGGTGGCGATGCTCGGCCAGGTCGACAGCGCGCGGGCGACCTCCAACCTGTGGGGCGAACGCTGGTCGAAGCTGGTCGCGAACACGATGACCACGGCGCTCTCGGCAGGCACCGGCATGACGCTGAAGTCGGTCGTCGCGGGCGCAGGCACGCGGGCGATCATGGTGCGCCTGGCCGCCGAGTCGATCCGCATCGGGCATGCGCTCGGTTTCGCACTGGAACCGATCCGGACACTCGATGCGCAGGCATGGCTCGACGCGCAGGAAGGCAATGCCGCAGCGATACGCGCCGTCGGAGCCGCGTTCGACAGGGAACTGGAGAGGATGACCGACCTCGGCTACTCCGGCATGGCGCAGGACCTGCGCAAGGGCCGTCGCACCGAGAACGCGTTCATGAACGGCCATGTCGCGCAACGTGGCCGCGAGTGCGGCCTGTCCGCGCCGACGCATGAGATGCTGGCCACGATGATCGGCCGGATCGAACGCGGCGAGCAGTCGATGGATCCCGGCAACCTCGGCGTGCTGGCCACCGGACGCTGATCAGCCGCGGCCGGCAGCGGCCTCCTTCAGCGCCACGACGGGTGCGGCGACAGGCGCTTCCCCCGCGGGGACCCAGCGCGCGAGAACGGCATGCAGTTCCGCCCGCTTGAACGGCTTGGACAGGTAGTCGTCCATGCCGGCCTCCAGGCAGCGCTCCCGATCGCCTTCCATGGCGTTCGCGGTAAGCGCGATGATCGGCACGCGTGTCGCGCCGGCGGCCTCCAGCGCACGGATCTCTCGCGTTGCGTCGAAGCCGTCGAGCTCCGGCATCTGGCAGTCCATCAGCACCAGGTCGAACGGCTTGCTGCGCCAGGCATCGACCGCGAGCCGGCCGTTGACCGCGGCCGTGACCCTGCAGCCGGCCGCCTTGAGCACCGCGCGCGCGATCTCGGCATTCACCGCGCTGTCTTCGGCCAGCAGTACACGCGGGCCGGATCGAGACGGCGGCGGCAGCGTTTCCGCGGCACGGTCTGGTGCCACCGGCGCCGGCCGGCTGAGAACGGCCGCAGCAGGCGCCCTGTCCATGATCGGCGCCCGGATGGTGAACCAGAACGTGGAACCCTTGCCCGGCTCGCTGCACAGGCCGATCTCGCCACCCATCATTTCGCACAGCTGCTTGCTCACGGCCAGGCCGAGCCCGGTGCCACCAAAGCGACGCGTGGTCGAGCCATCGGCCTGCGAGAAGGCGCGGAACAGCCGCGCCTGTGCTTCTTCACTGATGCCGATGCCGCTGTCGGTCACGCTGAAACGGATCAGGCAGTCCTCGCCGGCCATCGCCGGCTCGTCCGCGCGCGTGACACCGAGCTTCACCGAGCCGGCCGGCGTGAACTTGATCGCGTTGCCGAGCAGGTTCAGCAGCACCTGCATCAGCCGGACACGGTCGGTACGCACGCTGCCCGGCAAGCCATCGGCGATCGTGCAGTCCAGCGCCAGCTGCTTCTGGCTCGCGCCGGGGCCCATCAGCTGCAGCGCCTCCGCGCACAAGGTGCCCAGTTCGACCTCGCCGGGGTCCAGCTCCAGCCGCCCGGCTTCGATCTTCGAGAAGTCGAGGATGTCATTGATGATGCGCAGCAACGACTCGGCCGAGCTGCGGATGGTCTGTGCATAGTGGCGCTGGGTGTCGTCCAGGCCCGCGTCCAGCAGCAGCTCCGTCATGCCCAGCACGCCGTTCATCGGTGTGCGGATCTCATGGCTCATGTTGGCCAGGAACTGCGACTTCGCCTTGCTGGCCTCCTCGGCAGCCAGGCGCGCCTCGATCAGCCTTGCCTGCGTGCGCTCGCGCTCCGAGATCTCGGCCTTGAGCGACCCGTTGGCGCCCTCCAGGGCCTGCGTACGCTCGAGCACGCGCTGTTCCAGGGTGTCGCGTGCCGCTTCGAGCTGTTGTGTCTGGATCATGCCTTCCACATGCTGCCGGCGAAGAATCCGATCGGCATGGCGCACGATCATGAACAGGATTGCGTACAGCCCGAGCAACACCAGCACGACCCCGGCGATCACGTGGCGCTGGGCTGCCGACAGTTCGGCGAGCAGCGGCGTGACGTCTTCGTAGATCTCGAACACGGCCTTCACTTCCCGCCGCTCGCCATGCCAGACCGGAACGTAGGACGCCAGCAGGTCACGGTTGACGATGATGCGCTCGAATGCGCTGAACGAGTCCCGGTGCGTGAGCTCGCTCGCCGTCTGTCCGCGCAATGCCCGCCGGAAGCCCGCGTTTTCGGACCTGTCCTCGCCGATCTGCCTCGCCTCGCTCGAGAAGACGGTCGTGCCGCTGAGGTCGTAGATCTTCACTTTCACCACCGACAGCTCGCGCGTGAACCTCAGCACCGAGCGCGCGTACGCTTCCAGGCGTGCCTCGCGCAGCGCCGGGTCTGCGTCTGGCTCGTCCGGCTGCAGCAGCGCGTCGGTTTCCGCGCGCATCGCATTGGACAGCGCATGGGTAAGCTCGACGTTATGGTGCTCCCCCATCGACAGAAGGTTGCCCAGGGCAACGTGGCGATACAGGGTGCCGAGCAGCAGCGCCGCGAACGCGATGGACAGCAGACTGGCAACCGAGAAGTAGCGCAACAGCCTGAACATCTTGGGCTCCGGGACAGGCGGAAAACGTGTGGCGTGCATCCGCCGGCGGGCAAGCCGAACGCCGGCGTCGGCCGCTGATCGGTTAGGCTAACGGCCACGGAAAGGCATTCTTGAGAAAAAACGGCGGTTTTTTCGCACCGGGTGGCTACCGTATGCAGTCCAGATGATTCAACCGGAGGAGCAAGCGGGATGGCAGCGACCAGGAAAGTGGCGAAGAAATCGGCCGGAAAGGCCGTCGGCAACGCATCGAAGAAACCGGCGGGAGCCGGGCGGCGGATCGACGTCCATAGTCATGTCCTCCCCATCGAACTGCTGCAGGCGATCGAGCGCGACCCGGCCCGCTTCCAGATGCAGCTCGACTCGCGTGACGGTGGCCGGCGCATCGCGCGCACCGGCGGACAGGCATTCCCGATCTTTGCGGAGTTTTCCGACCCGGCCGTCAAGGTGGCCGGCATGGATCGCAAGGGGCTCGACCTGTCCTTCATCTCGCCGGCTCCGGTGGTGATGATGTACTGGCTCGGCGTCGACGCCGCGGCCGAGGCGGCCCGCATCACCAACGACGGGATCGCGCGCATGGTTGCCGCCTATCCCGACCGCCTGAAAGGCATGGGAACGCTGCCGATGCAGCATCCGGATGCCGCGATCGCCGAGCTGGAGCGCATCGTGCGAGACCTCGGCTTCAGGTCGGTGCAGCTGGGCACCTCGGTCGAACAGGCACAGCTGTCGGAGCCGCGCTTCCGCCCGGTGCTGCGGCGGATGCAGGACCTCAAGGTCTTCATGTTCGCCCATCCGAACGCGGCCAACGCGGAGTGTGGCACCGAGCACTACCACCTCAGGAACCTGATCGGCAATCCGCTGCACAGCACGATCATGGCCGCGAACCTGATGTTCAGCGGCGCGCTCGACGACCTGAAGACGCTGAAGATCGTGCTCGCGCACGGCGGTGGCTACATCCCGTACCAGATCGGACGCTTCGTGCACGGGCACAAGGTGCGCAAGGACACGAAGCAGGACACGCGCACCTCGCCCGAGAAGATGCTGCGGCGGTTCTGGTACGACGCCCTGGTGCATGACGAGGCGGCATTGCGCTACCTGATCGAGCGCGTCGGCGTCGACCGCGTGGTGCTCGGCACCGACTCGCCGTTCGACATGGGCGAGGAGAACCCGGTGGAACGACTGAAGGCAGTGCGGCGGCTGTCGGCCGCCGATCGTGCGTTGATCAGCGGCGGCAACGCGATGAAACTGTACGGCGGAAAGCTCTGAGGCCACGGTCGTCGCCAGGCCCGGATGTATACTTCAGGCGGTCTTGAACGGGAGCACGCACGTGGCAGCAGGACCGCAGAAGGATGCCCCCAAGAAGGTCCGCTGGGGCGTGGTGGGCCTGGGCCGCCTGGTCGAGCAGTGGATGGTGCCGGCGATCGCCCACAGCCCGGGCTCGGAACTGGTCGCCTGCATGGGCAGTTCGCCGCAGAAGACGCGCGCGTTCGCTGAACGCCATGGCGTGCCCGGCGTCCATGACGACCCGGAGTCGCTGGCCGCGGATCCATCGGTGGACGCGATCTATGTCTGCACGCCGAACGCGCTGCACGGTGCGGCCGTGTTCGCCGCCGCGCGGCACCGCAAGCATGTGCTGTGCGAGAAGCCGCTGTCGATCGACCTCGCGGAAGCAGCCGCGATGACCGCCGCCTGCCGCGAGGCCGGCGTCGTGCTGCGCGTGGCGCACCAGATCCGGCTCGAGCCGGTGATCCGCCGGCTGCGCGAAGTCGTCCGCTCGGGCGTGCTCGGCGAACTGCGCGCGATCTCGCTCGA
>JBIITW010000238.1:0-6911 GCA_044340265.1 Burkholderiales bacterium | reverse complement strand
GCCGGAATACGCATCGAAGCCTGCGCGACGGGTTCATCGGCCGCGCGCAGGGCCTCGGCGAATTCCCGAAGCTGATCGGAGCGCAGGGCCTGCGCCGTCGCCTGAGCCGTATGCCAGCGCAGGCGGGCCACCAGCAGCGTCACGATCCAGCTGACCGTCAGCATCGTGACAAGCAACAACGCGTGCTGGTGAAGGTCCACGGCGAAGGCGCCGCGCGGCGGGACAAAAGCGAAGTTGAAGGCCAGCACGGCGATTGCGCTGGCAACAAGCGACACCAACGGCATCGACCAGATAGCGGCGACGGCTGCGCTCAGCACCAGGATCAGCGCCATATTTGCCAGATCGATCCGACCGTCCAGTCCGAACATCAGGAGCCAGGAAACTGTCCAGACGATACTCGCAGGCAGCCAACGGCGCTTCGCCGCGCCGCCACTTTGTATGTGAGATTGCGCCACCATGACAAGCTACCACGGCAGCCATCAGGAATCCGTAAGCGGCTTCTCTCCGTGGCGATCGCTGCACAAGGAATGGGCGGGATCTCGCCGACAAGTGTTGCCGCCGCTGTCGCAGCGCGACCCCGGGGGCCACCCCAGAATAACCCACCTGAGCATCGATAGCCGCGCGTGCTGCGCGGAGCACTGAAGACGGGACGTCAGCCTCAGCACCCCTCGACTGGGGTGCAGAGGCTCGCCGACAGCCATCGACAGATACGAGTATCCCCCGGTTCAGGCTCGGAGCAGATTACTCAGCGGCCGCCGGGGCGAGTGCCCGGCAGGCTCCATCGCATAGCCGACGCGGGAAAGCATCTGCAACGTCTGCGCCACCGCGTCCAGGCCCAGGGTGGCATGCAACGCACGGCGCTGCTCGCGCATGGCGTCGAACTCCTGCAGCGCTTGCGACAGTGGGTGCAGTGAGAACCCGTCGGCCGTGGCCTGCAACTGGGCACGAACGAAGACCCGGCCCACGGCGATCTGGTCGCGCCGGCTGTTGCCCTGTGTCGCGATCCAGAAGTAGCCGCTACCCGTCTCGGAAGGCTGCCAGTGCTCAAGCATGCGCTGGTGCGTATCGTTGCCCCGTTTGGGTACGGCGAAACGATCGAACAGGCCCACCGCGTCAAGCAGACGCGGCATCATGCCGATTATCGAGATTCCGTCGCGGTGCTGCGCGATCTCGGCCGGGCCGATGCGCAGAAGTCGGGCAGACTCGAGATACGTGGCTGGCGTGAGCATTTCGATCTCGAACGCAGTGCGGGTGAGTTGGCGTAGCGTGGCCATGCGCGCAGGTTCGCTCACCTGCCCCAGCAGCAGCGACGGCTGCTTGACCGATGCGCCGAGCAGGCGTTGCCAGAGCGGCGGGGCCACCACCCGCTGGTTGTCGTAGACGCCCTTCTGAGTACGGCGTTCACGCACCTGGGCGAACAATGGGTCAGGCTCGGCGCTGCCAGGGTCGCCCACCACTAGCCGGGCCACGCGCACGCCACGCGGCAGGGTTTGGTCCGGCGGATCACCGTCGGGGAACAGATTGACCTGCACTGCGCGGCCGCGCTGCGACGCCGCCTGCACCGCCAGCTCCAGGAAGGCGCCGCAGCCGATCAGGATCTGGCGTCCGAACGGATCGGTCTCGGGAAGAAGTCGATCACTGTCGCAGAACAGGGTGATCGCCCCGGGTTCGTACAGGTCGGCGATCCAGGGCTGAAGATTGTGCGGGTTGGGTGCGAGCAGCGCGTGGGCGAGCATGAACTCGCGAATGTCCAACGTGTCGGTAGGCTCGCTCCAGGCCTGCAGCGCGGCGGCGGGCATGCCGGCGGTGCAGCCGATCACCGTCAGCGGAGTGGTGGCCGCGAGCACAACGCCCCCACCCGCGAGGCGGATGAAGCGGCGTCGGTCGGGCATCATTTCGTGAGAAGGCGAGGGGATAATGGTCGTCTCCCGTTCAGCGTGCGGACCCGGTCGCCCGCTGCAGCAGCACGTCGGCAAACTTGCGAGCCGCGACCTCGGCCTGCAACTCGGCGTGACCGATCCCGCTGAACGCCGAGCCCACGTTATTCACGCCAGCCTGACCCTTGAAGGACAGCGCCGCGACCCTTGACGTGCCGGACACGGCTTCCACGTCCAGCGATACTCCGCCGCGCGACAGCGGCGCCAGCAGCAGCAGGGTCGTGACCGCGTTGAGCCCCGGGCTTGCCAGTTCCACGGCGGTGACCGTGCCGCGTACCTGCACCGCATCCGGTCTGGCCGTGTCGACTTGCCGCAGCCCCGCGTCCTGCAGTTCCTTCGTCAGAGTCTGAACAAAGGCCTTTCGCAGGGCGGCCTGCTGTCCGTCGTCGAGCTTGACTGCCCCCCCGAACGCCAGGGCGTCTGCCGGCAGATGAAAGGCCGACACGCGCAGCTCGGCCACCCGCCAGGCGCGGGTGCCGTCTGGCTGGGCGCTCAACTGCTCGGCATCACTGAGGCTGCTCTCTTGCGGGCTCCCCACGCTGGCACAGCCGACCAGCGTCAGGCCGCTGGTCAGAATCAGCGTCGACAGGAACACTCGCAGACGCGCGTGGGAGTGGGGGACAGGGGAGTGGGGGAGAGACAAGGCGCGACTCCTTCGCGGTAGGGGCCTGCGATCTGCCGGCCGAGCAGACACTTTGGCCATCGCCCGCCGAAGTCACCAGACTCGGCAAAGCATGCCAGTCATGCAAAAATGCATGCCATGCCTGTCCGTACCATCCCTGGTGACACCACTCCTGTCCAGCCCTCGCCCGGCCCGCTGCTGGACAACTGGAACCTCCTGCGCTCTTTCATCGCCATCTACGAGACCAGCACCCTCACGGGCGCCGCGCAGCGCCTGGTCACCACTCAGCCCAGCATGGGCCGCCACCTGCGCGAACTCGAGAAGAGCCTGGGCGAGACCCTGTTCGTGCGCTTGCCCGGCCAGCTAAAGCCGAACGCCAGAGCGGACGCGCTGTACGCCGCCATCGCGCCAATGTACCAGGCCGTTCGCGACGCCGAGCGGCTATTCGGCGAGGGCGCCGAGCAGGTTGCGGGCGTGGTGCGAGTCGCGGTGGGAGAGGCCTACGCTCATCACGTCGTACCGCAGATTCTGGCACCGCTGCTCAACGAGCACCCAGAGCTCGAGATCGAGCTGTCGGTCTCCAACCAGAGCGACAACCTTCTTCGCCGCGATGCCGACATCGCAGTGCGTTTCTTCCGGCCGCGGCAGGACGGAATCATCGCCCGCAAGCTCGGGCGCGCAGATATGGGTCTGTACGCGCACGAGTCCTACCTCGCCCGCTTCGGAGAGCCCGTCGGCTTCGAGATCCCGCCCGGTGGCGTGCTCGCCGGTTTCGACCGCATGCCCATGCAGCTGAGCGCATCGTTGCGCGGCGGGGAGCCCGCCCGGCCGCTGCAGTTTCGCTGGCGCAGCGATGCCGTGCTGGCCTTGCAGGCGGCGATCGAGAGCGGAGCCTGCATCGGCATGATGTTCAACCACATCGCGGCGACTCGGCCCGGGCTGAGGCGGGTGTTGGCCAGTCAGGTCGGCTTACCCAACGAGGTATGGCTGTGCGCCCACGATGATCTGCGCCGCAGCAGCCGTATGCGCTTGGTGTGGCAACACCTCGGGGACGCCCTGGAGGCTTTATTGACTCCACCTGATTGATTCTCGCTGAATCGGGAAGCTCAGGTCGATGTACAGTGCATCCGCAGTAGCGCGCGCCAGCCGAATCCGCCCCTGCAAAGACGCGTTTCGAAGGCTGACTTGAAGGCGGCAGATGCTGTAGTCGATTGCCACGCTTGACGGTCATAACGCGAGGCAATACTATTTTGCGAATGGCAATCAGGACGTTCAAGTGTGCCGATACCGAAGCGCTGTTCCACCTGCGCCGGTTGGGTCGCTTTGTCGGTTTCGATCGTCCGGCACTGCACAAGTTGAAGCAGCTGGACCTCGCGCGATGCATCGAAGACCTGCGCGCGCCGCCGACGAATCGATTGGATCGGTTGAAGGGCGATCGCGCGGGCCAGTGGAGCCTGCGGGCGAACGATCGGTGCCGAATCTGCTTTCGCTGGACAGGCAGCGATGCCGAAGAGGTCGAGATCGAGGGCTATCACTGAGGCGCGACACAATGACCAGGAAGGCCAAGCCAGTGTCGCCCGGCGAGATGCTCGCCGAGGAGTTTCTGAAGCCCTTGGGGATGAGCAATTATCGCCTTGCCAAGGAGATCGGCGTGCCCGCGCAGCGCATCGGCGAGATCCTCGCCGGCAAGCGCGCTGTGACCGCCGACACGGATCTGCGACTGTGTCGATTCTTCGGGCTTTCCGATGGCTGGTGGCTGCGTCTGCAAGCCGACTACGATACTGAAGTCGCGAAGGTGAGCCTCGCGAAGACACTCGCAACCATAAGGCCATGGAAGGAGACTCTGGAGCACACGGCAGATGCGCGCTGACGCGCCGTGCCTGCGCGGGAGCGTAGCGTCGAAATTCGCTGTCGAGTGAATAACTCCGGCTGGACTGGCCAGATGCGGAGCGAGGTGATCCGCGATCTGCCGCTTGTCAGAGCTTTCGATCGGACTACGAGATCCGATCCACTCTTCGCGATCGTTCAGCTCGGAGTGCACGAGGCCTCGAACAAAAGTCGAAGCCGATGGAGCTGAAGATGTCGCTGGCGGTCGGAGCTCGTCCTGATTGTCGGTGCCGGGTAACCTCAAACCACGAAAGGAAGCGCAACATGGACTACGCTCAGCCATGACGCGGACGGTCAAGATCGGCTGTTGACGGTAGAAAAAGCGCGTGAAAATCACGTTCAGACAAGCACTTAGCTTGCTCGATGACGGTACGACGAAAGCTGGTCGGAGGCTCGAAAGAGCAGGGTGGATGCTGTGCTTCGATGACCTCGCAAGCCCTGATAGTCCTCGATAGATCCCGAAAGGTGCATCCCGCGCCGATCGCCCGGAAACCCGCGCCAATGCTGGACGTCATCAAGATGACGGTATCTTTGACGGTATCCAGTAGCCTTCCGCCCAAGAACGCATGGCGCAACAAGGACTTAGCGGCTCAATTGACGTTTGAGTGGGAATAAAGGGCCTCCTGCGCGGCACAAACACGCTTGGGAATCAGGTATTTGCGGAATTCCGTTAACTATCTGATGTACAAGGTCAATAAGTTCAATGAGGCGTTCAAACCTGCGTGCACTCCATGGGTTGGCGCCAGGTGGCGAGCCCTCTGACGTAGGGGGGTCAAAGTAACTTTGACGGTAAATCTGACGGTAAAAAAGTGCAGCAGTCCGACGGGTGAGAATTTACCGTCGGGCGGAACTTGGGCCTGACGGTAAAAAAGCGGCTGAAAACCTCGACCAGTCGAGGGCTTGCAAGTGTTGCAGGGCGCGATTGAGCATCACGGTAAAAATGGCGGAAGCGGACAGGGGGGTGAACTGCCCGCCAGAGCTGAGCACCGCTGCCGTTACGTACAGTACCCAGAACCCGCCAATGGACGGCGTGACGCTGCTTGCCTGCGCCAGAGCGTTGTACCTGTGCGCAGTGCGCATGATGCTCAGTGCCGCTGCCGACTTCAGCACCGTGCCGACCGCGGTGAATCTCGCCGAGGACTTCCTCTACATCCCGGAGCCGCGGAGTGGACCGCTGTTGGCGTCCAGGCGGATGCGTGACGTCATGCTGATGCCCGCAGGTTGGTATCTTCGCAGACCGGAGGTGCGGATGTTTCGAGAAGTCGGAGTGAAGATTGCAGCTGCGCTGTTTGGGGTTGCGATGCTGGTGCCGCTCGCTGACGTATCGGCGCAGGGTTTCGTGCCGGGCCCGTGGGGCGATCTGAAGGATCACGTCAAGCCGCTGGAGATAAGTACAGATCTGCAGCGGGTAACGCTTTACCGTCGTCAGCATATGTTGGCTCAGTCCGCGCATTTCCGCGCCATTGAAGCCGTGGTCATCTACCGGGCGCCGTTTACGGCCGAACTGACGACGCACGCTCGCGCCTTGCAGGGCTTGGCAAGGAACATCGACAAGCTGTTCGTCCCCGGCACCGAAACTGAGCCGGGCCGGCATGGCGCCAAGCCCGAGATCTGGCAGCAGAGCGAGCGGTTCGGGCAGCATGTTGCCGGCTTCAGGAAAGCTGTCGATGAGCTGGTTGCGGCCACTCAGTCCGGCAGCGATGTCGAGGCGGCCTACACCGGCGTGCGGCACCAGTGTCTCGCCTGCCACCAGTCGTTCCGCATCTTCAAGCCGCAACCCAAGCCTGCACCGCTATAGTCGGCGGACGATAGCTACTGTGGCTTCCGCTCGTACACGAGGAAGTTCTGCCGAGGCAGGAAATCGTGCTGCGCTATGCGCTGGTATCCGGCAGCCGCCATCTCCTCGTCCATGCGGGCAACTGACAGGCGGAAATGCTTCGGCGGCCCCTGTTCGGCTTCCGGCCGCGCCTCGATGAGGGCGACTCTTGCGCCCGAACGCAGCGAAGAGGCGAGCGCGCGCATATAGGCAGTGCGCCCAGTGATGTGGTGGTAGCTATTCACCATCAGCACGAGATCAACAGGCTCAGGCAGATTGACCGACGCATCACCTGCGATGACGCCCCGCACGTTCAACAGGCTGGAGTCCTTGGCGCGCGTGGCGATGTGTTCGACCATCTTCCGTTCGACGTCCACAGCGAACACGGTACCGCCCGGCACTGCCCGGGCCAGGCGTATCGTGAAGTAGCCTGTCCCCGCGCCGATGTCGGCGATGCGGGCCTCCGGTGCCAGACCCAGAGAACGGATGACCTCGTCCGGCTTCTGCCAGGCGTCGCGCGCCGGGTCGTCGAAAGACTTCGACCACTTTGCCGGATCATCGAACCGCGGATGATGATGGTGCGCCGTGCCGTGGGATGTACCTTGCCCATGCTGCGCCGCAGCTGGAAGCGCAACGAGGCAACAGGCGA
>JBIITW010000092.1:0-17825 GCA_044340265.1 Burkholderiales bacterium | reverse complement strand
CACTCTCCTTCAGCTTGGTATGGAACCGCGATGCGGGAATGCAGGCTTCCGGTCAATGAGCCGGCGCGAGCAAGCGCGGCATCGGCGCAGCACTCTGGCGGCGGGTAGCCCGCGCGGAACACCTCGGTGAGACCGACGCAGGGTCGCCATCTGCTCGACGCTCACTTGACTGACCCGCTCCCGTCTCGCGGCGCCGAGCGCGCGGCTGACCCCGGTGGCCACGGGTCCGCATGCGCCGGATTGTTCAGGAAGCGCGCGTCAGTCAGCGATTCGAGGAAGGCCACCACGTCGGCGACTTCGGCATCGCTGATCCTGAAACCTGCGATGAACTCGCTGCGCAGCGGGTTGGCCCCCTTGCCGTCCAGGGCGGAACGACCCGCCCGCGCGTAGTGGTTTCGCAGCACCTCGGAGAGTGTGGCGATCGATCCGTCGTGCATGTAGGGTGCGGTGACTGCGACGTTGCGCAGGCTCGGCGTGCGGAACTTCCCGTGGTCGCGCGCATCGCCGGTGAACTCGGAGATGCCGGGCGCGGCGGCCGGATAGGCCCCTTTGCCGTCCACGTTGTACAGGCCTGTGTTGTGGAAGCCGCGCTCGGACAGTGGCAGCCGGGAATGCTGGATGTTATCGGTCAAGTTGAAGCCGCCATGGCAGTGATAGCACTCGAGTCTTTCGCCGAAGAACAGTTCCTCGCCGCGCCGGGCCTGGGCACTGATCGCAGCGCGCTCGCTGCCGTAGCGATAGCGGTCGTAGGGACTGTCGAAACTCAGCAAGGAGCGCTGGAAGGCCGCGAGCGCGCGGGTGAGCGTGGCCAGCGAATAGAGCGCCGACTCGCCTTGCCTTGCCTCGGCCGGGAAGGCCTGCCGGAACAGGCGCCGGTAGACCGGATCGGCCTTCATCCGGGCGAACAGTTCCTGCTCGCGCCCGGCCATGCCCATCTCGACCGGGTGCTCGCCGAACAGGGGGATCAGGGCCTGCACTTCGAGCGACGAAAGTTGCGGGTTCTGCCAAGTCAGAACTGGCAGGTAGGCGACGTTGGCCAGGCTCATCGCGCTGCGTGAACCGATCTCTCCGGTGACTCCCGGGGACTTCGCCCTGCCGTCGGTGAAGGCCTTGTCCTGGTGGTGGCAGGAAGCGCAGGACATCGTACCGTCGGCCGACAGGCGGGCGTCGTAGAACAGGTGCCGACCGAGCTCGACCTTCTCGCGGGTCATCGGGTTGTCGGGCGGAACGACCGGTGGCGGCACCCAGTGTGGCAGCTCCCATTTGAAGACGGCACTGCTGGCTCCGCCCAGCAAGCCCCAGGCTGCGACCGCCACGATCGCGGCGACGAGGGCTCTCGGCGCGCGGCGCACGCGCCGCCGGCGTTCGTCGGGCAGTGCAGCGTGCCGTGGCGCCATCACTGCATCCGGAAGAAGCGCTGGGGTCCGGGGGCAGCCTGTCCATCGTAGGCGAGGCCCAGTGCGTGCATCACTGGCGGGCAGTCGGCATCCTTCGGAAAGCTCATGCAACCGGGCGAGGTGCCTGGGGCGTTGACGTTCACGTCGGCCTGCACCAGCACGGCACCGATATCGGCGACGACCGTGTGGCGGGCGAGGTCGAAGCGATCGAACTGCACGGTCACCCGGTTCGGATTCTGGCAGTTGCTCGGCGGCTGGGTCCGGCCCGGCGAGGCGCACACGGTACTGCCGAGGTGCACGGAGAAGCCCGAGGCGTTCCCACCGCCGTCGGCCGCAGGCGGCGCCGTCAGCGCCGGGCGTCCGGTGGTCGCAGCGTCGAACTTCAGGAACTTGTAGCCGCCCTGCCAGTTCCAGAACATGGCCGTGCTGTTCAACGGGGCGGGCGCCACTGTCGGGTCGCCATGGTTGCGTGCGAATGGCACGCCGAGTGTCAGGCGCACGCCGGTATAGTTGCCTGGAGCAACGCTGCCGCGCACGGTCGTGTTGGTCGACGCGGTGCCGTTACGGCAGGGGCCGCTGCCGTTCTCGAAGTCGATCAGGGCGATGTTCTCGAACTGCCAGATACCATCCTGTGCCAGCGTGACCGGCACCGCCCGGCCGGACGCCTCGATCAGGTGCACTTCGCTCACGTACATGCGGAAGTCGCTCGGCGTGATCGTCGATGCCGTGCGTCCGATGCCCGCGTAGCTCTTCCCGCACTCGAAGGTCTGGCCCGCGACTTGCGCGGCAAAGCGCAAGGTCACGGGCATGTTGCCGCCGGCCACGGGCACCTGAGTGGGCCTGCCGGCGCAGGCGGCAAGCAGGACACAGACAACGGGTACCGCGAAAGCGATTCTGTTCATGATGGTTTCCTCTGGTTGGGACCGATTGCCGCTTGCAGGGCGCTCGATGTTCGATGCAGTCCCCCGCGATCGAGCGGGGGGCTCAGTGCTTGTGCGATTCGTGCGCCCGGCCGCGGCGCGGTTGCTGTACCCAGACCGTCACCTCGCGCTCGCCAGCCCGCTCGAAGCGCAGCCAGACCGACAGGCGATCGCCCACCTTCAGCGGCGCCTTCAGGTCGATAAGCATTAGATGCAGGTCACCGTCGTGCCGCAGCCTGATCCGCGCGCCGGGCGGCAGCGGCAGGTCGTCGATCCGGCGCATCCGCATCACGTCGTCGTCCATCGTGGTGCGATGGATCTCGACCGAGGCGGCGGCCTGGGTACGGGCTCCGATCAGGCGATCGGGTTCGCGGCCGTTGTTGATCAGCGTCCGGAAGAAGACCGCGCCGGTACGGGCCCCGGGCGGGGTCGGTATCGCATAGGGGTGGTCGATGACCAGGTTGCCGACCCGGAAGTCATGGGCCGGCACACTGACGCTGGCGGCAGACAGGATACAGACCGCAACCGCGCGGGCGGCGGCCGCTCGCAGTCGCGCCACGCGGCCTGCTACAGGCTCGATGCTTGTCAAGATGGGCTCCGGATGCGCGCGCGCCATTGGCGCACGCCGTCGCAGATTCTCCCGGGCCGGCCGATACGGTCATCGGCAGGCCGCCGGGAGGCTTCAGCGCATCAGGAGTGGATCGGTGGCCCGCGCGGCTGCGCGCCGCGCAAGGCGTCGAGCTTGTGCAGCGCCGGCTGCGGCCGCGCGTATCGGGTGTCCTCGTCGGCGGCCGCAGGCAGCTTGCTGCGGCCGGCCGTCAGCAGGTCGAATGCCCCGCCTTGTACGCAGAACGCGCAGTGATCGAGTTGAGTGCCGAGCGCCGGCGGCGCGCCAGGGGGGGCCTCTCCGTCCGCCGGTACGGCGATGCGCTGCATGCCCTGCTGAGTGCAGATCTCGATCCACGACCCATTGCTGCCGGCCGTCGGGAAGAACGCATGCGTGAGGGAAGGCAGCAAGGTCGCTGCCAGCATTGCGAGCAGCGCAAGCCAGCTGATGGATCGGCGACCACGAACGGAGATCTGCATGGTGAACACAGTCTATCAAGAACCGGTATCGCGGGCATAGGGCAACGAGCTTGGGGCAACGAGCTTGGGTCATCCGCAACTTCCGAGTTCGCTGCGGCTCGCCGATGACGGTACGCAGTCTGGGCACACGGCGATCGCGCGAAGTGAAGTCTGGCGCCCGGGGGCGGGAGCCATCGCCGCTGTACATCGGCTGCTCGAGTAGAAAGAGTCGGCAACGACCGCCTGCACGTAAACCGAGCAAGGGAGTTCTGCAAGGTGACTCGCAGATCGCTCGCCAAAGGGAGCAGATCGCGCATGCGTGGAACGGCATCTCGCCGTCCTGGTGATGCAAGGCAGCAAGATGCTGAGCTTGGGTGCGGCATCTTGGCGGCTTCCTCCCTGCCCCCGCATCCGTCCATGCTCACACCTCGTTGGAATCAGCGAACTCGCGAGGCTGATCCATCGTTGGAATAGACTGTCACTTGTCAGCGCTCCCAAAGCGGGAGATACCGCTGTCGGTGAGGGTCATTGCCAACAGCAGCCTGCAGAAGTTCTGGCAACGGCCGGGCTACGCCGATGCCCGGGGACCGCTGCACAGCTGGTACGCCGAGGCGATCAAGGCGACCTGGCGCGCCCCCCAGGAGATCAAGGACCAGAACGCCAGCGCGAGCATCTGCGGCAACAACCGCGTCGTGTTCAACATGGGCGGCAACAAGTACCGGCTGGTGGTCGAGGTGCAATACCGGGCGGGCATCTTGTAGGTGAAGTAAAGTTCGCCGGCACGCACGCGCAGTACGACCGCATCGACGTGGAGACCGTGAATGACTATCAAGTCGATCCGCAACGACGACGACCTGCGGCGTGCCTCCCGGCGCCTGGAGAAGATCTTCCACGCCGCACAGGGCACCGCGCAGGCGGACGAGCGCGACGTGCTCGTCACGCTGATCGAAGCGTACGAGAACAAGCACTACGACTTCGGGCCCGCCGATCCGGTAGAGGCGATCAAGTTCCGCATGGAGCAGGAAGGGCTGACGCATCGCGATCTGGAGCCGTTCATCGGGCAGAGCGGCCGCGTGTCCGAAGTGCTGAACCGGAGGCGCCCGTTGAGCTTTCGGATGGTCAAGAGGCTGCACGACGGGTTGAAGATTCCGTA
Organism: Burkholderiales bacterium; assembly: GCA_044340265.1. Lineage (GTDB taxonomy): Bacteria > Pseudomonadota > Gammaproteobacteria > Burkholderiales > CAIKXV01 > CAIKXV01. The sequence goes on along the minus strand of JBIITW010000092.1, from coordinate 13,290 downwards.
CGTGAGCCTTATGGCGGGGGTTCAGTAGAGCATCGACAGGCGCAGACTGCGATAGCGAGGGCGGCGCGAATCTTCACTGAGCAGCAAATATCGCTTGCTGTAGATCTCGAGGGCGCTTTGCCGAAGTGACGGTAAAAAAGCGTCCGAAAAAGTGATGCACAACAGGCACTTACTGTGTTTGATGCTCATCGGGGCCGGTGGACGCCGCGAGGGTCACGTCGAGGCGTGTGGATGCGCTCACGAGCGCCGCCAAGAGTCGATAGTCCTCGATAGGTCCTGAAAGGTGACGTTCGGCCGAATCGCCCGCAAACCCGCGCCAATGCTGGAGCCCCTGACTTTGACGGTAAATCTGACGGTAAAAGCCGGCGGGGTGGGGCGGACTCCAGACCAATCAATGAGTTAGAAGGCTCGTTGATTATTGAGTGGGAGTAGCCCAAGATTGTTCTACGTGATTCGGGATCGTTCGGATTTTCCGGCTTTCCCTCGGTAGAACAGTCGATTAGGGTTCAAGGTCGTTCAGGGCCGATTGGCCGCAGCTGCCCCGAAATGCCGGTGCCGGTGACGTTGTTTGGGGGATCACCAAGCGTGTCGGAAAATGTACCGACACAAGCTCTGACGGTACTTGGAGAATCCGCCGTGCAGACAGAAGCCGCCACAGGCTCCACCGTTGCCCTCGAGCACCCGCCAGACCTCGCGCCATCGGCAAGGCCGCCAGCGCGTCCGGACTTACGCCGGTAGCCCTCAACGCGTTGAAGCCTCGGGAGCATCCGTACAAGGTCACGGACCGGGACGGGATGTACGCGCACGTAACGCCCACTGGCGCGAAGTCGTTCCGGTACGACTATCGGCTGAACGGCCGCCGCGAAACGCTGGCGCTTGGGCCAGACATGCTTAACCTTGTGCCCGATGGCGCAGCACCACGCGCCCCGGAGGAAATCGAGTACGGCCACCCGCTGGCGGATGCGCCTATGCTCCGCGACCGGGCGCAGCGGTCCGTCATGCTTGGGCAGTCCCCCTCAAAAGCGAAGGCAGACGCGCGGGTGCAACAGCGGGCGGCGCAGACGTTCAAGGCGCACGCGGATGCGTGGCTGGACACCCGGATGGCCGACAGCATTTGGGACATGCGCCGCGGCATCCTGAACCGGGACTTCCTCCCCCGGTTCGGGAACAAGCTTCTGCCCGAAATCAGCACGGCGCAGGTGCTCAAGCTTTGCGAGGCGATCCGGGATCGGGGCGCACCATCCCCGGCCGTCGAACACCATGACGCACCAATGGGGGGAGATGTCCGGCCGCTCATCCTCAAGGGCGCCGATGATGCTGTTGAAGTGGCGCATCACCAGTTCCAGGATCCGGTTGATCTGCTTCAGGCTCTGCCCGGCCGGCACCATACCCTGATCCTGCGTAAGCCCCCAGATCGGGGGCAACCACTGCTGAGGCTTCAGTGTCTTGGGTCCGATGGCCACGGCATGCATGTGGCCTTCCATCGTGTCGAGGTCGAACTCATCGCAGTGCACCGACGCGATTCAGGCCGGCATCAAGCGCCTCGGCCTGGGCTTGGAAATCCGCGGGTCGTCGTTTTCGGAAAGTCTCCAGGTTGGCGAGCTTCCAACGCAGGGCCGGCAGGTCCGCCGCGTGTGGGTACTGCATCAAAGACCAGTCCGGCTCGGCGCGCACCAGCCCGCTCAGGAACCGCCGGTGCATGGCAGTCAGGCGGTGTGGCAGCTCATGCCGTATCCGGGCGCGGGCGCCGAGCAGGGTGTCGAGCGAGCAAGGCACTTCTGTCATGCCTGCGAAAGCGCGTTCGTACTCGGCAGTGATGTCCTTGTCATTGCCGAAGAGCACTTCATGCAGCGGCCGGTTGTGGCCCGCGAGGTAGACCACGAAGCACTCGACCATGGCGTCGGTCAGGCCGCCCGATTCGTAAAGCTGCCAAACGTCGAAGAGGTCTCGCGGGTGCTGCCGGTCGAGTGCTGCCACCAGCTTGCCGGCATACAGCTCGTCGCGTGCCAGGATCGGAGCATCGAACTCGACGCCGAAAAGATCGCCAGTCCTCGCGTTCAAGGGCCTTCGTTCGATGGGGAGAACCGTACCCCGGAACACAGTGTTGACCTCGATCTTGACCTGGCTGGTGTCGTTCTCGACGATCAGCTTGGTGTCGCCGGCGTCCGCGCCGCGCAAGCGCCGAGCCCGCAGACCCAGAGCCGCAACACGATGCCCGATGGCGGCAAGCTCAGTGTCGATTGCGGCCAAGGCTTCGTCCCGCGGCATCTGTCTTGGCTGGAACACGACGTCGATGTCCACTGACAGGCGAGGCATGTCCTGCACGAACAGGTTGATCGCCGTGCCGCCCTTCATCGCGAAGATGTCGTTGGCGAAGACCTCGGGCGCGACGGTCAGCAAGAGGCGGACGGTGTCCGCGTAACCCTTATCCATGGGGCTTGAGCGTCAACAAGGTGCCGTCGGGCATCCGTCTCATCCAGCGCTTGTCGCTGCCGGTGCGCAGCGGGTAGCGAGCGCGCAGATCGTCCACGTCCAGCAGGCCGCTCTCGCGGCCCCACGTCAGGAAGAGACGCACGGTCTTCACGTTGGTGCAACTGGCCAATAACTGGCCCATCAGTTCCTTGCGAGGCGAACGCACCCCGTCGAACAGGTTGCGAGCTTCATCCAGGCTCTGGCGGGTGCCGACGTCGTACAGCAGTTCCAGCACGGCGCGCTCCGATGCCGATACGCGTAGTCCGTCGGGCAGCCCGGCGGGCGTCACCACGGTCCTGGCTGGCAACATCTCATCCGGCCAGTCGAACAAGCGTGCGTGCACGTAGCGTGCGGGAAACCGCGCGGTGAACCAGTCGGGCAGGGCGAAGCGCACATCGCCCCAAAGCACCAGGGGATCGCGGCCGCTCAGGTTGTGTCGAACGCCCTGCAGCGCCAGCGCACTCTTGCCGCCGACGTGCAGTCCGGGGACGCGCTGTTGCAGGAACATCAATGCGCCGTACACCCCGAAATCGTCCTTCGGGAAGGCGTACACGCCCTGTGCCAGGCGCAAGAGCCAGCCGCTTTCGGCGTAGCGCGCAGCCAGTGGGGCAGACACCCCGACCCGTGCCAGGTTGGACAGGTCGAACGGCGCACCCCGGGCAAGACCTGTCTGCAGGCGCTTGAGAATCTGGTGACGGGAATTTGAATCCATGGTTGAAAAATACCACAGGATCCAATCATATGCGGATCGACTGCTTGGATGGTGCGCTTTAAGTCACCTCAGGATTTAATTTCCTGTCTAGATCTAATCAAAACCGTAAACAACAGATCCGGATCGGGACGAACTTCACTGCTTGGGCTCCAGGAGTTGTAGCCCACGATCCGGCTGCCTCGAATCGGGTCTGCCCGCGCGTCCTGATTCACGCTGACGCCCTCGGCCAGCCCTCGAACACTGGCGCAACGGCCTTCATCGAGACAGCTCGCAGTCGCGCGCCGGTTACGCTGCGGGCGTCGGGGCGGCATTTCACGGCAGCTCACCTCGCGCTGCTGCAATCGCGGCTCGCGTTCCCTCGCGAGGTGTTCGCCACTCTGGTGGGGCCCCTGATTCAGGGGGCTTGCGGAACGTGTGCCGTCGGCTCGCCATCGTGATGCAGCGATGGAGCTCCCGGTCGCGCAGCCGCTCGAGCGTTCGGTGCGATTTGCGCTTCGTGCCCTTGCCGTTCGCCGGGACCGGATCCTTCCTCCGAATGCGCCGCCCGAGGGAGTCGGCGAACTGGCGCACCGCTGGACCTGCGCCGTGCTGGTGTCCGCCTTGCTGCGCGATGGACAGGCTCTTGGCTCTGGTGTTCCCGCTATCCAGTACGAAAACCTCGTGCCCGAGCGGGGCCGCGTCTGGATTGGCGAGGATCCCGCCGTGAGCCTTGCGCTTGCCGACCTCGTTGTGCCGCTTCCTCCGCCGGTTTTCAGAAGTCGCACGTGACCGCGATATCCCGCATCACCGCCTGCGGCGTGTGCAGGCTGCGGCGCAGCCCGGCGTCCTCGCGGCCCTGCGCGCAGGCTTCGAGATAGGCACCCAGGGCGCGGGCGCGCGCGATCACCGTGTGGCCGAGGCGCAGCCGCTGCGCGGCATAGTCGCGCAGCGCCGCAACCGGGTCGGCCGGGTCGCGTGCCAGTACGGCGGCGAGTGCCAGCGCGTCGCCGGCCGCCTTGGATACGCCCATGCCGACATGAGGCCTGGCCACGAACGCGGCATCGCCGAGCAGCGCGACGCGCCCGAAATGCATCGCTTCCGACTCCAGGTCCAGGATCGCCTGGAAAAAGGGCTGCGGTGTCTTTTCCACTACCTCGACGAACTGCGGCGACAGGCTCTCGCGCGCCGCCTCGCGCATGGCGGCGATCACCTGCGGCCGGATCAGCGGAGGCGGGATCGACATCTCGTGCCGGCGGCCTTCGATGTCGGTACATAGCACCGGCAATACCGCCGATGGGCCATCGGCAGGGGCGGGGCGATACCAGACGAAATTGAAGCAGCGTTCACCTTCGCGTACCGAATTGTCGAAGCCCGCCACCGGGTAGCCCACCATGTGTTCCGCCGGTGCCAGGCTGAAGGCCAGGCGCGGAAAGAGATCGCGCCGCGTCGCGGCCGACAGCGCGCCTTCCTCGACCAGGCCGCGCCAGGCGATGTAGCCGGCGTAGCGCGGCTGGGCGGCGGGCGCAAACTGCGCGCGCACCGCCGAGCGGATGCCGTCGGCGGCCACCAGCAGGTCGCCGCGGGCGCGGTGGCCATTGGCGAAGACCGCAGTCACGCCCGTGCCGTCCTGTTCTACTGCGCTGCAGGCGTGGCCGAGGTGGTGGCGGCTGGCAGGGAAGGCTGCGAGCAGAAGGCTGTGCAGGCGACCCCAGGTGGTGAGGCATTGCGGGATGGCGAGCCGCCCCAGTTCGCGTCCCTCGCGATCGAACGTGACCCGGCATTCAATGTCGACGCCGATGCCACCGACGGCATCGATGTCGATGCCGATGCGGCCAAGTGCGGCGAAAAGATCGGGGTGGGTGATGATGCCCGCGCCACGGCCGGCCAGCGGGCGCGCGGATTGCTCGAAGACTTCGACATCCCAGCCCTGGCGCAGCAGCAGGTTCGCCGCAAACAGGCCACCGAGCGAGCCGCCGATCACCAGCGCGCGGGGAGCGGCGTCCATCTCAGTCCGTTCAGGTGCGTGCTCAAACCTTGCTCTCCTTAGTCAGCAGCGCCGTCGCGTCGCGGCAGGCGTCGATGATCTTCACGTAGTCGGTGTAGCGGCAACAGACACTGTCGTCGAGTGCTCCTCAACGAGCTGCTCGCGCGATGTCCGCTGGCATGTGTGCATGTGTGCATGCGTGCATGTGGTGGCCACAGTTTACAAGGGGTCGCGCGCAGCGAGTAAACGCCGGAGATTTCCTCGGCTCGTGCAAAGCCCCCGGGCTAGCGCGTGGGCGCAGCAGCCAGCCGGCGTCGGACCAGGTCGAGCACTGCGTACAGGGTCTGAAAGGTCAGGACGAAGAACAGGATCACGCCCAGCATGAGCAGGGCCTTGTCCCCCAGCGAGGGCAGGCGCTCGATCTCACGCAGCGTTACGGAGACCGCCTCGACCACGCCTACCGCGGCACCGGTGCCCGAGGACAGCACGGCTACGAAGAAGGCGCGTGCCAGGCCCGGCAGGAACAGCAGCGCGGCGGCCCTGTTGCCTGCCCGGAGGTGGTGCAGTGCATCCACCGCGTTGTCGGCCACGTAGCTGCACATGTAGACCGCCATCGACAGCACCACCGATAGCCAGGGCGTGACGCTGAACTCCCAACTCCCCAGCGACATCCGGGCGGGCAGGGCGTTGAGCAGGAAGAACATCACCACGAAGGTCGGCGCCGTGCGCATCGGCGCCACCGCAAAGCCCGCCAGCCGGGCGACTCGACCTCGGCCCAGGCGCAGCCAGGCGATCGGCAAGCCGAGCAGCAGACCGCCCGCCAGCGACCACAGGGCGATGCCGAAGTTCACTGCCAGCCCCGACATGAACTCCGCAATGAAGCCCGCGTGCAGATCAGGCATGTACGCCCACTCCGGCATCGAGGCGCCGGATCCACCACTCGCCCGTCACCACGACGATCGAGACCACGATCATGTAGAACACGAGCACCAGGGTGTAGGTGGTGACCCTTTCGCTGGAGAAGGAGGCGATATCTGTCAGCGCCGCCAGCAGTTCGGGCACGCCCAGCATCGAGGCGACAGGGCTGCCTCGCGTGGCGTTGACGATGAAGCTCACGATCTGCGCCTTGGCGCGTCGCACGGTCGCCCACAACGCGGGGCGCGGTCCGTCGGGGTCGGGCTGCAGGGTCAACGCCGCCTCGGCGATGGCCTGGCCCGCGTTGCCGCCGTTGAAGAGCCCCAGCACGATGCACGCGGCCGCCACCGACAGCAGCGGGGTCTGCAGGCCGGTGCTGCCGAGCAGCACGCCAGCGAAGACCATCAGCAGCACGATGGGCGTGGACTGAATCGTCATCACCATGGCGCGGCAGGGCCAGCGTACGGCGCGCCGGCGGGAACCGAGCCCGATGCCGAAGGCCAGCGACAGCGCGAAAGTGGCGGCCACGGCCCCGGTGACCAGCAGCAGGGAATAGCCGACCCCCGACAGGAAGAGGTCCAGGGCAACGCGGGTCTTGAGCATCACCAGCGTCACCTTCACGTCGGCCACCGCCTGCAACCACTGTTCGAAGGCGCTGACGTGCGGGGCCATGGCGGTGGCCTCGAGCCGGTTGTCGCGCGGGGGCAGCAGGCAGGCGGCCGGGTCTGCCGCGCAGGTCTTGCCCGACCACAGCGTGCGCTGTGCCGCCAGGAAAGCCGAGTCGACGCCATGCCGTGCGGCCAGTTCCTGCAAGGCGCCGCTGGCGTGCATCTGCCGCATGGCCATGCCGAGCGCCTCGGCCAGGCGCTCGCCGCCGTTTTGCGCCACCGCAGCGCCCCAGGGCAGCGGTGCGAAGCCGAACTTCACGTCGTTGGCTTCGGCCAGCGGAGGCGCCGCCAGGGGCGCGGCGAGGAAGGTGTCGTCCTGGGCCACCAGCGAGCAGCCACCCGAGCGCAACTGTTCCAGGAGCGCGGCAGCGCTGTCGAAGAGCATCAGCCGCGCGCCACGGCCCGCGAGGTCGGCGTTGGTGCTGTTGCCCACGGAGACGCAGACGGTCTTGCCCGCCAGCCCCTCCCAGCCATCCAACGCGATGCTCTTCCTGCCTGCGATCAGCGTCTCGGACTGGTAGTAGTGCGGGCGGACGAAGCGCGCCTGGCCGTCGCGCTGGACCGTGTGGCCCATGGCGGCCATGGTCAGGTCCACCCAGCCCTCGCCGAGTGCGGCGATGCGATTGGCGGGCGTGACGGTGATGAAGGTGGCGGTGGCACCAATCTTCGTGGCGAGGGCCCGGGCCAGGTCGATCTCGAAGCCGCGCGGAGCGCCGTCCTCGCTGGTGGCAAACGGTGCGTACTTTGTACGCACGCCCACCCGCAGCATACCCGTGCACTGCACACGGGCCAGCGCGTCGGCGGCCTGTGAACAGTCCATGGGCATCGGTGACGGCGGCCTGGCAGCGCTCGCAGGTACAACCCATACGGCGAGCCCCATTCCGATCAACAGCGCAGCGAAGACCGACCTGGTCGCGGCCATGGCCGATACCCGCGCAGCGCTAGGCATGGCCCGGATGCCGCAGCTCGACGATATGGAAGTCGCCAAACGCGTGGGGTCCTATACGGTAGATGCCATGCCCATCGAACCGCGCCAGTACCGAGGGGGAGATACACGCAACCTTGGCAGCGGGTATCAACGCCGAGGTTGTGTGCAGGACTTCCAGCACCAGGTCCTGAGCCTTGGCGAGCGCGCGGCTGCGGTCCAGGTCGACAAAGACGTTGTGGGTGATGACGGCGCTGCCACCTGGCAGCAGATGGTCGCGCAGCCCGGTGAGGAACTCATCCAGCCAGCGGCGACCGTCGGCGCCTCCGTTACTCCAGGAGCGCGGTCTCATGTCGTCGGCGACTGAGGTTGCCGGGAAGTGCGGGAGGTTGGCCACCACCAGGTCGAAGCTCCGACCCCGGCAAGGTGCCCACATCGAGCCTTGCGCGACCTCGGCGTGGAGGGACAGTCCCTCGCTGTGCAGCAAGGACGCCGTTCGATCGACGCCCGACGGCTCCACGTCGACGCCAAAGCCGGAAGCTGCCCCGGCGCGCATCAGCATCGTCAGCAGGACGCCGCTGCCGGTGCCAATCTCCGCCACGCGGCCGGGTGACCGCGCCGCGAAGCGCTGCCTCAAGTGAAGCAGCAGGACTGCAGTGTGCTCCGACGGCAGGTATGGGTCTGCTGTCTTGTGCAGGAGCGCAGGCGACTGCTCGCAATGGTCCAAACGGCTCACTCCGAATCCACTCGGGATCGAACGCGGCCGAGCAGTTCGTGGCCACGGGCGGCCTCGTGGCGCTGGATGACATGTTCCGCGAAGCCAAGCAGGGATCTCGAGGTGCGACCGGGAGGTATCCCGCGGTCGAGCAGCCGGTCCAACCGCTTCAAGGCCCACATGGCAAATCGTTGGGAGGCTTCTTCCCACAACTCGCGCAGGTAGTACCAGACCTTGTAGCCTTCGACCAGCAGTACCAGCGCAATGAAAATGAGCAGGTAGTTGTCGAACATTCGGGCAAGGAAGGGCGAGAAGTGCCGGTACAGCCAGGGCACGCCCGTCTTGCGGTACTCCGCCGCCAGCGGGTGAGGCTGCAGTTCGGTGCTGGTCAGGGAAGGGAATTCCCCCGCCCGGTTGACAAGGGTCGCACCGCCGTGGAACCCGTCCATGGCACGCAGCAGTTCGAACAGCACGGCCGGGTGCAGGTCCTCTCTGACGACGACGTTGACCATTGCACCGACGGCCTCGACTTCCTGCGGGGGCAGGCTGCGGCCGATGTCGAAAGTCCCGACCGGCAGCTTGACCGCGCGCAGCCAGGGTAGCTTCCCGGCCACCGCAGGCGCCGCGGGCAGGGAGGGCAGCCAGAGGGTGCTTTCGGTGCCAAGTGCGACCGCGAGCGGATTGTCCGCCGTCAGCATGAACAGGCCCGCGTCGAAGTTGCCGGCCTTCAGCTCGGCCACAGCCTCGGCAATGGGCAGATAGGTAAAGCTCGTGTTGCCAGGGTCGACTCCGAACAGGCCCAGCACGGCACGCGCGGCCTCAGAGGTGGCGCTGCGCTCAGGCGGCATCACCAGCCGCACCCCCTTGAGGTCTGCGAGCGTGCTGACCCGACCGTCAAGTCGCTTGTGCAGGAAGGTGAACAGTGGCTGCGTCTGGATGACGCCCACCGAGCGGACGTTGGGGAACCTGGAACCGTCGATCGCCTGCGCGGTGAAGGCGATGTGTGTCTTCGGGCCGTCGCCGTTCACGTGCCCGATGGAGTCGAGCGACTGCGGATTCGGCCGCACTTCCACCTTGAAGCCGGCTGCCGTCAGATGCTGCGCGTAGCGCAACGCGTTGCCGTGATAGCTCCCGCCGACCGGCCCGGTCTCGATGACCACCGGGTCTGGCGGAGACAGGCGCGGAACGTCGAGTACGAACCCGATCAGGAGGGACGAAGCGGCCAGAAGTGCGGTCGCGCGCAATAAACGCCGGAACATGGAAGACAAGACACCTCAGCAAGAGACCCCAGCCGCGAGATGTCTGCGGCCGGACAGTCGTGAGATGATACATGCGAGGCCTCGCCGCACCGGCACGTCACGGACAGGTCTATGGAAGGCCTCTCGGGGCCGCGTCAGAGGTAAAATACTTGACAGCAAAGGCGACCCTCCCGTTCGAGCAGCCCCTGCTGTTGGTGCTGACGCGAGGGTTTCGCCGGCGGCGACGGGCGAACTTATTGGGCGATGCGACCAGGCAAGCGCCGCGCGTTGGACCTGAAGAAGAGGCACCGCGCTTGATCGACGAGATCGAGCAGCTCAAAGCCGGCGTTCGTGCGAGGGTCGAGCACGTGTTGCGCTGTCGAACTTGTTAATGGTGCGCAGAAAACAGCTGGCCGTGGCGGAATGACTCCGTCGTAACTGAAAAAGATGTTCTCATGAATGCTTTCAATCTTCCGACCGCCTTCCTCCTTGCGGGCGGGATGATTCTGATCATGCCCGCCTTCACCTGGTGGTCATTGTCCAGATCGCCCTCGCTGAAACTCGGGCTATGGTGTGCCAGCGGGATCCTGATCGGGCTCGGGTGCATATTGTTTGCTCTGCGCTTGCATGTTCCGGCCTGGGCCAGCTATCCGACAGCAAACTTCCTGATGGTCCTCGGGAGTCTCATACGGATCCAGTCGCTGCGCCATGAAATCGGCAAGCCGTGGCGATGGCCCTGGATTGCCAGCGGCGCCATCGTATCCATCCTCATCTTTGAATTCATCAGATTGAATTTAGACGATGCCGCGATGCGCGCTGGATACATCCACTCGATCCACGCACTCTTGTTCGGCTATGTGACCGTTCTTGCGTGGCAAATCGGTCGGCGCTTCAAGAGTCGTAGTGCCATGGTGATTGCCGGTTTCCATGCGCTGTTGGCTGCCGGACTCCTGATTCGTGTCGGTGAGATCACCCGCGGCGCATTCAGCCCTGCCATGATGGATGCAACCTTTGGAAGCATCTTGATCTCGATAGCAGCACTGTTGACCGGAGCTGTCTCGCACATGGCTTATGTGGGCATTCAACTGGAGCTGACACAGGGCAAGCTGATCACGGTCGAGGGCGAGTATCAGGGACTTCTGAACACCACGCCGGATGGCTTCGTTCTGGCTGATGCGCAGGGCCGCTGTATCGACGTCAATGAAATCTACTGCCGGATGCTCGGCTATGCGCGGGATGAAGTGCTGCGCATGAATGTGCTGGCTATCGGAGCGGTGAGCGACGCTGAACCCGTGTTCGATGTGTTGCGCCGGATTCGTGAAAAGGGCTTCGACCGCCATGAAAGCCGGCATCGCTGCCGAGACGGGAGTCTGCTGGACGTTGAGGTGAGTGTGACTCACATGCCCGCGCCGGCCGATAAGTTTATCTGCCTCATTCGCGACATTTCCGAGCGCAAGCAGGCTCAACTCGAACTGGAGCGCCGGGTATTGGCGCGCACCGCAGAACTGGCCACGGCACGGGCGGAAGCCGAGTCGGCCAATGCTGTCAAGACACGCTTCATGGCCAACGTCAGCCACGAGATGCGGACCCCCATGCAGGGAATTCTCGGTTTCGCCGAACTCGGCAAGAGCCCATTCGGTGAAGCATCCGTGCAGACAATGCGCGAATACTTCGAGAAGATCGAGCACTGCGGGACGAAGCTGCATCAGCTGATCGAGTCGCTGTTGAATATCGCGGAGAGTGCATGGAACCAGTACTCAACCATGACGAAAGACAAGATCCAGGCGCTTTCTCCTTCGCATCTTGCGAGCGAGTGTTGCGCCATGATGGAAGGAACGGCACAACAGCGTCAGCAGCAGATAATCATGGAAAATCTTTCTTCCTTGTCCGTGGTCGATGGCGATGAAGCGCGGTTGCGCCAATCGCTGGAATATCTCATCGGCAATGCCCTGCGCTATTCGCCGGAGCGATCGACCGTCATCGTAAAGCTTGAGGACAAGCCGGCACCTTCTGGTAGTCCCGCCAGCAAGTCCCTGAGCATTCAAGTGATCGATGAGGGCTGTGGCATACCGGAAAAGGAACTGGCCGCGATCTTCGAACCCTTCTATGAGAGTTCGCGCACAGCCTCCGGCGCCGGCGGTACTGGCCTCGGATTGGCGCTGTGCAAGACCATCGTTGAGCGCCACAAGGGGAAACTGACGGCAATCAATCGTCCCGGGGGCGGGGCGATCTTTGAGGTGACGTTGCCGGCTGTATAGTTGTCCGGAATCCGGGGGGTAATCCCCCGCAAAATCGGAAGGTTCAGAGGTAGAAGTGTCTCGTCAGGAGGAGGTCCCTCATGCAGAGGCGCTGTCCGTCGCCGGGATGCTCGATGTCGAAGCGAAGCGCATGGACGCGGGACCCCAAAACCGCAGGCTCCCGTAAGCGGAATCCGTGGTGAGGTATCCGCCTGCGAGCAGCGCTGGGACCGCCAGCACCTCGCGCAGGAGTAAATGTGTCGACGCGAATGCATGCACGAGCGGCAGCGTTGAGCCATCGCGGCGCGCGGCGGGTCGCCTGTGAATGGCGAAGAGGGTTACGGGGACAAGGACGCGTGCCAGGGCTGCGAGCGTGCCACCGACCTCGCCAGCTTGAGAAAGGCTTCGGTGGCCGGGCTGCAGCTCTTGCGGCCGCGAACTGCCAGGCCGACGGAGCGTTTGACCACAGGCGTCAATGGCTTCTTGACGAGACCGTGGCACATCGCCATCACCTGCGGTGGGGCGGCAAGGTCCGCCAAGATGGAAACGCCGGCGCCGCGCTCCACGGTCTTGAGGATCGTGATGATCTGCGAGTACCGGTGGGTCACCCTAGGCTGCAAGCCTGCCGAGTGGAACAAGCCTTCTACCAAGCCGGCACTGCCCGCCCGGGTGAGCACGAAAGGCCAGTCGCAAAGCTCGGCTAACGATACCGCCCGCTTCCCCGCCAGCGGGTGCGCGGCGGGCAAGAGCGCGACAAGTTGATCCTGAACCAGCGCCACGGTGTCGAAGCGCTCGTCGGGCAGCACGACGAAGCCCGCGTCAACCCGGCGCTCCTCCAGCCAGCGCGTGACCTCGTGGTCCTCACCTTCGTCCACGAAGACCTCGATCTCCGGGAACTGCCGGCCAAACGCATCCAGGATGTGCGGGAGCAGTTGAAGCGACGAGGTTGGTCCGAACGAGCCGATGCGCAAGACGCCACGATGCAGTCCGCGCGTGGCGGAGACCTCTTGTCGAATGGCGGCGGAGACCCCCAGCAGTTCACGGACTCGGACCAACAAGGTCTTTCCGGACTCGGTCATCGTCACGCCAGATGGTCCACGCAATAGCAACGTGACACCCCACGCGGTCTCCAGTTGCCGCACCGCGTGGGATACGGCGGACTGGGTGATCCCGAGCCGACCGGCCGCGGCGGTGAAGCCACCCAGTTCCGCCACGACGACAAATATCTCAAGCTGAGTGAAGGTCATGCGGGCACCTCTCTAACATGAGTAGATGTTCATTTTTAGATGACTTCACATGAACGATAACATGTGTTCTTAAATGAACGAAAGGCACAGAGCTGCGCGCCTCGCCAAAGTGAAGAAAGCCAACATGACCACCATTCAGCCGTTGTCTTCGGACTTCACCGCTCGCCTCAGCGCGGCCCTTGCAACGAAGCTTGTCCT
>JBIITW010000048.1:0-24776 GCA_044340265.1 Burkholderiales bacterium | reverse complement strand
TCGTACTCGCTCGGCGACACCTTCGGCGTCGACAATGCCCGCGGCAGCGACTACCTCGACCTGACCGCGACCCTGCCGCTGGGCAGCAGCGGCTTCAGCCTGATCGGCCACGTGGGTCGCCAGACCTACGACGGTCCGAACGCGGCCAATGCTGCCTACACCGACTACCGGCTGGGTATCGCAAAGGAGTTCATGGGCCTCAACTTCAGCCTGAACTACACCGACACCGACGCCAAGGACGTGTTCTACAACAACCGCTTCGGCCGCAACATCGGCAAGAGCACGTGGACGGTCGGGGTCCAGAAGACCTTCTAGCAACCAAACGTCGGGGGCCGGCCAGGCCGGCCCCTTTTTTTTGTCGGTCGAGGGGCACACACCATGAAATTTGTCACTGCCATCATCAAGCCGTTCAAGCTCGACGAAGTGCGTGAAGCCTTGTCTGCCATCGGCGTGCAGGGCATCACCGTCACCGAGGTCAAGGGTTTCGGGCGCCAGAAGGGTCACACCGAGCTGTATCGCGGCGCCGAGTACGTCGTCGACTTCCTGCCCAAGGTCAAGATCGAAGTCGCCATCAAGTCGGACATGCTAGACCAGGTGATCGAAGCCATCGAGAAGTCGGCCAGCACCGGGAAGATCGGTGACGGCAAGATCTTCGTCTACGACCTGGAACAGGTCGTCCGCATCCGCACTGGCGAGACCGGCGCCGACGCCCTGTAAACAAGCCCTGCAAACCGAACAAAAAGATCTCGGGAGATCTCATGAAGAAGCTGCTCGTGACCCTGCTCACTGCCGTCTCGCTCGCGCTCAGCGCGGGCGCGATCGCGCAGCCTGCGCCGGAACCGGCCAAGGCGGAAGCCAAGGCTGAAGAAGCGAAGGTGGCACCCGCGGCAGCAGCGCCTGCCGCTGCCGCACCCGCTGCTGCCGCACCCACCGCACCGACCGCTGATGCGCCGAAGCCGCCGAACATCCACAAGGCCGACATCACGTTCATGTACATCGCCACCGCGCTGGTGATCTTCATGACCATTCCCGGCCTCGCGCTGTTCTATGGCGGCCTCGTACGCCAGAAGAACATGCTGTCGGTCCTGATGCAGGTGTTCGTCACCTTCTCGATGATCGCGATCCTCTGGGTGATCTACGGCTATTCGCTCGCGTTCACCGGCGGCAATCCATTCATCGGAGGACTCGACAAGCTGTTCCTGTCGGGCGTGTCCGATGCGACACCGGCCGCCACGTTCAGCAAGGACACGTACATTCCCGAGTACATGTTCGTCGTGTTCCAGCTGACCTTCGCTGCAATCACTCCGGCGCTGATCATCGGTGCGTTCGCCGAGCGGATGAAGTTCTCCGCGGTGCTGCTGTTCCTGGCGATCTGGTTCACCTTCGCCTACCTGCCGATGGCGCACATGGTCTGGTACTGGGACGGCCCGGATGCGATCACCGACGAGAAGTCGCTGGAGGCGGTCACCGCTGCAGCCGGCTGGCTGTGGGCCAAGGGCGCGCTCGACTTCGCCGGTGGCACGGTGGTTCACATCAATGCCGGCATCGCCGGACTGGTTGCCGCCTACGTGCTGGGCAAGCGGGTCGGTTATGGCCGTGAAGCCATGCCGCCACACAGCCTGGTATTCACGATGATCGGCGCCTCGATGCTGTGGGTCGGCTGGTTCGGCTTCAACGTCGGCTCCAACCTTGAGGCCAACGGCGTGGTCGGCCTTGCCTTCATCAACACGATCGTCGCCACCGCGGCAGCCGTGCTGGCATGGACCTTCGCCGAGTGGATGGGCAAGGGCAAGCCGAGCATGCTCGGTGCAGCTTCGGGTGCGGTCGCCGGCCTGGTGGCGATCACCCCGGCCTGCGGCTTCGTCGGCCCGATGGGTGCAATCGTGATCGGCTTCGTCTCCGGCATCCTCTGCCTGTGGGGCGTGACCGGCCTGAAGCGGATGCTCGGTGCGGACGACGCGTTGGACGTGTTCGGCGTGCATGGCATCGGCGGCATCATCGGTGCCATCCTGACCGGCGTGTTCGCCTCGCCCTCGCTTGGCGGCGCGGGCGTCTGCGACTACATCAAGAATGTCTGCGGCCAGCCGCTCGCGGCCGGCATCGGTGGACAGGTGTGGATCCAGATCCAGGGGGTCCTCGTCGCGGTGGTGCTGTCCGCGGTGGTCGCCTTCATCGCGCTGAAGATCGTCGACCTGATTGTCGGGCTGCGCGTGACCGAAGAAGAGGAACGGGAAGGCCTGGATGTCAGCTCGCACGGCGAGAAGGCGTACAACTGACCGGGTGGCTGCAACGAAAAACGGGCACCTTCGGGTGCCCGTTTTTTTCGCCCTCGCCGCTGCGCTACTCGGCCTTGATGCCTGCCTCGCGCACCACCTGTCCCCAGCGCGCGATGTCGTTGACGATGATCTTGCCGAACTCGGCCGGCGTCATCGGCGTACCGATCGCGCCCTCGCCTTCGAGCCGTTTCTGCGTCTCCGGGGACAGCAGGCTCGCGTTCACTTCCTTGTTCAGCCGGGTGATGATCGGGCCCGGCAGCCCTGCAGGACCGACCAGGCCCCACCAGTTGGCGGCCTCGTAGCCGGGCAGCCCGGCTTCATTGATCGACGGCACGTCGGGCAGCGTCGGATTGCGCTTGAGGCTGCCCACGCCGAGCGGACGCAGGCGGCCCGAGCGGATGTGGCCCTGCATCTGGATCAGCGAACCGATCGTCACCTGCGACTGGCCGGCGATGACGTCGGTCATCGCCGGGCCACCGCCCTTGAACGGGACATGGGTCATCTGCACCTTGGCCATGCGGGTGAACAGTTCGCCAGACAGGTGCTGGAACGAACCGATGCCCGCCGAGGCCAGGTTCAGCTTGTTCGGGTTCGCGCGCGCGTAGGCGATCAGGTCCTTGACCGAATTGACCGGCAACTGGGGATTGACCACCAGCACGTTGGGTCCGCTGCCCACCATCGCGATCGGCGCGAACGACTTCACCGAGTCGTACGACAGCTTGTAGAGCGCGGGATTGAAGGCGAAGGCGACCGAAACGATGAGCAGGGTGTAGCCATCGGGGGCTGCGCGCGCCACCAGTTCGGTACCGATCACGCCGCCGGCGCCGCCGCGGTTGTCGATGATCACCGGCTGGCCGACGCGGTCCTGCAGTTGCTGGCCGACCATGCGACCGACGATGTCGTTGCTGCCGCCGGGCGCGAACGGAATCACCATCCGGATCGCCTTGCTCGGGAAGTCGGCTGCGGCGACGCTGCCGACCAGGCCGCCGGAAAGAAGCAGCATCGGTACCGATGCGCAGAGCGCCCTGCGCACGGCTGCACCGGCGGCTCGCTCGGGCGACGGGCACCGGTGCGACACTGCACCGGTGGCTGCGGTTCCGGCATGACACCGGCGCTTGACGATCTGGTTCACGGGATCTCCTTCGGTCCTTGGGTCCTTGGCAGGGGCGATCCGCCTTCGAACGGCGTTTCCAACGCCTCGTGCGGATGCGCGACAGCGCGAGAGTCTACTCCGGCGCCGGCCGGCGGGCTGCCATGCACGTCAGCATCGGGCAAGGCAGCACCAGCCGGGCGCCACGAAAAGGCAAAACGACAAAAAGGACGGCTACCCGACCGGTAACCAAGGCGTCCGTCCCGATCGGCTACACTGACCGGCCGCCAGACGTGATTGGCCCGCCGTGATTGCGCCCCCGCCGATGTCGATGTCCATGCCGATTCCCGCCACGCCCGTCCCGAACCTGAAGACCGCGTTGACCGGTCCGTTGCCCGACCTTGAAAAGCGGATCCTGACGTCGCAGCCCGCGATCGAACACTGGTTCCGCAGCCAGTGGCAGGAACATGAAAGCCCCTTCTACGGCTCGGTGGACCTGCGCAACAGCGGCTTCAAGCTGGCGCCGGTCGACACCAACCTGTTTCCCGGAGGCTTCAACAACCTGAACCCGGATTTCCTGCCGCTGTGCGTGCAGGCGACGCAGTCGGCGATCGAGAAGATCTGCCCGGACGCGCGCGGCGTGCTGCTGGTGCCCGAGAGCCATACGCGCAACCAGTTCTACCTGAAGAACGTGGCGGCGCTGACCACCATCCTGCGCGCGGCCGGACTGGTGGTGCGCATCGGCACGCTGCTGCCGGAGATCACCGCGCCGACCGAGATCGCGCTCGACGACGGCCGCTCGATCACCCTCGAGCCGCTGGTGCGCAACGGCCGCCGCCTCACCGTGGACGGCTTCGACCCCTGCGTGGTGCTGCTGAACAATGACCTCTCGGCCGGCGTGCCCGAGGTGCTGAAGGACCTCGAACAATGGGTGCTGCCGCCGATCCAGGCCGGCTGGACCACCCGCCGCAAGTCGCAGCACTTCGCCCATTACGACACCGTCGCCCGGGAGTTCGCCGACCTGCTGAAGATCGATCCGTGGATGATCAACCCGCTGTTCGAACGCTGCGGCAAGATCAACTTCAAGGAGCGGCAGGGCGAGGAGTGCGTCGCCGGCTACGTGTCCGAGATGCTCGCCGACATCAAGGCCAAGTACCGCGAGTACGGCATCGACCAGGAGCCGTTCGTGATCGTGAAGGCCGATGCCGGCACCTACGGCATGGGCATCATGACCGTTCGCGATGCGAGCGAGATGCAGCAACTCAACCGCAACCAGCGCAAGAAGATGGCGGTGGTGAAGGAAGGACTCGAGGTGCAGGAGGTGCTGGTGCAGGAAGGCGTCTACACCTTCGAGAACGTCGACGGCGCCGTGGCCGAACCGGTGGTCTACATGATGGACCACTTCGTGGTCGGCGGCTTCTACCGGGTGCACACCGAACGCGGCCAGGACCAGAACCTGAACGCCCCCGGCATGAGCTTCGTGCCGCTCGCCTTCAAGACCCCGTGCTCGACGCCCGACCCGGGCGCGGCACCGGATGCCGCACCGAACCGCTTCTACGCCTATGGCGTCATCGCCCGGCTGGCGCTGCTCGCCGCCTCGCGGGAAATCGAGACGCTGACCGCCACCGTCAGGCCTGCGTGATCGGGCGCAGTGGCCAGGCGCAGTGGCCAGGCACAGTGACGCGGGCATGACCGCCGGTCCGTTCCCGATTACCATCACGACATGAAACTGCTGGTGATCGCCGACCCGCTGGCGACTTTCAAGACCTACAAGGACTCGACCTTCGCGATGATGCGCGAGGCCGCGCGGCGCGGCCATCGGCTGTTCGCGATGGAAGCGCGCGAACTGGTCGTGCGTGATCGCATCGTCCTCGGGCAGGCGGCAGAGGTCACGCTCAAGGCGCCCGGCGCCGACGATCCGCACGACTGGTTCGAGGCCTCCGCGCCGGCCTTCACGCCGCTGTCCGGATTCGACATCGTGCTGATGCGCAAGGATCCGCCGTTCGACAACGAGTACCTGTACGCGACCCACCTGCTCGAACTCGCCGAGCGACAGGGCGCCCGCGTGGTCAATCGTCCGCAGGCGATCCGCGACTTCAACGAGAAGCTGGCGGTGGCGCGATTCCCGCAGTTCGCGCCGCCGACCCTGGTCACCAGCCTCGATGCGGTGCTGCGCGAATTCCTCGCCGAACACGGCGACGTGATCCTCAAGCCGCTCGATGGCATGGGTGGCAGCGGCATCTTCCGCGTGCGCACCGACGACCCGAACATCGGCGTGATCATCGAGACCGTCACCGACCACGGACGCAGGACGATCATGGCGCAGCGCTACCTGCCCGAGATCCGCGACGGCGACAAGCGCGTGCTGCTGATCGACGGCGTGCCGGCGTCGCATGTGCTGGCACGCATCCCGAAGGCGGGCGAGACGCGCGGCAACCTGGCAGCGGGCGGCACCGGCGTCGCACGGCCGCTGAGCGCGCGCGACCGCGAGATCGCCGAGACCGTCGGGCCGGTGCTGCGCGGCCTCGGGCTGACCCTGGTCGGCCTCGACGTCATCGGCACCCACCTGACCGAGATCAACGTGACCAGCCCGACCGGCATGCAGGAAATCGCCCAGCAGACGCCATGCGATCCAGCCGCGCTGATGATCGATGCGCTGGAGCGACTGGCCGCGCAACCGCCCAGCGACGCGAGCCCGGGGAGCAGCCGATGATCGGCATCCTGATCATCGCGCACGGCACGCTGGCGGAAAGCCTGATCCATTGCGCGAGCCATGTGCTGGGCAAGCGGCCGATGCGGGTGCGCCAGCTCGGCGTGACCATCCATGACGACCCGGCGGCGATCCTGCCGCAGGCGCAGGACCTGGTCACCCATCTGGACGACGGCAACGGGGTGCTGATCCTCACCGACATCTACGGCGCGACGCCGTGCAACCTTGCATCGAAGCTGCTGCAGGCCGGACACGTCGAGGGCATCGCAGGCGTCAACCTGCCGATGCTGATCCGCGCCCTGACCTACCGCGACCAGCCGCTCGAGAAGATGATCGCCAAGGCGATCAGCGGTGGCTGCGAAGGCGTGGTCCGCATGCCGCAGGAACAGGGAGCGGGACCGACCGATGCTGCGCACTGAAGTCGACATCGTCAACAAGCTCGGCCTGCATGCGCGGGCCTCGGCCAAGCTGACCCAGCTCGCCGGCAAGTACACGTGCGAGGTCTGGCTCACCCGCGACGCCCGCCGCGTGAACGCGAAGAGCATCATGGGCGTGATGATGCTCGCCGCCGCGCGCGGCGTGCGCATCGGCATCGAGACCGATGGCGCTGACGAAGTCGAGGCCTCGGCGGCGCTCGCCGCGCTGGTGGCCGATCGTTTCGGCGAGGGCGAATGACCGCGATGGACAGCACCGCCTCCCGCTCCACGGGCGATTCGCCGACGCCGGCCGACGCCTGCGCGGCGGCCGATGCGGCCGCCGCCCGCTCGATGCGGATGAGCTTCACGATGCATGGCATCGGCGCCTCCGACGGCATCGCGATCGGCCCTGCGCACCTGGTGTCGTATGCGACGCTGGAAGTGGCGCAGTACCTGGTGCCGGCAGGCGAACTCGCCAACGAACGGCAGCGCTTCGAGGCTGCCCTGGCCAGCGTGCGCGACGAGCTGACCCACCTGCGCGAGAGCATCCCGGCCGCTGCGCCAGCGGAATTCGGTGCGTTCATCGACGTGCACCAGATGATCCTCGCCGACTCGACGCTGTCGCAGGGGCCGCTCGACCTGATCGACAGCCAGCAGTGCAACGCAGAATGGGCCCTGAAGCTGCAGCTCGACCAGTTGCTCGACCAGTTCGACAAGATCGACGATCCCTACCTGCGCGAGCGCAAGGGCGACATCCTGCAGGTCGTCGAGCGGGTGATGAAGGTGCTGGTCGGAAAGCCTGGCTACATCCCGCGCACGCTGCCGGGCAGCGCCCGGTCGATCCTGGTCGCGCACGACCTGTCGCCGGCCGACATGATCCAGTTCAAGCAGCTGCCGTTCGCGGGTTTCCTCACCGACCTCGGCGGCTCCACTTCGCATACCGCGATCGTCGCGCGCAGCCTGAACATCCCGGCCATCGTCGCGCTGCACCGGGCGCGCGCACTGATCCGCGAGAACGACCAACTGATCATCGACGGCACGCTGGGCGTGGTGATCGTCAATCCCGATCCTTCCGTGCTGTCGGAGTACCGGCTGCGCCAGGAAGCACTGGGCATCGAGCGGGCCAAGCTGCAGCGGCTGGCCACCACGCCCGCATCGACCATCGACGGCGGCGCGATCGAACTGCTGGGCAACATCGAAGGGCCGGACGACGTGGCCGAAGTGCGGCTGAACGGCGGCATGGGCGTGGGGCTGTTCCGCACCGAGTTCCTGTTCATGAACCGCGACGAGATGCCCGACGAGGACGAACAGTTCGAGGCCTACCGCGCGGTCGCGCAGGCGATGGACGGCCTGCCGGTGACCATCCGGACGCTGGACATCGGCGCCGACAAGACCCTGCGCGGCACCGAACGCGCATCGGCGAACCCGGCGCTCGGCCTGCGCGCGATCCGCCTCTGCCTGGCCGACCCGCCGCTGTTCCACACCCAGCTGCGCGCGCTGCTGCGCGCCTCGGCGTTCGGCACGCTCAACATCCTGGTGCCGATGCTGTCCACCAAGCAGGAACTGCTGCAGACGCTGGCTGCCGTGGCGCGCGCGCGCGCAAGCCTGGTCGACGATGGCATCGCGTTCGCGCCGCAGGTGGCCATCGGCGGCATGGTCGAGATCCCCGCCACGGCGATCGCGCTCGACGTGTTCCTGAAGCACCTCGACTTCCTGTCGATCGGCACCAACGACCTGATCCAGTACACGCTGGCGATCGACCGCACCGATGACGCGGTGGCCCACCTCTACGACCCGCTGCACCCGGCGGTGATCTCGCTGATCGCCAGCGTCGCAGAACGTGCGGCGCGCGCCGGGGTGCCGGTGGCGGTGTGCGGCGAGATGGCCGGCGACGTCGACCTGACCCGGCTGCTGATCGGGCTCGGCCTGCGCCAGCTGTCGATGCACCCCGCCTTCCTGCTGGAGGTGAAGCAGCGCATCCTGAAGACGCAGCTGTCCGAGATTTCCACGATGGCGCGGCGGATCGCGCGCACCAGGGACCCCGACCGCATCCGCCGGCTGGTCGAGAAGCTCAACACCTGAGGCTCCGTCGGCCACGGTCGACGGTTGCCGGCGTTTGACAGCCGGCCGGCGGACGGAGTACCGTTCATCTCGATTCACGCGCCGATTTGAGTTCAGCTTGCGGGCGCGCTACAAATGCGGCTAAAGAGAAATGAAGATTTCTCCGCCCCGGCCTGCGCAAGCACACCGGGGCTTTTTCGTTTTCGAAACGACACGCACGTACACCACACACGCACCGTCGCATGGATACATCCACCCCGGCCCGCTCGGTCGGCGCAGTCACTCCTCAGACAGCAAGGTTCTCAGAACCCCTTCAGCTGCGCTGTGGACGTTCGATCGCGCCGTACGAACTGGTCTATGAAACCTACGGCCAGTTGAACGCCGACCGGTCGAACGCCATCCTCGTCTGTCATGCGCTAAACGCATCACACCATGTGGCAGGCTTCCGTGCCGACGACCCGGACGACATCGGCTGGTGGGACAACATCATCGGGCCCGGCAAGCCGGTCGACACCGACCGATTCTTCGTGATCGGCGTGAACAACCTCGGCGGCTGCTTCGGCTCGACCGGTCCGATGAGCATCGATCCCGCGACCGGCAGGCCCTACGGCGCGAACTTCCCGCTGGTCACCGTGGAAGACTGGGTCGCCGCGCAGGCCCGGCTTGCCGACCACCTGGGCATCGAGCGTTTCGCCGCGGTGATGGGCGGCAGCCTGGGGGCGATGCAGTCGCTGTCCTGGACCCGGCAGTTCCCCGAACGATTGCGCCATGCGCTGGTCATCGCCTGCGCCCCGAACCTGTCCGCCCAGAACATCGCGTTCAACGAGGTCGCGCGCCAGGCGATCCTCACCGATCCGGATTTCCATGGCGGCGACTACTACGCCCACGGCGCAACGCCGGGGCGCGGCCTGCGCGTCGCGCGCATGGTCGGCCACATCACCTACCTGTCCGACGACGCGATGGCGAGCAAGTTCGGTCGCCAGCTGAAGAACGGCAGCATCGGCTACGGCTTCGATCCCGAGTTCCAGATCGAGTCCTACCTGCGCTACCAGGGCGGAAAGTTCGCCGAGTACTTCGACGCCAACACCTACCTGCGCATCACGAAGGCGCTCGACTACTTCGATCCCGCGCTCGAGTTCGGCGGCGACCTGTCCAGGGCGCTGGCCGCCGCGCGTGCCGGCTTCCTGGTGGTGTCGTTCACCACCGACTGGCGCTTCGCGCCCGAGCGGTCGCGCGAGATCGTCCAGGCCCTGCTGCGCAACCAGCTCGACGTCACCTACGGCGAGATCGATGCACCGCACGGCCATGATGCATTCCTCCTCGACGACCCGCGCTACCACGCACTGGTGCGCGCCTATGTCGACCGCATCCATGCCGAGATCAGCGGGGTGGCGCGATGAAGGGGCCGCGCGCAGACTTCGCGGTGATCGCCGGGCGCATCCGCCCTGGCGCCAAGGTGCTCGACCTGGGCTGCGGAGACGGCTCGCTGCTGCGCCATCTGCGCGAGTCGCTCGACGTGCGCGGCTATGGCATCGAGATCGACGACGCGAAGATCCCTGCCTGCGTGAAGAACGGCATCAACGTGCTGCAGATGGACCTCGAGTCGGGGCTGTCCGGTTTCGACCCGGGCTCGTTCGACTACGTGATCCTGTCGCTCACCCTGCAGGCGATGAAGAACAGCGAACACATCCTGTCCGAGATGCTGCGCGTCGGCCGCGAAGGCATCGTGTCGTTCCCGAACTTCGGCTACTGGCGAAACCGCATCCAGCTCGCGATGGGGCGCATGCCGGTGAACGAAGAGTTCCCGCACCACTGGTACGACACGCCGAACATCCACCTGTGCACGATGACCGATTTCGAGGCGTTCTGCGCCCGGCACCGCATCCGCATCCTCGAACGGATCGCCCTGCACGAAGGGCGCGAGGTCTCGAGCCTGCCCAACCTGCGCGGGTCGCTGGTGGTCTATCGCTTCGGCAGCGGCGCGTAGCCACGAGCCCGGCCGGGCCCTCGGCCAGCTAGCCCCAGGGCCCGGCGAAGGCCTCGCCCATGTAGACGTCGGGCGCAGCCGGGATCGTCGCTGGCCATTGCACCAGCGGCGGCATCTCGCGTACCGGACGCGGGCCGCTGCTGCATCCGTCGCGCCCGACCTGCTCCATCGAGAAGTAGAGCTGCACGCCATGCCCCGACGGATCGATCGCGGTCGCGAACCACTCGATGCCGGGGCTCAGCGCGGGCGGCAGGTCGACGAAACGGCAACCGCGCGCCTGCAACCAGGCGATCGCAGCCTTCAGCTGCCGGTAGTTGGCGACCTGGATGCCGAAGCTCAGCACCGTGGACGGCCCCGCCCAGGGCAGCGCATCGCGCAGCGCAGCCGGATACAGCGCGAGCGAATGATGTTCCGTGTTGCAACGAAGGAACAGGCAGCGGTGGCCCTGCCATTGCACCGTCTCGCTCACGATGAAGCCGAGCCGGTCGACGTAGAACGCGGCCATCGCGTCGATATCGTCGCAGAACAGGCGCAGCGGCCCATGGCGCACGACCTTGAACGGCCGCGACAGCAGCACGCCGTCGACATCGTGGATGGCCGGCAGCGTCTCGGGATGCCTGTGCCCGGAAGACGGATCGATGCCCTGCGCGAGCAGGCGCTCGACCTCGGTGAGTTCACCGACCTGCGGCAGCCCCGGCCGCTGGCGGAAGCCGCGCTCGTGCATCGCGCGCGGCTTGGCGGTACCGGCCCAGCCGATCTGCTCGATGCCGTAGTACAGCTCGTTGCGATGGCCTTCCGGGTCCATCGGATAGACATGCCAGTTGGAACCGGGCATGTCGCGGCCGACGCGGTTGATCGCGATGCCATGGTCGCCGAAGTAGTCGATCGCATGCGACACCTCGGCCAGGCTGCCGACCTGCCAGGTCAGCTGGTTCAGGTCGACCTTCGCCGGCAGCACGTCGGCGCGGCCCAGTGCGTTGAACACGCGCCGGTTGAACAGCACGAACGAATGGTGGTCGGTGCCATGCCGGAGGAAGTACAGGTTGGTGTCGCCGAGCGCCTTCAGTTCGTCGCGCTTCGGATGGTTCGCCGCGAGGTCCTGGGGGTCGGAGACGCGCAGGCCGAGCCACTCGCAGTAGAACTCCAGGCAGGCGGCCACGTCATCGACGTTGAAGCCGAAGTGGCCCAGCCTGCGGATGCGGAACGGCCGGTCGAGCAGCACCCCGCCCACGTCGTAGTGGAGAGGGTGCCCGCCAGTGCCTGCCTGCATGTCGGTGTCGGCCGTCATCGCGCGGGCGCTACTCGCCCTGCACCACCGGGTTGTCGATCGTGCCGATGCCGGAGATCGTCACCCGCACACGGTCGCCCGGCTTGAGGAAGATCCCGCGCGGGCGGCCGACGCCGGACGGGGTGCCGGTGGCGATCACGTCGCCGGGCAGCAGCGTCATGCGCCGGCTCAGGTATTCGATGAGCTCGGCGACGTTGAAGATCAGGTCGGCGACCAGCGTGTCCTGCATGCGTTCCTGGTTGACCCAGGTCTCGAGGCGGCAGGCATACGGGTCGGGGACCTGCGACGCAGGGACGATCCAGGGTCCCATCGGCGCGCCGGTCTCGAAGTTCTTGTGCCCGAACCAGTCGATGTTCCAGCGCGGCCAGTCGGGGCGGCGCGACAGGTCGCGCAGCGATACGTCATTCATCACGGTGTAGCCGGCCACGTACTTCATCGCCTCGGCGAGCGGCACGTTGCGTGCGCGGCGGCCGATGACCACCGCGAACTCGCCTTCCCAGTCGACCTTCTTCGAGATGGCAGGCAGCCGGATCTCGTCCTTCGGTCCGACCACGCAATGCGGCCCGGACTTCAGAAACAGGTAGGGCTGGGTGCTGGCCTTGTCCACGCCGGCGCCTTCCGCGGACATCTCGCCGGCATGCGCCTGGTAGTTCGCGCCGGTGCAGTAGATCGCCGGCGGGTACAGCAGCGGTGCCATCAGCTCGACCGATGCCAGCGGGCGCGAACCGACGCCGGCTGCGCCGGCGAGCGCGGCCAGCGCGGGCTCGGCGATGTCCCATGCGCCGAGCACCGACAGCGTCGACGCCGCCCAGTACGTACCCGGCAGTGCTTCGAGCAGGTCGATCACCCGCTCGTCGTCGGCCAGGATCGCCGCGCGCGGCGCGCCATCGGCGCCACGGTGATTCAGCAACTTGAACTGCGCCAAGATTCCTCCTGTCGCGGGCAACTCCGGGCTCGCCCCGGCTCCCGCATTGTCGTGGATACGAACCGACCTGCAACTGCCCGGTCAGCTCCGGTAGTCTGGATAGTGCTTTTCGACCAGCGCCATGCTGGCCACCCAGTCGCGGCTCGTCGAGTCGTAGGCACCGATGCGGCCGAACTTGCGCGCCCGCTCGACGCAGGTCTCGTGCGACGGCATCTTCAGCTTCACGCCGCCGGCGAGCGCGCCGATCTGCGCGCGGCAGGCCAGTTCGAAGAAGTGATGGTAGATGTACGCTTCGGCGATCGTGGTACCGCACACCAGCGCGCCATGGTTCTCGAGGATCATCACCCACTTGTCGCCGAGCGCCTTCGCCATGAAGTCGGTGCCCTCGCGCGTGGTGTCGTCGACCTCGTTGGGGTAGTACGCGATGCGTTCATAGAAGCGCATCGCCTGCTGCGTCAGCGGCAGCAGGCCGTCGGCCTGCGCCGACACCGCGAGGTTGGCCGGCGAATGGGTATGCACCGCAGCCATGATCTCCGGCCGCGCGGACAGCACCGACGCATGCACGTTGTACGCGGCCGGGCTCGCCTTCCATGCCGAAGCCATCACCTGCTTGCCCGACAGGTCGTACTTGACCAGGTTCGAGGCGGTGACCTGCTCCATGAACACGTTGTCGGCCTTGACCAGGAAATGCCCGGGGTTGTCCGGACAGCGCGCCGAGATATGGTTGTAGGTCATGTCGACGAAGGCGAAATGCGCAACCAGCCGGTGCGCAGCCGCGAGTTCGCAGCGCAGGGTCCACTCGGCAGGACTGACGGAACCCTGCAGGCTGGTGCCGGGTGATGCAAGGGTGTCGTGGGTATCGGGCATCGGGTCGGGGGAAGCAGGAAGAGGGAACACGCGGGCGCACGCGGCGCGTTCAGGTCGCGAAGGCGCATGCACGCATGCCGTTGCCACCGGCGCGCCGGATGCGTCAAACTTACCCCTGACCGCGGCCGGCGTCAAAAGAGCCCGGGCTACCGGAGGAGCATTGCAGTGTCGACTACGTTCTCGAACATGGGCCTGATGGCCGCCGGCCTCGCGGCGGCGGTCTTGTCCGTACCCTGCGCGCTGGCGCAACCTGCAGGTGGTCAGTGGCCGTCCCGCCCGATCCGGCTGATCGTGCCCAATGCGCCCGCAGGCCTGGCGGACATCACGGCGCGCATGGTCGGCGCCCGCCTGGGCGAAGTGCTCGGACAACCGCTGATCATCGACAACCGGCCCGGCGCCGGCGGCACCATCGGCACCGGGGCCGCGGTCAAGGCGGCACCCGACGGCTATACGCTGCTCGCGGTGTTCGACAGCCATGCCACCAACCCGCACCTGTTCAAGAGCATTGCCTACGACACGGTGAACGACCTGGCGCCGATCTCGCTGCTGGTCCGCGGGCCGCTGGTGCTGGTCGTCCATCCGGGCGTGCCGGCGAAGAACGTGAAGGACCTGCTGGCCATCGCGCGCGCCAAGCCCGGTGCGCTGAACAATGCGATCGTCGGCCCCGGGTCGCCGGCGCGCCTGCTGGTGGAACTGCTCGAACTCACCGCGAAGGTGGAAGTGACACAGATCCCCTACAAGGGCGCATCGGGGGCACTGGCCGACCTGATCGGCGGACAGGTCGACGCGATGTTCGCGACCGTCCCCAGCATCTCCGGACACTGGAAGGCAGGCAAGCTGCGCGCGATCGCGGTGACCTCCGAGAAACGCAGCCCCGCGCTGCCTGGCGTGCCGACGATGAACGAGACCCTGCCCGGCTTCGAGGCCGAGTCATGGGTTGCGCTGCTCGCACCGGCGAGGACGCCAGCGGAGGTCATCGCCCGGCTGCACGCCGAGACGGTGAAGATCCTGGCCCAGCCCGACATGCGCGAGCGCCTGGGAGAACAGGGCCTGGAGGCCGTGGGCAGCACGCCAGCCCAGGCCGACAAGTGGATCCGCACCCAGATCGAACGCTGGGGCCGGGTGATCCGCGAACAGAAGATCGTGATCGAATGAGTCCCGGCCCGGCGCGGTTGCGCCGGATCAGGGCGGATTGATCCCTGCGCGCTTCGCCACGGCGGCGATCACGGCGAGCTGCTGCCGGATGAAGCGGTCGAAGGCCTGCGGCGTCCCGGCCACGGGCTCCGCCCCCAGCGCGCGCATGCGCGCGATGATGTCGGGCAGCGCGAGCGCGCGCACGATCTCCGCATTGAGGCGGTCGATCACCGGGCGCGGCGTCTTCGCCGGCGCCAGCATGCCGCCCCAGGAGTCGAAGTCGAAGCCGGGAATGGTCTCGGCGATCGTCGGCACTTCGGGATGGGTGCCCACCCGTTTCGCCGTCGACACGGCAATCGGGCGCAGCTTGCCGTCCTTGACCATCGTCATCGCGCTGGACAGCGGCGCCATGAAGAACTGCACCCGCCCCGCGATGGTGTCGGTGAGCGCCTCGGGGATACCCTTGTACGGCACGTGCACCGCGTCGATCTTCGCCGCTTCCTTGAACATTTCGGCGGCGAAGTGGGTGCCACTGCCGGTGCCCGCGGAACTGTAGTTGAGCTGGCCCGGCTTTGCCTGCGCGAGCGCGACCACCTCGCGCACCGTGGTTGCCGGCAACGCATTGGGCACCACCAGCAGGTAGGCGCTGGTGAACATCTGGGTGATGCCGGCGAAATCGCGCACCGTGTCATAGGTGACCCGCGCGACGGACGGCTGGATCACATGCGCGCCCGAGACCGCGAGCAGCGTGTGTCCGTCCGGGACCGCATCGGCCACCAGCTTCGCGCCGATGGTGCCGCCCGCGCCCGGACGGTTGTCGACCAGCACGTTCTGGCCGAGCACGTCGGTCAGGCGGCTCGCGATCAGCCGCGAGAAGATGTCCGGCTGCCCGCCGGGCGTGAAGCCGATGATGATGCGGATCGGCCGGGTCGGAAAATCGGCCGTGCTCCGGCCCTGCGCGCTGACGACAGCCGGCGACAGCGCGACGGTCGCCCCGGCCAGCAGTGCAGCAGCCCTGGCAATGCGCCCGGGCGCATTCCGGACGATGGGCGCGGGCGCACGCCGGTTACGATAACTGGGCCGCATCTTCCAATCCTCCTGAGTGGGCCGGTGGTCCGGCCACTGGTTTGCCTGTGGTGCGCCCGTTGCGGGCGCCTCGGCACGGAGACTACATCACCGCCGCAGCCGTCGCAGCACCGGGTGGTCCCGAGGGTGGCGGACGACTGACCCGGCCCGCGAGCCAGACCAGCAGCAGCACCGGCAGCCCGAGCAACGCGGTGCCGGTGAAGAACCAGCCATAGCCGACCTGGTCCACCGCCCAGCCCGAGAAGCCGGCAAGGAACTTCGGCAGCAGCAGCATGATCGAGGTGAACAGCGCGTACTGGGTCGCCGAATAGGACACATTGGTCAGGCCCGACAGGTAGGCGATGAACGCAGAGGACGCGATGCCTGCCGAAAGGTTGTCCGCAGAGATGATCCAGATCAGCGCATTCAGGTCATGGCCGCGTCCCGCCAGCCAGGCGAACATCAGGTTGGTCACCGCCGACAGGAAGGCACCGAGGAACAGCACGCGGGTGACGCCGAGCTTCATCGCCATCACGCCACCGACGCCGACACCGACCAGCGTCATGATCAGGCCGTACACCTTGGACACGGCCGCCACCTCGTCCTTGGTGAAGCCCATGTCGCGGTAGAACGGGTTGGCCATCACGCCCATCACCACGTCGGAAATGCGATAGACGGAGATCAGCGCGAGGATCAGCAGCGCATGCCAGCGATAGCGCACGATGAAGTCGACGAACGGGTTGACCGCCGCGCCATGAAGCCAGGCCGCGAAACGCGCGAGCCAGCGCGGGTAACGCAGCGCCAGCCGCTCGGCCATCGCGCGTTCTTCCTCGGCGGCGCCGGGCAGCGGCCGCGCCGCAGGTTCGGGCGACAACAGCACGGTGACCACGCCGACCAGCATCGAGGCGGCCATCACGAAGTAGGCGATCATCCACGGCGTCTGCTCGTAGGTCGCCTCGCTCGGATCGAAGCGCGCGGCGACCCAGAGCACGCCGGCGCCGGCCCAGATCATCGCCACCCGATAGCCTGTCTGGTAGGCTGCCGCCATCGCGGCCTGCCGCTCCACCCCGGCCGATTCGATGCGGTAGGCGTCGAGCGCGATGTCCTGGGTCGCCGATGCAAAGGCCAGCAGCAGCGCTGACAGGATCAGCGGCTGCAACGATTGCTGCGGATCGGACAGCGCCATGCCGCACAGCGCGCAGATGATCACCGCCTGCGCCAGCAGCAGCCAGCTGCGGCGCCGCCCGAAGCGGCGCGTCAGCAGCGGGATCGGCAACCGGTCCACCAGCGGTGCCCAGGCCCACTTGAACGCATAGGCGAGCGCCACCCAGCTGAGGAAGCCGATCGTGGTGCGGTTGACGCCCGCTTCGCGCAGCCAGAACGACAGCGTGCCGAACACCAGCAGCAGCGGCAGGCCCGCGGAAAACCCGAGCAGCAGCATGCGTGCGACCGGGGGCTCTCCGTAGACCTTCGCCGCGTCCACCCAGCCACGCCAGCCCGCCCGCACCGGGGCTGCATCGGCTGGCACCGCAGGGTCGGCAATGCTCATGCGGTCACCATTCGATGTCGTAGTCGATGGTCAGCGGCGCATGGTCGGAAAACCGCTTCGTCTTGTAGATCGACGCGCGCACCGCGGACTGCGCAACCTCGGGCGTGGCGATCTGGTAGTCGATGCGCCAGCCGACGTTCTTCGCCCACGAATCGCCGCGATTGGACCACCAGGTGTACTGCTCGGGTCGGTCGTCCACCTTGCGGAACACGTCGACCCAGCCGCGCTGTTCGAACACCTCGGTCAGCCATGCGCGCTCCTCCGGCAGGA
Source organism: Burkholderiales bacterium (assembly GCA_044340265.1). GTDB lineage: Bacteria > Pseudomonadota > Gammaproteobacteria > Burkholderiales > CAIKXV01 > CAIKXV01. The sequence continues at coordinate 7,138 of JBIITW010000048.1, read as the reverse complement.
AGCCGGAGTTCTTCTGGTTGCTGCGCCAGTTCTTGAGGTCGATCGGCTGGTGCGCGATGTTCCAGTCGCCGCACAGGATGAACTGCCGCTGCTCGCTGCGCAGCTTCAGCAGCTGCGGCATGAAATGAGCCAGGAAAGAGAACTTGGCCGCCTGCCGGTGCGGGCCGGCGGAACCGGACGGCAGGTAGAGCGAGACCACCGACAGCGCGCCGTAGTCGCAGCGCAGGAAGCGACCTTCGTCGTCGATCTCAGGGATACCGAGCCCCTCGACAACCCGGTCGGGCGGGCGGCGCGAATAGATGGCCACGCCGCTGTAGCCACGCTTCTTCGCGCAATGGAAAGCGGCAAACCAGCCCTTCGGCGTGGCGAGGCTGGCATCGAGGTCGCAGACCTGGGCCTTCACCTCCTGCAGGCAGACGATGTCGGCACGGCTGCGCGGCATCCAGTCGAAGAAGCCCTTCGAGGCGGCAGAACGGATTCCGTTCACGTTTGCGGTGGTCAGACGGAGCATGCGATGACGGTGGACACGATGATGGGTTGCGGATGATGATTCGGCTGCGACCTGCGGCGCCAGGCCTTCGATGGACTGATGGACTGATGGACTGGGCATGGAAGTCGCTTTGAGACGATCTGCAGCAAAACGGCCCCGGGACTGGATCTCCCGTAGGCCGCAGCCGGGCACCTCGAGTGTACTTGGCGGGTTGCTGGAGTTGCCAGAATTCCTTGAAACAAAACACTTTTCCACTAGCGCCCCGGATCGATGGACAGTTACCGCAAGCAATTCGTCGCCTTCTCTACCGAATGCCAGGCCTTGCGTTTTGGTCACTTTGTGACGAAAGCCGGCAGGGATTCTCCCTACTTCTTCGATGCAGGACTGTTCAAGGATGGCGCCACCCTCGGGCGGCTGACCGAGCTCTACGCATCCGCGATCCTTGAATCCGGGATCCGGTTCGACATGCTCTACGGCCCGGCCTACAAGGGCATTCCGCTGGTGGCCGGCGTCGCCATCGAGCTGGCCCGTCGTGGCCACAACTTTCCCTATGCATTCAACCGCAAGGAGATCAAGGACCATGGCGAGGGCGGGTCGATCATCGGCGCGCGACTGGAAGGCGCCGTACTGATCATCGATGACGTGATCTCCGCGGGTACCTCGGTGCGCGAGTCGCTGACCCACATCGCAGCCGGAGGCGCGCGCGCGGCCGGCGTGGTGATCGCGCTCGACCGGATGGAACGAGGCACCGGTGCGGTGTCGGCCGTCGACGAGGTACGCAACCAGATGGGACTGCCCGTGGTGAGCATCGCCAACCTGGACGACATCGTCGAATTCCTGTCGCACGACCCTGCGATGGCCGCATCGCTGGCGGCGGTCGAAAAGTACCGGGCCCTGTACGGGAGCCGATAGATGCCGCGAACGGTACGCGCGTTGCCGGGCCTGGCCATCGGCCTGCTGCTGGGATTGTCGATCCCGGCAGCGGTCGCGTTCGCGGCTGCGCCGACCAACCCGAAATCGACCGGCATCATCTGCTGGTCGGACAAGAACGGAAGGCAGGTCGGCTGCGGCTACACGGTGCCGCCCGAGTACGCGAACAACCCGACGCGCGAACTGAACACCCGCGGGGTCACCGTCAAGAAGAGCGACGCGGTGCTCACCGGCGAAGCCCTGCGCGCCAGGCAGGAAGAGGAAGCCCGGCGCAAGTCCGAGGAACAGGAGCGCGCGGCCCAGCGCAAGCGCGACCAGGCGCTGCTCAACTCGTACTCCAGCGAGCGCGAGATCGACGTCCGGCGTGACCGCGATCTGGCGCAGATCGACCTGTCCATCGTGGGTCTCGAGACCCACCTGAGGCAGATCCGTGGCGGGGAGCAGGAACTGCTTCGTCGGCTCGAAACCTTTACCAAGGCCGGCAAGCCGCCGCCCGCGCAACTCGCCGAAGACGTGGCCCGCGTCGCGGCCGAGACCGCCGATATCGAGCGGCTGATCTCGCAACGGCGCAACGAGCAGTCGGCCACGCGCGCGAAGTACAACGAACTGCGCCTGCGCTACCTCGAACTGACCCAGCGCGAAGCCCTCGCCAAGTAGGACAGGCGCTTCACCGGCCTCTCATCGGCCCGGCCGCTCATCGCCCCGGCCTCTCATCGTCCCTTGACCAGCCGGTCTGCAAGCCAGTCCGCGACGAAGGTCGCGCCGAGGATGCGGTTGTCACCCTGGCAATGCTCGCTGCCGCCTTCTTCGGCGTCGAACACGTGCAGCGTCTTGTCCTTCGCGCCCACCGCCGAGAACAGGCGCCGGGCGTAGTCGACCGGCACGATGGTGTCGTTCTCGCCGTGCACGCACAGGAACGGGCAGGCGATGCGCTCGGCCACGCCCGCGAGCCTGAACTGCTCGAGCTTCTTCATCGCTGCATCCATGTCCGCCACGCCGAGCACCCAGAGCAGGTGGAAGTACGGTGCCGATACCCGCGTGCCGCCACTCTCGATCTCGCGGCGGCGCCGGATCCATGACTCGTGGTAGTCGAAATGACCGCCCCAGGCCACGCAGGCCGCGAAGCGCGGGTCCATCGCAGCCGCACGCGGGGCGTAGTAGCCGCCCATGCTGATGCCCATGATCGCGATGCGGGCAGGGTCGACATCCGGCCGCTGCGCGACGTAATCGAACGCAGCCCCGGCAGGCACCTCCGAATCGTAACGACCGGTGATGCCCTGCAAGCGCAAGGCCTCACCCTGCCCCGGGCCGTCGATCGCCAGGGTGTTGATGCCGCGTTCCGCCAGCGCGACACCGCCGTAGAGGATGCCTACCTCCTTGGTGCCATCGAGCCCGTTGAAGAACACGACGGTCGGCGCAGGCTTGCCACCGGTGCCCTCCGCCGGCATGAACCAGGCCGGCAGCGTCGTGCCCTCGTACGGGATGTACACCCGCTCGGCACGCGGATGGCGTCGCTTCATGCCTTCGGCGAAGTTGGACAGGCAGCTGCCATATACCTGCAGCTTGCGCTCGCCCATGTGCAGGTAGCGCTCGCCGTACCCGAAATAGGTCGCGGCATGCAGGAAATACGTGCCGGCGGTCAGCTGATGGCCCAGTGCGGCCTGCGCCCTCGCCCGCGCTTCCATCTTCGCGCCCATCGCCGCCCATTCCTCGCACCAGGCCTCGTTGTCGCCGATGCGCTCACGCAGCCGCTGGCCGACCTGGTCGATCTCGCCCATCGCGGCGGCACCGAACGGGATCATCTCGATCGCGGACATCACGCCCTGCGACCACATGAACTGGGAAGGGAAATACTGGAACCAGTGCGACATCTGAACTCCTGGAGAGAAAGGACCGGCAGCGGGAAGGACGATCGGCGCTCAGCCGCCCTCGCCCTTGATGCCCGCCTCGCGGATGAGCTTTCCGTAGAAATCGAAATCCTCGCGCATGCGCCGCGCGAGGCGTGCCGGATCGGCAGTGGTGATGCCCATGCCCTGCTGCGCCCAGATGTCGCGCACCTCGGGCTGGCCCAGGATGCGCACCACCTGCGCGTTCAGCCGGGCGACAATGTCCCTGGGCGTGCCGCCTGGCGCGAAGATGCCGTGCCAGCCGGTCGCTTCGTATCCCGGCACGCCGCCCTCGGCCATGGTCGGCACGTCCGGCAGCAGCGGATCGCGCTGGCCGGCGGTCACCGCGAGCACACGCAGCCTGCCGGCGCGGATCTGCGGCTGGATGACCGCCAGGCTGTAGAACATGAAGTCGATCCGGCCGGCCATCAGGTCGGTGACACCGGGGGGCCCCCCCTTGTACGGCACGTGCAACAGCCGGACCTTGCCCAGCCGCTGGAACAGTTCGCCCGCGAGATGGAAACCGCTGCCGGTGCCGGACGACCCGTAGGTCAGGCCTTCGGGACGCGAGTTGGCCAGCGCCATCAGTTCGCGCAATGTCTTCGCCGGCACCCCGGGGTTGACCACCAGCACGTATCCGAACGCACTGAGCTGCGCCACGGCGACGAAGTCGCGCAGGGCGTCATAAGGCAGCCGGGTCGCCAGGTGCGGCGTGCTGGTCAGCGATGAACTGGGGGCCGCGAGCAGCGTATGACCGTCGGGCTGCGCCTTGGCCACCAGTTCGTTGGCGATGATGCCGGTGGCACCGGAGCGGTTGTCCACGATGACCGGCTGGCCGAACGCGTCGGACAGCCGCTGCGCGACCGGGCGCGCGAGGATATCCACCGTGCTCCCCGGGGGAAATCCCATGATCAGGCGGATCGGGCGATCGGGATAGCCGCCGGCGGCCGCGCTCCCGGCCACCGTCAGCAGAAAGACGGCCGCGCCCGCTCGCAACGGCTGCAGACACAGGATCGATGAATGCATGGAAGTCCTTTCGTCGTGCAGCGGTCGGGAAGGCCAGTCTGCTGCAGGTTCCACGAGCTTAGCAGAGCAGCTGGAGAGTCAGTCTTGTCTGAATTCAGACATTAACTCCACGCAAACCCACCCGAGCGGGTCAAGTTGCGCGCCACGCTGCCGTAAAGCGTCACTGGACCTAGGAGCAGGCACCATGATTCCAGCTGAAGACCTCGTCACCCACATGCGCCGGGTGCAATCGGCCGAACGCGACCTGCGCGACCTGTTTGTCGTCTGGCAGATGATCGAATCGAGCGCCGCCATAAGCTGTCCGGAAGCGGTCGCACCGATCCTGCCGGCGCTGTTGCGCACCCGCGAACGCTTCAACAGCCTGCGCAGCCGGGTGATCGAACTGATGGCGCGCGAGAACCTCGGTGCGCTCGGCGACGAGCTGACGGCCAAGGCGCAATGTGCGATCGACGTCCTGGTGCGCAACCTGTTCGAGCGCACGGCCGACGTCGGCTTCCTGGCCACCGACGATGTCATCCGGACCTTCTGCACCGCGCCATCGCGCAGCGACGCCGATCGGCAGTCGATGGTGCGTCGCCTCGCGGAGTACCAGTCGAAGTACACCGTGTACGACGACGTGATCCTGCTCGCCCCCGACGGCCGCGTGCTTGCCCGGCTGGACGAGAAATCAGGACTCGAGGCCAGCGGCGATCCGCTGGTCGCCGATGCACTGGCCCGGGACGGGTATGTCGAACGCTTCGGGCAGAGCGACCTGGGCGCGGCGGACGAGCCGTCGCTGCTCTATGCCCAGCGCATCACCCGGGGCCCTGCGGGCCGCGACCGCGCGGTCGGTGTGCTGGTGCTGCGGTTCCGCTTCGCCGACGAGATGGAGCGCATCTTCAGCAGCATCAACGAGGACAACCCGCGGCTCGCACTGGTACTGATCGATGACTCACAGCGCGTGGTCGCCACCAACGATGCCGCGCATGTACCCAAGGGCGCGAAGCTCGCACGGCAGGACGGCGCCGGCATCGAACTGTGTTCGTATGCGGGACTCGAATACCTGTCCGTATGCCGCACGAGCAGCGGCTACCAGGGCTACAGCGGCCCGGCCTGGCGTGCACAGGCCATGGTCTCGCTGCTCAATGGGTTCAAGGCCTCGGCGACGCGAGCCGGCGAGGACGACGCCGACCTGCAGGCACCGCTGGAGAACGCAGACCTGGCGACGATGATCGCTGACGCCGAGGTGATCAGCCGCGAACTGCGCCGGGTGATGTGGAACGGCCGGCTGATGGCCGGCGAACATGGCGGCGACCGGATGCGCCTGAAGGCGGTACTGAAGCAGGTGAACGAGGCCGGACAGCACACGCGCGAGCGCGCCCGGCTCGGGCTGGACGACATCCATCGCACCGCCGTCGCGCGCGCACGCAGGCAGACCCGTGAACTCGCCCGGCTCGCTGGCGACATCATGGACCGCAACCTGTACGAACGCGCCAACGATGCCCGCTGGTGGGCACTGACGCCGGTGCTGCGCGAGGTGCTGTCGAGCCCGGCCGACGCGCAGGCCGATGCGCGACTGGCGCAGGTGCTCGACTACATCAACGGGCTCTACACCGTCTACACCCGGCTGGTCGCGTTCGATGCCCAAGGCATGGTGCGCGCCGTTTCCCATGCTGGCGAAGGCATCGAACTGACGGGATCCGCAGTCCCGTCTTCCTGGCTGTCATCGGTATCGTCGCTGCGCGACGCGCAACAGTACGGCGTCACGCCATTCGAGGACACCTCGATGCATGATGCTGGCGCCACCTATGTCTACCTGGCTGCCGTGCGCGGCGCCGGAGGCGTGCTGGCCGGAGGCATCGCTGTCGTGTTCAACGCAGCGACCGAATTCCCGGCGATGCTGCGCGACATCATGGCCGGCCTGCAGGGTGCGGCCGCCTTCATCGATGGCCAGGGCCGGTCGATCGCCTCGACCGATGGCGACTTGAGCAGCCACCTGGCGGCCGGTTTCCAGGGCCGCTCCGGCATCGTGGAGCATGCCGGCATCCACTACGCCTGCGCGCGCGTGAAGGCGCCCGGATACCGGGAGTTCAAGGGCACGGACCGTTACGACAACGGCGTCGAGGTGGTCGTCGGCATCCGGCTGGGTACGACATCGGATCACCGCGCGAGCGACGAATCGGCGGAACTGCAGCCGGTCGCGTTCGCGCTGGGCACGCCGACGATCGAGGTCGCCGTGTTCGATGTCGGCGGCTCGCTGTATGCACTGCCTGCCTACGAAGTCGTCGATGCGATCTCGGCTCGCGGCCTGGCCCGCACGCCGGGCGCCGGCGGCGCCGCACTCGGCCTGGTCGAGGTCGGCTCGGGCAGCGATTCGCGCGTGGTGCCGGTGATCTGCGCGCGGCGCCTGTTCGGCATGCCCGAACGCAGCGTCGACGCCGAGAGCCTGCTCATCGTTCTGCGATCCAGAACGCAGAAGGAGGTGCCCGCTTTCGCCCTGCGTGTGGACGATGTCACCACGGTGCTCGACGTCGCGCACGACCATGTGCATCCGACCCCCGAGGGCATGGGATCGTTCGCCCCGTGGGTCACCTCGGTGATCGACGCAATGAAGTCGACGCGCATCGGCGACACGACGGCCCTGGTGCAACTGCTCGACTGCGAAAAGCTGATGTCGGCGATCTGCAGCGGCACGACATCCGAGGCCGGCAGCAGCGGTGTCGAAAAGGAGGCCGAGGCGCAGGCCGACGCCACCGCCGAGGCCTGATCCGGCGCGGCGAGGCGCGGCGCGCCAGTCCGGCGCGCCGCGCCCACCGCCCGGCACCGC
>JBIITW010000237.1:0-6935 GCA_044340265.1 Burkholderiales bacterium | reverse complement strand
TCGACCCGGTCGACCTGATCGAGGGCATCGCGATCGAGCCGCTGCTCGAGAAACGCACGACCGGGCTGCGCCGTCCGGAGACCGCGCCCAAGGTCGCCGCGCGCACGAAGAAGGAGTTCCCCGCCGGCATTCCGCCCTACGGCGCCGATGCCCTGCGCTTCACGATGGCGGCCTATGCGACGCTCGGGCGCAACGTCAACTTCGACTTCAAGCGCTGCGAGGGCTACCGCAACTTCTGCAACAAGCTGTGGAATGCGACCCGCTTCGTGCTGATGAACACCGACGGGCACGACTGCGGCCTCGACGAGCGCGCCGCGGTGGTGCTGTCCGAAGCCGACCGCTGGATCATCGGCGAACTGCAGCGCACGGAGGCAGAGGTCGCGCGCGGCTTCGCCGACTACCGACTCGACAACGTCGCGCAGGCGATCTACCGTTTCGCATGGGACGAGTACTGCGACTGGTACGTCGAACTGGCCAAGGCACAGCTGCAGGACGACGACCCCGCCGTGCAGCGCGGCACCCGCCGCACCCTGCTGCGCGTGCTGGAGGCGACGCTGCGCCTGGCACACCCGGTGATCCCGTTCATCACCGAGGCACTCTGGCAGACCGTGTCGGTCGCTGCCGGCAAGCGACGCGCGGACGAGACCTCGAGCATCATGGTGCAGCCTTACCCGCAGGCCCAGCCCGAACGCATCGATCCGGCGAGCGATGCGGCGATCGAGCGCCTGAAGGCGCTGGTCAATGCCTGCCGCCAGCTGCGCGGCGAGCTCAACCTGTCGCCGGCGCAGAAGGTGCCGCTGGTCGCCTTCGGCGACGACGACGGCTCGGTTGCCCGTTTCGGTCGTTACCTCGTGCCGCTCGCCAGGCTGTCCACGGTGACCGTTGCAGACGGGGCGACGTCGGGTGCGGGGGGCACGGGTGCGGAGGACGAGGGTGCGGCCGATGCCCCGGTCGCTGTGGTCGGCACGACGCGGCTCATGCTCAAGGTCGAGGTGGACATCGCCGCCGAGCGGGAACGCCTGGGCAAGGAGGCGGCGCGGCTCGAGAACGAGATCACCAAGGCCACCGCCAAGCTGGCCAACGAGAACTTCGTCGCGCGCGCGCCAGCGCCGGTGCTGGAGCAGGAACGCGCCAGGCTCGCCGGTTTCACCGCCACGCTGGAGAAGGTGAGCGCGCAGCTGGCGCGGTTGAAGTGATTGCGCGCAGCGCCCGATGATCAAGGGCTTCGGGGCGCTGCGCCACAGGAACTTCCGCACTTTCTTCTACGGCCAGAGTCTGGCCCTGATCGGCACCTGGATCCAGGCAACGGCGATGAGCTGGCTGGTCTACCGGCTGTCGGGCTCCGCCTTCCTGCTCGGCGTCACCGGCTTCGCCTCGCAGATCCCGATGCTGCTGGTGTCGCCGTTTGCGGGCGTGCTGTCGGACCGCTTCGATCGGCGCACAGTGCTGGTCGTGATGCAGGTCGCGCTGATGGTGCACGGGCTGGGCCTCGCCGCGCTCGCCTGGCTCGACCTGCTCGCTGCATGGCATGTGCCGGTGGCCGCCTTCCTGATGGGTACGGCGATGGCGCTGGAGACCTCCGCCCGGCAGTCGTTCGTACCGGTGCTGGTCGATGACCGCGCGGACCTGCCGAGCGCGCTCGCGTTCGGCGCCTTCATGCAGAATTCGGGCCGCATGATCGGCCCGACGCTGGCCGGCTTCATCATCCACCTGGCCGGCGAAGCCGGCTGCTTCCTCGCCAGCGGCCTGTCCAAGCTCGCCGTGCTGGTGTCGCTGCGACGCATCGACGCCCCGCGCAACTCGCCGAGCCTGCGCCGTCGTTCGATCGCCGGGGAACTGGCCGAGGCTTACCGCTACCAGCGGTCGATCATGCCGCTGCGCGTGCTGCTCAAGCACGTGGCCATCGTCAGTTCACTGGCCACGCCATACATGGTCCTGCTGCCGATCTTCGCGGCCGAGGTGTTCGGCGGCGGGCCGGCCACGCTCGGCCTGTTGCTAGGTGCAGCCGGTACCGGCGGCGTGCTCGGCGGATTGTTCCTCGCCTGGCGCAACAACGTGATCGGCATGGTGCAGCTCAACCAGCGGGCGACGCTCGCCTGCGGCTTCGCGCTGATCGTGTTCGCCTGGAGCCAGCTGCTGTGGTTGTCGATGGCGATGCTGTTCATCGTCGGCGGCTGCATCATCACCATCGTCACCTCGACCACCACCATCACGCAGATGATCGTGGACGAAGACAAGCGTGCGCGGGTGATGGCGTTCTTCACCATGTGCTTCCTGGGCATGACGCCGATCGGCGCGCTGGTCGCGGGGGCGATCGCGCAGGAGACCGGCGTCGAACCGGTGATCGCGGCCGGCGGAGCCTGCGTCGTGCTGGCGGCGGTCGGGCTGGGGCGCCGGCTGCCCGAGTTCCGCGAGCACCTGCGGCCGATCTACCAGCGCCTGGGACTTTCGCGGCCCCGCTGATCCGGCGACTCAGCCCGCGTAGCCCCACAGCCGGTCGAGGTCGAACCGGTGCATCGCCGGATCGAAGGTCACGTAGCTGCGGATCGAGGTCGCCAGCTTCGATGCGTCGCGCACCGTCGGCTGCGGCAGCGGCTCGTCCATCGGATTGAGCACGCCGACCACCACCGGCGGTCCGCCGATCCCGTTGTGGGTGATCACCGCGACCTCGCGGTTGGCCAGGCGCACCAGGGTGCCGGGCGGGTGCGCGCCGAGCATCCGGAACAGGATCCCGGCGAGCATCGGATCGACGCCGCTGGCACGGCCGCGCAGGATGTCGCGCGCCGCCGCACTGGGCAGCTTCGGTGGCCGATAGAAACGCTCCCCGGTCTTCGCGCAGTAGATGTCGGCAAGGGCGATCAACCGCGCCGGCAGCGCGATCATCGTTGCCGTGAGGCCGCGTGGATAGCCCCGCCCGTCGAGCAGCTCATGGTGGTCGCCCACCGCGGCGAGCCATATCTCGTCGCTCACCCCGCGTGACTTCAGCCACAGCCGGCTCAGCTCGGGATGCACCGCGATCGCATCGCGTTCCTGCTGAGTGAGCTGGCCGTTGCGCAGGGTCAGGCGGTCCTGCAGCGCCCGCATGCCGACGTTCATGGTGAGCGCAGCGCACAACACCGATCGGTGCTCGACCGGCGACACCCCGAGCTCGTTGGCGATCAGTTCGCAGATCAGGGCGACGGCGATGCTGTGGCGCGTGCAATACGACGCACTGCGGTCAAGGGCGACCCATCCCAGGCAGGCGTCCTGGTCGGTGGCGATCACCGCGCGCACCGTGTCGGCCATGCGCAGCACCCGCGGTGCGACGCCCTGCCCCTCGCCGGCCTCGAACAGCCGCGCCAGGGACACGGCCACTTCCGACAGGGCAGTGAACGGAGAGAGCATCTCGGACACTTCCAGGTCGCCGAGATCCTCCGCCTTCGCGAACAGCTTGCGCGCATTCAGGCGCGCGACCTGCGCCGGATCGCTGAGCGTAGCGCCCCGGGCGAGCAGCAGGACGCCATAGCGGTCGAACAGGTCCCAGGGCAGCGGTTGCCCGAGGAACTCTGGCTGGATTTCAACAGGACGCAGCATCGGAGGGTGGGTCTGAACGAATCCGGGGAGCCGTGGTCCGTTCGAAGTTCTTCTGGAATCGGCAGTCCGGGCGACGTGCCATCCCTCTCTTACGGCAGCCGGGCGCGGAACTTCAGTCCCGCGGTTGGCCCCGGTCGCGGTTTGGTACGATCGGCCATGACCCGCCTGCCCGCCGCCGCTGCAGACATCCAGCCGATGCCGCCGGTCGAACCGTCCCTGTCGGACTGCTGCGGCAGCGGCTGTTCGCCATGCATCGTCGACCTGTACCAGGACGCGCTCGATCGCTACGAGGCCGAACTCGCCGCCTGGCAGGCGCGCCAGGCCCGCTCGGCGCCGCCGCCTGCCGGACCCGGCACGACCGGATGATCCAGACGCGCGGCCTGTGCCGATCGTTCGACGGGCGCCTCGCCCTGGCGCCGCTGACCACCGCCTTCGAACGCACCCGCGTGACCGTGCTGCTTGGCCCCAGCGGTTGCGGAAAATCGACCCTGTTGCGGCTGCTGATCGGCCTGCTCGAACCCGATGCCGGGTCGGTCGAGATCGACGGCGTGACGCTCGGTCCGGATACCGTCGGACCGCTGCGCCACCGGACCGGCTATGTGATCCAGGATGGCGGCCTGTTCCCGCACCTCACCGCGCGCGACAACATCACCCTGCTGGCCCGCCACCTGCGCTGGGACGGTGCGCGGATCCGCGAACGGCTGGCAACGGTGACCGCACTGGCGCGTGTCGACCACCGCCTGCTCGACGAGTACCCCTCGACGCTCTCCGGCGGCGAGCGCCAGCGCATCGGGATCGCGCGTGCACTGTTGCCGGATCCACCGCTGCTGTTGTGCGACGAGCCGTTGTCGGCACTCGATCCGATCACGCGCAGCGACCTGCAGCAGGAACTGCGCGCGCTGTTCGACACGCTCGGCAAGACGGTGCTCTGGGTCACCCATGACCTGCACGAGGCGGCCGCGCTGGCGCATGACATCCTGTTGATGCGCGATGGACAGGTCGTGCAGCGGGGGGGCATCGACGACCTGCTGCAGCGCCCGGCCGATGCGTTCGTCACGCGCTTCGTGCGTGCCCAGCAGGGTCTTCCCCGGGACGCGGGTCGATGAGGGTCTGCCCGCCGGGGGCCGCGCCTGGGTCGATCGCGTCGATTGCGCTGCTTGCCCTCGCCCTGCTCCTGTCGCCATGGCCATGCGGCGCGCAGCCCGTCGTTGCGCAGACCGTCGTTACGCAGACCGCAGCGGATGCACAGGCTGCCGCCGAGTCAGCGCAGACCCGGCCGCAGACCCGACCGCAGGCCCGGCCTCAGCCCCGGCCGGTGCTGGTGATCGGCAGCAAGCGCTTCACCGAGTCCTACATCCTGGGCGAGATCCTGCGCCGCACGGCCGAGGCCGCCGGCGAGGCGGAGGTCCGCCATGAGCAGGGTCTCGGCAACACCGGCATCGTGCAGGCCGCCCTGGTATCGGGCTCGATCGATCTGTATGTCGAATACACCGGCACGCTCGCGCGCGAGATCCTGCGCCTGGACGATCCGGGGGACGCCGCGGCGATGGTGCAGTCGCTGCGCAGGCTGGGCCTGGCCGCCTCGCGGCCGCTCGGGTTCAACAATACCTATGCGCTGGCGATGCCCGACGCGCTGGCCGGCCGGCTCGGCATCACCCGCCTGTCCGACCTCGCCGCGCACCCCTCGCTGCGGCTGGGCCTGACCCAGGAGTTCATCGGCCGGGCCGACGGCTGGGCCGGACTGCGGGCCCGTTACGCACTGCCGTTCGCGACGCCGCGCGGGATCGAGCACGGACTGAAGTTCGGCGCGGTGGCCGCCGGGCAACTCGACGTGATCGACATCTACGCCACCGATGCGGCGATCGAGCGCCACCGCCTGCGCGTGCTGCAGGACGATCGCGCCTACTTTCCCCGCTACGACGCGGTGCTGCTCTACCGCGCCGGACTGGAAGACCGCCTGCCGCGCACCTACGCCGCGCTGAGCGCACTCGAAGGACGCTTCGACGATGCGACGATGCGTTCGCTCAATGCACGCGCCGAAGTCGGGGGTGAAGGCTTCGCGGCCATCGCCGCGCGATTCGTCGCCGGGGATGCTTCGCCGGCGCGGGGCGGTGCGGCCGTGCGCAGCCTCCCTGGCGCACTGTTCGACCAGGACTTCCTGCGCCTGACCGGCGAGCACCTGGTGCTGGTGTTCGTCTCGCTGCTGCTGTCGGTGCTGGCGGGCGTCCCGCTCGGCATCTGGTGTGCCGGCAGTGCGGCCGCACGGCGCTGGGTGCTGCCTGCCGTCGGCCTGGTGCAGACGATCCCTTCGCTGGCCCTGCTCGCCTTCCTGATCACGCTCTATGCGCGCATCGGCATGCTGCCGGCGCTGACCGCGCTGTTCCTGTACGGCCTGCTGCCGATCGTGCGCAACACCTGCGCCGGACTGGAATCGATCCCGCAGTCGCTGCGCGATTCGGCGCGCGCCCTCGGCCTGCCGCGTGGGGCGCGACTGCTGCGCGTCGAACTGCCGCTGGCGCTGGGCGCGATCCTCGCCGGCATCCAGACTTCGGCGGTGATCAATGTCGGCACGGCCACCATCGCGGCATTCATCGGCGCCGGCGGCTACGGAGAACGCATCGCCACCGGCCTCGCCTTGAACGACGCCACGCTGCTGCTCGCCGGAGCGCTGCCGGCGGCCGCACTGGCGCTGCTGGTGCAACTGCTGTTCACCCTGTTCGAGCGGCGGCTGGTGGCGCCGCCGCTGCGCGGTACGGGCGGGCGCAACGGGGGACCCTGAGCCTGGCGCGATCCGCCTCAGCCGCTCAGCACGCGTTCCGGCCGAAGCACGGCCTGGACCACCAGCGCGGTGAAATCCGCCGCCGACAGACCATGAAGGTCGTCCTGCCGCGCGTTGAAGAACGCGCGTACCGTGGATGACAGCAGGTCGAGTTCGACGCCATGGATCGCCGCTTCCAGGTCGCGCAGCAGCCGCGACGACAGCACCTGGGGTTCGACCCTGAGGCAGGTTTCACGCAGGCGCCGGCCGCGAAGATCGTAGGCGACGCCGGCATGGACGGTCATGCCATGGAGCCGTGCCGAGGCCGCGACGATCGGCATCTCGCCGCTGGGGCGCCGGATCAGCCCCGTCCAGTCGGGCATGCTGAACTCGCGCAACGCGATCCGGTAGCGCGCCTGTTCGGCGTCGGTCAGGTCGGCATGCAGGTAGCGCACGCCGAGTGCCTGCGTGAACGCATCGACGACCGCCTGGCGTACGCGGCGCAGGCTGGGCGCGAGACCGAGCTGTTCGCGCAGGCTGGTCACCCGCTCGGCCATGTGGAACGCGATCTGGAATGCCATCGAGGGCGCGCCATCGTGCAGGG
>JBIITW010000047.1:0-24818 GCA_044340265.1 Burkholderiales bacterium | reverse complement strand
CTGCAGCTGCCGCTGGTTCACCTCGCCGCGGGCGATCGCGGCGAACGCCTCGTCGAGCTTGTCGATGCCCAGCCGCACCGGCAGCTGGTCGAGGTTGTAGGCACCGATGCCCAGCCGCTGCAGTTCGCGCTCGACCAGCGCCCGCCCCTGCGCGATGCTGGTCGCCAGGTTCTGCGCATTGAACCACTGGCGTACCTTGTTGCGCGCGCGTGAGCTGCGCGTGAAGCCCAGCTGCGGGTTCAGCCAGTCGCGCGAAGGCCCCCCCTCGCGGGTGGTGATGATCTCGACCGTCTGCCCATTGGCCAGCGGAAAGGTGAGCGGGACGATCGCGCCATCGACCTTTGCCCCGCGGCAACGGTGTCCGAGTTCGGTATGCAGCGCATAGGCGAAGTCGACCGGCGTGCTGCCCGCCGGCAGGTCGACCACGCGGCCCTGCGGCGACAGTGCATAGACGACATCGCTGAACAGCTCGGTCTTGAAGCGGTCTCCGATCGAGCCGGCCGCTTCATCGGCCACGCCGGGTGCGGCATCGGCCGCCTGGCCCAGCCCCTGCCCGCCCTGCTGCACCACCGTGTCGCGCCAGTCGAGGATCCGGCGCAGCCAGGCGATACGCTGGTCGTAGTCGCTGGCCGCGGCCTTGCTGCCGCCTTCCTTGTAGGCCCAGTGCGCGGCAACGCCCAGTTCGGCATGCTGGTGCATCGCATGGGTGCGGATCTGCACCTCGACGGCACGCTCGCCGGGACCGATGACCGCGGTATGCAGCGACCGGTAGTCGTTGCCCTTGGGCTTCGCGATGTAATCGTCGAACTCCTTCGGCACCGGCGTCCATCGGTGATGCACCAGCCCGAGCGCCGCGTAGCAGTCCTTCACTTCATCGACCAGCACGCGCACGCCGAACACATCGTACAGGTCGCCGAATTCGAGCCCCTTGCGGCCCATCTTCCGCCAGATGCTGTAGATGTGCTTCGGCCGGCCGGTGACCCTGGCGGCGATGCCTGCCGCTGCCAGGTCCGTGCGCAGGATCTGCATCACTTCATCGACGGTCTGCTGGCGCGCCGCCCGCTTCTCGTCGAGCAGCCTCGCGATGCGCTTGTAGGTGGTCGGATCCGACAGCCGGAATGCGAGGTCTTCCATTTCCCACTTGAGCTGCCAGACACCGAGGCGATTGGCGAGCGGCGCGAACAGGTCGAGCGTGACACGCGCATGGCGGCGGCGAAGCGCTTCGTCCGGATGCCGGGTCAGGGTGCGCAGCGTCACCAGTTCCTGCGCCAGCTTGATCAGCACGGTACGGATGTCCTGCACCATCGCCAGCAGCATCTTGCGCAGCGCCTCCTGCTGCGCCGGCGTGGTGCCGGCTTCGCCGACCTCGGACAGGGTCTGGATCGAATCCAGCCGCGCAGTGCCCTCGACCAGCGCCGCGACCTCGGCCCCGGCGCGCAGGCGCAGGGCCTCGCGGGTCTTTCCGTCGTCCATCGGCAACCAGGAGAGCAGCGCAGCCAGGCGGGTCGCAGGATCTGCCCCGATGGTGACCAGTACCTGCGCGACGGCGAGCGCGGCCTCGGAGGCGAGCGTGCCCACCGGCAACTTCAGGTCGTCGTAGCGCAGCGCGGCCCAGGCGAGCGCCGCCTCGGGCTGCGCACCGGCGATCGCGCCCAGCTTGCCTTCTTCGCGCAGCAGCGCGGCTGCATGCAGGGCCCAGTCGTCTGAGGTGGCCTGCGGCAGCTGGGTCAGTTCGTCTGTGGCCATGTCTGCATTATCCCACCTGACCGGCGGTTCCCGTGGCTGCGGGCGCGCTGCGCAGGCGATCGCGCACCGCCTCGGCCAGCCGGGTCAGCGTCAGCGGCGCCGACCCCTCGGCCTTGTTGTTCGCGATGATGTAGACCGCATGCCCCGCGCCGATCGTCTCGACCGCCAGCGCGGCCAGCGCGTGGCGGGCGACCGGATCTTCGTCGACCAGCCGGTCGAACGGCTCGTAGCGCGCCTTGGCCTCGTCGTAGCCGAAGCCGGAGTGAAGGTTCCAGCGCACCACCAGCGGGCCGGGGCCAGCCAGCCGCGCGCTCGCGGCCTGGTCGTCGACCGCCGGCATCCGGGCATGCACCCCGATGCAGTAACGGACATGGGTCCGGGCGAGGACCGAGAAGAAATCCGGCACCAGTACTTCCGGATCGCGAACTTCCACCGCGAGCAACGCATCCGGGGCCTCGGCGCGCACCGCCGCCAGGAATCCGTGCAGTGCATCGACGAAGCGCCGGGGTATCCGCGTCCACGCCCGTCCGAGCGGCGAGAACTGGAACACGAGCGGGCCGGCCTTGCCGCCGAGCCCCTCCAGCGCGGGCCGCACGAACTGGTCGATCGCCACGCGTTCGTCCAGGAACTGGTCGTTGGCCACCGGCATTGCACCGTCACTGCGTATCACCACGCTGGTGCATGCCGACGGTGCCTTGACCAGGAAGCGGAAGCCTTCCGGCACCTGTGCCGCATGGCGGGCGAATGCCGCCGCGGACAGGGGGGAATAGAACGTGCGATCGATGCCCACGGCATGCAGAACCGGATGGCGCCCATAGGCCAGGAGTCCTTCACGGGACAACCGGGACGGATCGGCACTGCGGTCGTAGACGAGCCCGGCCCAGCCGGGGAACGACCAGGAAGACGTGCCGAGGAAAAGCGCGGGCGGCAGCGCTCGCCCCAGTTCGACGAGTCCGGGCGCCACGGCTGCCGGTCCGAGGGCCGTGCCGCGCCCGCCACCGGCGGGCGCGGCGGCGACACCCGGTCCACTGGGGACAGGCTCGCCGAACAGATCGAGTTGCGACGTTCCGGGAGGCATGGGTGAAGGATACGGCGAATGTGCCGAAGGTTGCCGCGCGCGCGCGACAACCCGCTAGAATGGAACGGTCGCAGGCACGTCATCTGCCAAGCCACTACGGGTAATCGTACGACATGGCCATCAACTGGAAGACCTACCCCGCCCGCGGTGCATACGACACGCTGCTTTCTGCGCCCGGCGAAGTCAGGCCCGTGGCCAGCAGCCTCTGCGACTACCTCGCGTCCCTGTCCGAGAAGGAAGTGCGGGACCGCCGCGCGGCCGCCGACCTGGCGATCCGCAACCTCGGCATCACGTTCACCGTGTACTCCGAGGAAGGCGGCTCGATCGACCGCGCATGGCCGTTCGACATCATTCCGCGCGTCATCGCACGCAGCGAATGGACGCGGGTAGAGCGTGGCCTGCGCCAGCGGGTCGAGGCGCTCAACCTGTTCATCGACGATGTCTACCACGACCAGCGCATCGTGAAGGACAAGGTGTTCCCCGCCGAGCTGCTGGCCGATTCGAAGAACTTCCGGCCGCAGTGCATCGGCGCGACGCCGGCGAACGGCATCTGGGCGCACATCTGCGGTTCCGACCTGGTGCGCGACAAGGACGGCACCATCTACGTGCTCGAGGACAACCTGCGCGTGCCCTCGGGCGTGTCGTACATGCTCGAGAACCGGCTGGTGATGAAGCGGGTGTTCCCGGAACTGTTCGCCAACAGCACCATCCTGCCGGTGGACGACTACCCGTCGCAGCTGTTCGACTGCCTGGCCTCGCTGTCGCCGCGGCGCGGACGTCGGCCTGAAGTGGTGGTGCTGACGCCGGGCATCCACAACTCCGCCTATTTCGAACATGCCTACCTCGCTCAGCAGATGGGCGCGGAACTCTGCCTGGGCTCCGACCTGGTGGTCGGCGAGGACGACTGCGTCTACAAGAAGGCGATCACCGGGCTGGAGCGGGTCGACGTCATCTATCGGCGCATCGATGACCTGTTCCTCGACCCGGAAGCGTTCGACGCCGAATCGGTGATCGGCGTGAAGGGCCTGTTCCGTGCATGGCGCAGCGGCAAGGTGGGGCTGGCCAATGCGCCGGGCGCCGGCGTCGCCGACGACAAGGTCGTCTATGCCTTCGTGCCGGAGATGATCCGCTACTACCTCGACGAAGATGCGATCCTTCCCAACGTGCCCACGTACAAGTGCATCGACCGCAAGGAGCGCGACTACGTGC
This sequence comes from Burkholderiales bacterium, assembly GCA_044340265.1. GTDB lineage: Bacteria > Pseudomonadota > Gammaproteobacteria > Burkholderiales > CAIKXV01 > CAIKXV01. The sequence continues at coordinate 20,785 of JBIITW010000047.1, read as the reverse complement.
TGGCGAACCTGGCGAAGCTGGTGGTGAAGCCGGCGAACGAATCCGGCGGCTACGGCATGCTGATCGGCCCGCAGGGCAGCGCCAGGGACATCGAGGACTTCGCCCGCTTCATCAAGCACGACCCGCGCAACTACATCGCGCAGCCGCTGATCACGCTGTCCACCGCGCCGACGCTGGTCGACGACCATGTCGAGCCGCGCCACGTGGACCTGCGGCCGTTCATCCTGTCGAGCAAGTCGACCTATGTCACCACGGGCGGATTGACCCGGGTCGCGCTGCGCAAGGGCTCGACCGTGGTCAATTCTTCGCAGGGCGGCGGCAGCAAGGACACCTGGATCGTCGACCATGAAGCGAACTGAGACAATGAACGGGTGGAGCGAGCGTCATGCTTTCCGGACACGCTGAGTCGATCTACTGGCTGGGCCGCTATGTCGAACGTGCGGAAGATGGGGCACGCCTCGCCAACGTGCATGCCAACCTGCTGCTCGACCTGCCGCGCAAGTACACCTTCGGATGGGCACCGCTGATCGCCATCACCGGCTATTCGGAGCTGTTCGCGGAACACTACAAGGAAGCCACCGAGCACAACGTGGTGCGTTTCCTGATCTCCGACGAGAAGAATCCCGGCTCCATCCTCACCTCGCTCGCCTGCGCGCGCGAGAACGCCCGGCTGCTGCGCGACCTGCTGCCGCGCGAGGCCTGGGAGCAGATCAACGAGCTGTACCTGCGCGCCAAGCAGGACGCCGGCAACTCGCTCACCCAGGGCCGTCGCTACGACTACCTCGAAGCGGTGATCCGCGGCGCGCAGCAACTGTCGGGCACGCTGGCCGGCACCATGGCGCACGACTATCCGTACGACTTCCTGCGCCTGGGCCTGGCGCTGGAGCGCGCAGACATGACCACCCGCATCATCGACGTGCGTTCGGCGAACCTGCTCGACGGCAGCGAGCGGGCCGAGGACGGTCCGTCCGACCTGGCGCCGTTCGAGACCATCCAGTGGATGAGCGTGCTGCGCTCGCTGTCGGGCTACCAGGTGTACCGGCAGACGGTGCGCGGCCCGGTGAGCCATGCAGACGTGCTGCGCTTCCTGCTCACCGACACCCGCTTTCCGCGCTCGATCGGCTTCTGCCTCGCTCAGATGGACGCCCTGCTGCGCCGGCTGCCGCGCAGCAGCACGATCACCCGCAACATCCAGAAGCTGGTGGATGAACTCGAGCATGTCGACTTCGACCGACTCGACCGGCAGGCACTGCACCGCTATACCGACGAACTCCAGGTCGGGTTCGGCACGCTGCACGACCGCATCGCCGCGACCTATTTCCTCAACGGGCCGGCCGCAACGGCCGGGACACCCGCCACATGACCATCCGCGTCGCGCTACACCACAAGACGCTCTATCGCTACGACCGGCCGGTCAAGCTGTCGCCGCATGTGATCCGGCTGCGCCCGGCCGTGCACTCGCGCACGCCGATCGAAAGCTATTCGCTGCGCCTCACGCCGGAACCGCACTTCCTCAACTGGCAACAGGATCCGTTCGGCAACTACCTCGGACGCGTCGTGTTCCCGGAGCGCACGATGGAACTGTCGATGACGGTCGACCTCGTCGCGGACCTCACGGTGATCAACCCGTTCGACTTCTTCCTCGAGGAAGCCGCCGAGCACTTCCCGTTCGAATACGAGCCGCACCTGAAGAAGGACCTCGCGCCATACCTCGAGGTACGGGAAGCAGGTCCGCACCTGATGCGCTGGATGAAGGGCATCGACCGCTCGCGCATGCGCAGCGTCGATTTCCTGGTCGCCATCAACCAGCGCCTGGCGCGCGACATCGCCTACACCATCCGGATGGAACCGGGCGTGCAGACCTGCGAGCAGACGCTCGAACGGGCGCTGGGCTCCTGCCGCGACACCGGCTGGGTGCTGGTGCAGGTGCTGCGCCACATGGGCCTCGCCGCACGCTTCGTGTCCGGCTACCTGGTGCAACTGGTCGCCGACCAGAAGCCGCTCGAAGGACCGAGCGGACCGACCGAGGACTTCACCGACCTGCATGCCTGGGCCGAAGTCTACATTCCCGGCGCTGGGTGGATCGGACTCGACCCGACCTCTGGGCTGTTCGCCGGCGAAGGCCACATCCCCCTCGCCTGCACGCCCGACCCGGAAAGTGCGGCGCCGGTCACCGGCTTCACCGATGCCTGCGAGGTGGTGCAGTTCGAGCATGCGAACACGGTGACCCGCATCCACGAGGATCCGCGGGTCACCCGCCCCTATTCGCCCGACCAGTGGGCGCGCATCGACGCCCTCGGCCGCCAGGTCGACGCCGACCTGCAGGCGGGCGATGTGCGGCTCACGATGGGCGGCGAGCCGACCTTCGTGTCGATCGACGACATGGAATCGCCCGAGTGGACGATCGCGGCCGACGGCAAGGCGAAACGCGAACGCGCCAACGCCCTGGTACGGCGGCTGCGCGATACCTTCGGCCCGGGTGGTGTGCTCTACCACGGCCAGGGCAAGTGGTATCCCGGAGAACCGCTGCCGCGCTGGCTGCTCGCCGTGTTCTGGCGCGCCGACGGGCGCCCGGTCTGGCACAACGCCTCGCTGCTCGCCGACACCAGCCGCGACTACGGCCACGGCATCCGCGAGGCCGAGGCACTGGCACAGGAACTGACCGAACGACTCGGGCTGCCCACGGTCTACCTGCAGCCCGGCCATGAAGACACGCTGCACTACATCCTCGCCGAGCAGAAGCTGCCGGACAACGTGGACCCGCTGGCCGGCGATCTCAAGGATCCGCTGGAACGCCAGCGGCTTGCGAAGCTGCTGCAGCGCGGCCTCGGCGAAGCCACCGGGTATGCGCTGCCGCTCGCCTGGGACTTCGGCCGCAACCGCTGGCTGAGCGGCACCTGGACGTTCCGCCGCAAGCACATGTTCCTGCTGCCGGGGGACTCGGCGATGGGCTATCGGCTGCCGCTCGATTCCCTGCCCTACCTCGAGCCCGACAAGCGCATCGCGTTGCTCGATCGTTCGCTGATGCAGCCGCTGCCACAGCTGCCCGATTACGGCCTCTCGCGGCAGTACCAGTCGGCCGCCGGCCAGGGCGGGGGCAAGGCGGCGGCGACCCCTGCCGCACCTGCACGGGCTGCGCCCGCGCGCAGCACGGCCACCCACCAGCCGAACGACGCGGTGCGCACGGCGCTGTGCATCGAGCCGCGCGAAGGACGGCTGCATGTGTTCCTGCCCCCGCTGTCCTACCTCGAGCATTTCCTCGAGCTGGTCAGCGCGATCGAAGCCAGCGCCGCCGCGCTCGGCCTGCCGGTCGTGCTCGAGGGCTACGCCCCTCCGCGCGACCCCCGCCTGACCCGGCTGCCGGTCACGCCCGACCCGGGCGTGATCGAAGTGAACATCCATCCTGCGGGCAACTGGACGGAGCTGGTCCACATCACGCAGGCGCTCTATCGCGAGGCGCGCGAGACGCGGCTGGCAACCGAGAAGTTCATGCTGGACGGACGCCACACCGGCACCGGCGGCGGCAACCACATCACCATCGGCGCCGCGACGCCGGCCGACAGCCCGATCCTGCGCCGACCGGACCTGCTGCGCAGCCTGGTCACCTACTGGCAGAACCATCCGTCGCTGTCCTACCTGTTCTCGGGCATGTTCATCGGCCCGACCAGCCAGGCGCCGCGGGTGGACGAGGCACGCAGCGAGAGCCTGTACGAACTCGAGATCGCCTTCCGCCAGCTGCCGACCGGCCATGTCGCACAACCCTGGCTGGTCGACCGGCTGCTGCGCAACCTGCTGATAGACAGCACCGGCAATACCCACCGCACGGAATTCTGCATCGACAAGCTCTACTCGCCCGACGGCGAGACAGGCCGCCTCGGGCTGGTCGAGCTGCGCGCCTTCGAGATGCCCCCGCATCCGCAGATGGCACTGGTGCAGGCGGCGCTGCTGCGCGCGCTGATCGCACGGTTCTGGAAGGAACCCTGCGTGCGCCCGCTGGTGCGCTGGGGCACTGAACTGCACGATCGCTTCATGCTGCCGCACTACGTGCGTTCGGACATGGCCGACGTGGTCGCCGAACTGCAGGCTGCCGGCTATCCGTTCTCGATGGACTGGCTGGCGCCGTTCTTCGAGTTCAGGTACCCGCACTACGGCACCCTGGTCAGCGGCGACCTGCAGGTCGAGCTGCGCGCGGCCACCGAACCATGGCATGTGCTCGGCGAGGAAGTGACCACCGGCGGCACCGCCCGGTATGTCGACTCATCGGTGGAGCGGCTGCAGGTGAAGGCCACCGGCCTCACCGACTCGCGTTACGTGCTCGCCTGCAACGGCCGCCGGGTTCCGCTGCGATCGACCGGCACCCGTGGCGAGTATGTCGCCGGCGTGCGCTACCGCGCCTGGCAGCCGCCCTCGGCGCTGCATCCGGCGATCGGCGTGCATGCCCCACTCACCTTCGACCTGATCGATACCTGGAACGGCCGCGCAGTCGCCGGCTGCCGCTACCATGTCACGCATCCGGGCGGGCGCAGCTACGAGACCTTCCCGGTCAATGCGTTCGAGGCCGAGTCGCGGCGGGTGTCGCGCTTCTGGGCGTATGGTCATACGCCCGGCGACCTGCCTCCGCCACCCGACCTCGGCGGCTATCTGCCGAAGGACGCGCCGCGGCCGATGGCGCCGCCGGCGGCCGAGCCCGAACGGGACTTTCCGCACACGCTGGACCTGCGCAGATGACCCTTGCGGAACGGATGCGGTGCTAGACTGGCCGATACGATTTCCTGACCCGCCCCCCGATGTCGACGGACCCCCGCGCAGAGCCTGCAGCCATCCCGAAGTCCCGGTCCGAGCCAGGCGCTGAACCCTGGTACGCGCCGTCCGCCGACGTGTTCGACGAGACGCGCTCGATCGACGGGACGGTGCGCCCGCACTGGGAATACCTGTCCCGTGCGCTCCAGGGGCTGGGGTCCGAGGAACTGCGCCGCCGGCGTGACGAGGCGAGCCGCCTGCTGCGCGAGAACGGGGTCAGCTACAACGTCTACAACGATCCGGACGGCTACAACCGCGTCTGGGACCTCGATCCGATCCCGCTGGTCATCGGCAGCAACGAATGGGCCGGCATCGAGTCGGGCCTGATCCAGCGTGCCGAGCTGATGGACCTGATCCTGCGCGACCTGTACGGCCCGCGCGAACTGCTGAAGAAGGGCCTGCTGCCACCCGAGCTCGTGTTCGGCCATGCCGGTTTCCTGCGCCAGTGCGACGGCGTGAAGCTGCCGGGCGAACGGCAGCTGATCCTGTACTCGGCCAACCTCGCGCGCGGGCCCGACGGAAACATGTGGGTACTCGGCGACCGCACGCAGGCACCTTCGGGCGCCGGCTATGCGCTCGAGAACCGGATGGTCATCACCCGCATCCTGCCCTCGCTGTTCCGCGACTCGCGGGTGCATCGTGTCGCGGTGTTCTTCCGTGCGCTGCGCCAGACGCTGGTATCGATCGCACCGCGCGCCAACCGCGAGCCGCGCATCGTGATCCTCACGCCCGGGCCGCGCAACGAAACCTATTTCGAGCATGCCTACCTCGCCAGCTACCTCGGCTATCCGCTGGTGCAGGGCGACGACCTCACCGTGCGCAACGGACGCGTCTGGCAGCGCACGCTGTCCGACCTGCAGCCGGTGGACGTGATCATCCGCCGGGTCGACGACGACTGGTGCGATCCGCTCGAGCTGCGGCCCGAATCACGCCTGGGCGTCACCGGCCTGCTCGACTGCGTGCGGCGCGGCAACGTGTCGATCGCCAACCCGCTGGGCAGCGGGCTGCTCGAGAACCCCGCCCTGCTCGCCTTCCTGCCGGCCATCGCCCGCCACTTCCTCGGCCAGCCACTGCGCCTGTCATCGGTGCAGACCTGGTGGTGCGGAAACCCCTCCGAGATGCAGCATGTGCTGGAGAACCTGGGCCGGCTGGTGGTCAAGCCGCTGTCGCGCGCCAGCGGTGAACGCGCGCTCATGGGGCCGACGATGAATCGCGCCGAGCTCGACAGGCTGCGCGCACAGATAGCGGCCAACCCGCGCAACTATGTCGGCCAGGAACTCGCACGCTTCTCCGCGACACCTACCCTGTCCGACGACGGCGTCGAGCCGCGCGCGGCCGTGCTGCGCACCTTCCTGGTCGCTCGCGACGCCGATTACGCGGTGATGCCGGGCGGACTCACCCGCGTGGCCTCCAGCAAGGGCAGCCCGCTGGTCAGCAACCAGTACGGCGGCAGCAGCAAGGACACCTGGGTCCTCGCATCGGAACCCGAGCAGCAGGTCACGCTCTGGCTGCAGCCGGCGCGCGAGCAGATGACCTCCGGCAACCGCGTGCCGCTGTCCTCGCGTGCAGCCGACAACCTGTTCTGGCTCGGCCGCTATTCCGAACGCGCCGAGGGCACTGCACGCCTGCTGAGCACCATCCTTCAGAAGTACGACGAAGCGCTGCAGTACGACGATCCGGAACATGCGCAGTGCCTGCATTCGCTGCTCCGATCGCTCACCCATTTCACCGCGACCTATCCCGGCTTCATGGCCGAGGACGCCGAGCTGCACCAGCCCGACGACGAACTGCTGGCAGTCGCCTGCGATGGCGGCCGCAACGGCAGCCTCGCGCAGACGCTGCAGGCACTGGTGCATTCCGCGCACGCGATCCGCGACTTCTGGTCATCCGATTCATGGCGGGTGCTCGACACCCTCGACACCCAGCTCACGGCGCTGCGCACGCGCAGTGGCGTGACCATCGAGAACCTGTCCGAGCACCTGAACCAGATCGTGGTCTCGCTTGCCGCCTTCAACGGGCTGACCAGCGACCGGCTGATGCGCGACCAGGCCTGGCGCTTCCTCGACATGGGCCGCCGCATCGAGCGCTCGCTGCTGCTCGCATCGCTGACCCGGTCGACTGTCGCCGTGCACTCCGACGAAGCGGTCGAAGCGCTGCTGCTCGATGCGGTGCTGTCCACCGGCGAGAGCATCCTCACCTACCGGCAGCGCTACCGGTCGTACCTCGAAGTGCGCACCGTGCTCGAGCTGATGCTGCTCGACGTCAACAACCCGCGCGGGATGATCCACCAGCTGGTTCGCCTGCAGGAGTCCATGGCCGGGCTGCCCGCCGACCCGCGCGTCGCGGCCGGCGGCGCCGAACTGTGCGAGCGCGACCGGCTGGCACTGGAGGCAGTGACCCAGCTGCGCCTGGTCAGCCTCGATCGCCTGGTGCGTTCCGCCCCGGGTTCGGTGCTTCGCCAGGACCTCGACCAGACGATGGCACGCATCACCCACCTGCTGACCCGGATGTCCGAAGTCATCACCGAGCAGTACTTCGCCCACCTGCGCGAGAGCCAGCAGCTCGCCCAGGCCCGGATCGAGATCGGCTGACCGCGCGCGATGAACTACCGCATCACCCACCGCACCGAGTACCACTACGCCGAGCCGGTCGACACCGGCTACAACGAGGCTCGCCTGCTGCCCCGCGCGGTGCCGCGACAGGTCGCGACCGCGTCCGCACTGGCCATCGACCCGCGGCCATCGGACTACCGCGAACGGCTCGACTACTTCGGCAACCGGGTCGCCAGTTTCTCCATCGACGAGCCGCATCGCTCGCTGACGGTCACCGCGACCAGCGAGGTGACGGTCGAGCCCCGGTCCGGCCGGCTCGACCTGTTCGAAGGCGAGTCCTGGGAGACCAGCCGCGGCATCCTGATGCAGTCGAGCGATGCCGAGGCCCTGCTGGCCCGTGATTTCGCGCTCGATTCGCCGCTGGTCGAGGTCCAGGCCGGGCTCGCGAAGTATGCAGCGACGAGTTTCTCGCGCGGACGCTCCCTGCTCGAGTCGGTCAACGACCTGATGGAGCGCATCCACCGCGACTTCCGCTACGACCCCGAATTCACCACCCTGTCGACGCCGCTCGCGCAGGTGCTGGAACACCGGCGCGGCGTCTGCCAGGACTTCGCCCACCTCGCGATCGGGTGCATCCGCTCGCAGGGACTGGCCGCGCGCTATGTCAGCGGCTACATCGAGACGTTGCCCCCTCCGGGCAAGCCGCGACTGGTCGGCGCCGACGCTTCGCATGCCTGGTTCTCGGTGTTCGTGCCCGGGGGCGGCTGGGTCGACTTCGACCCGACCAACAACCAGCTGCCCGAGACCCAGCACATCACGGTCGCCTGGGGCCGCGACTATTCCGACGTCACGCCACTGAAGGGCATCATCTTCGGCGGCGGCAAGATGGGCATGAAGGTGTCGGTGGACGTGCTCAACCTGGACACCGCCGCCGGCGGCGCCAGCCAGAGGCAATCATGACCTACTGCTGCGGGATACATGTCGAGGACGGGATCGTGTTCGCGTCCGACACCCGGACCAACGCCGGGCCCGACCACATCGCCGTGGTGCCTAAGATGTCGGTGTGGGAACGTCCCGGCGACCGGGTGATCGTGCTGCTGGTCTCGGGCAACCTGGCGATCACCCAGAAGGTGATCAACCTGCTGAACGAGCGCCTGCAATCGACGGTACAGCCGAACCTGTGGACCGCCACCTCGCTGTTCCACGTCGCCCAGCTGATCGGCGACACCGTGCGCGAGGTGCACCGGCTCGACAGCGAGGCGCTGCGCAGCTTCGGCTACGATTTCGCGGTGTCGCTGATCCTCGGCGGGCAGATCGCCGGCGAGGCGCCAAGGCTGTTCAACATCTATGCCGCGGGCAACTTCGTCGAAGCCACGCGCGAGACGCCCTACTTCCAGATCGGCGAAGTCAAGTACGGCAAGCCGATGCTCGACCGCGTGGTGACCGCGGAGACGCCGCTGGGCAAGGCCGCCAAGTGCGCGCTGATCTCGTTCGCATCCACCCTGCGCAGCAACGTCACCGTGGGCATGCCGATCGACCTGCTGATCTACCGCCGCGACCTGCTCAAGGTCGACTTCCGGCGCCGCTACCAGCAGAACGACGCCTACTTCGAGGGACTGAGCTCGGTGTTCAACGAAGGCATCATCCGCGTGTTCGACGGGTTGCCGGATCCGGGCTGAGGATCGCAGTCAGCCCCCGGGTGACTCGCGGGACGCGCGCCACAGCATCCACCCGCCCCAGGCCACCGCCAGCAGCATCACCGCGCCACCGGCCAGCTTCACCAGGTTGCCGAGCAGGATGTCGTACTGCGCGATGCCCAGCGTGTTGAGCAGGTACTCCCAGTCGTGGCCGTCACGCTCGGCGCCGGTGCCGCCACCGAGCAGTTCGAGCTGCAGCTTGCGCGCATCGGCAATGTACGGCGCACAGTCGGTCAGGCTCTGGCCGAACCACCACAGGGCGACCGACGCACCGACCGTATCGTCGCGCTTGACGATGAAGGCGACGCACACGACCAGCGGCATCGCCAGCTGGCCGAGCGTGCCGCCGAGCACATGCATGAAGCGGCCGAACGGGATCATGAACATGTGCCCGGCTTCATGGAACACCAGGTTCACCCCGTGCAGGAAGCCGTTCCAGGCATCCGCGGTGCGCACGTCACCGAGGATGAACGGCCAGCTGTAGAGGAACAGGGCCACGAGCAACAGGCCATGGCCGATGCGCGAGCCGCTGCCCATCGACTGCGGCGGCACGGTCAGCCTGGCCAGGAAACCGCCGAGCCGGCCCTCGAGCCAGACGGAAGCGGGTCGGCCGTCGGCCGCCTCCTCCGCGCTTGCGCTGCGTCCCGACTGCGCGTCCATCCACTTGGAGAACACCAGCCCGCACTGCGCGCAGGACACCGCTGGCCCGGCCGGCCCGCGCGCGCGCGGCGCCGCACACTTCGGGCAGACCGCCGGATACATCAGGCCATCCGCAGCGATCGACCGCGGGCAGGTTCAGCCAGCGCTGCCATTCAGGAACGGCTTCAGACAGGCATAAGCCATCGCATGCACCGGGGTCGGCACGCCGAGTTCCCGGCCCTTGCGCACCACCAGCCCGGACAGGCTTTCCAGTTCGAGACGCTTGCCCCGATTCAGGTCGTGGTACATCGATGCATACATGTCGGCCGGGAAGCCCTGGTGCTTCTTCACCAGCGCATCCACGATATCAGCGGGCAGTTCGATGCCGACCGCGCGTGCCACCGCCGCGGCCTCGGCAAATCCCTGGCGCGCGATCTCGAGCAGGTCGGGATCATGGTAGACCACGCCGGCGGGCCGACGCGCGAGCGCGGTCAGCGCGGCATTGGTGCTCAGGCCGATGAACTTGTTCCACTGCGCGGCGCGGATGTCCTTCACCACCGTCGCCCCGAACCCGGCGGCGATGCAGGCATCGCGAAAGCGCAGCGCACGCTCCGAGAAGCTGCCGTCGGCCTCGCCGAACTCGAGTGCGGGATTCGCCGAGTTGTAGCGCACCGTGCCTGGCGTCTCGATCACCGCCGACACGAACGCGAGGCCGCCGAGCACGCGGTCGCCGCCGGCCACCGCGCCGATCCGATGCTGACCGTCGACCCCGTTCTGCAGGCTGATGCAGATGCCGCCGCGGTCGAGCAGTGGTGCGATCGTGCGCGCGGCCGCCTCGGTGTCGAACAGCTTCACGCAGAACAGGACCACATCGACCGGGGCCACCGTGGACGGGTCGTCGGTGGCGACCGCCTTCGGCAGGTGGATGTCCCCCGCCGGCCCGACCAGCGAGAATCCCTTCGCGCGGATCGCCTCGAGATGCGCCCCGCGCGCGATGAACACCACCTCGTTGCCGCTCGCGGCGAGCTTCGCCCCGTAGTACCCGCCGATGCCGCCGGCGCCCATGATCGCGATGCGCATTGCTTCTTCCTTCCGCCCCTCAGGGCACGATGCCGGCGGGCAACCCTTCGATGTGTTCGCAGATGGCGCCGGGTCGGGTCAGCCAGACCCGGTCGCGGTGGCGCAGGATGTGTTCGACCACGCGCCGGAAGTGGTGCAGCCGGTACGGCTGGCCAAGCACGAAGCTGTGCAGCACGATCGGCATCACCAGCGGACGACGCGCCGACTCGGCCAGCATCTCGTCGAACTGGGCGATCATGTTGCTGCACAGTTCCTCGGACCCGGTCCTGCGCGACACCACCTCGACCGAGTCGTTCAGCTCGTGCGCATAGGGCACCGAGAGGATCGGGCCGTGCTTGGTGCGGAACCAGACCGGCTGGTCGTCGAGCGACCAGTCCATCATGTAGCGGTAGCCGGCCTCCTTCAGCAGGTCGAGCGAATCATGCGTCTGTGCGATGTACGGTGCGAGCCAGCCGAGCGGCTTGCGACCCCAGTGCTTCTCGATCGCGGCAGTGGCCTCGCCGATGCAGCGGCGCTCTTCGTCGAGCGCCATCTCGGTCTGCCGCTCGGCATTGGTGCGGCCATGGCCGACGATCTCGTCGCCGCGGGCTGCATACGCCTCGACCAGTTCGGGGCAGTAGTCGTACAGCGCGCTGTTGATCAGCATCGCGAACGGCAGGCCGTATTCCTCGGCGAACTCGAGCAGCCGCCAGGCACCGACCCGGTTGCCGTAGTCGCGCCAGGCATAGCTGCGCACGTTGGGCTGCGGCTGCGGTATGCCGTAGTCATTGCCCAGGCCCTCGCCGAACGAGAAGTGTTCGACATTCAGGCTGAAGTGGACGGCCAGCCGCTTGCCTTCCGGCCAGCTGTAGTCGGGACGCCGGCTGATCGGGGAGTAGTCGTACCTGCCGTGGCTCTTGAGCATGGATCGCCTTCCTGTCAGTGCAGGCACCGAACATAAGCCGCACCGGGCCGCAGGTCAACGCAGACACTCGCAGGCGCAGCCGCCGCCCGGCGAGCACGCGGCCCGCCGGCATCGACAGCCGGCTGCGCGCGCTGCTATGCTGGAATCCAACTGACACGAAGGGATGCCGGAATGTCCGATCGACTGCTCGTCCGCTCCACTGGCCTGCACCCCGCTCGCCTCGCCTCTGGCTTGGCCCTCGCCGGTGCGTTCATCGCAGGCACCTTCGCGGCAGGCGCGGTCCAGGCCCAGGCATGGCCGGCGAAGCCGATCCGGATGATCGTCAATTTCGGCGCGGGCGGCAGCACCGATGTCATCGCGCGCTCGATGGCGCCGCGGCTGGGCGAAGCGCTCGGCCAGCAGGTGGTGGTCGAGAACCGGGTCGGTGCCGGCGGCAACATCGGCCTGGACGTGGTCGCGCGCGCGGCGCCCGACGGCTACACGCTGCTGCACTCGTCGGACGGCACCATCCTGATCAACCCGTTCCTGTATGACATGCCATCCGATCCGGCGAAGGACCTGGTTGCGATCGCACCGACCGGGCGTGCCGCGATCTTCCTGGTCACCCGCGCCGGTCTGCCGGCGAAGACGCTGCCCGAATTCATCGCCTACGCGCGGGCGAACCCGGGCAAGCTGAACTACGGCTCGGCCGGCAACGGCACGCTGCAGCATGTGGCCACCGAGATGCTCGCCCGCGAAGCGAAGATCAACGTGGTCCATGTCGCCTACAAGGGTTCGCAGCAGGTGATGATCGACCTGCTCGGCGGACAGGTCGACTTCACCTTCGACCTGGGCGCCGCCATCGAGCACATCAAGGCCGACAAGGTGCGCCTGCTCGCCGTACCCACCGCGACGCGCTCGCCGCTGTTCCCCAATGCGCCGACCATGATCGAGGCCGGCACCAACATGACCATCGCCTGGCTGTCGGGCGTCTATGCGCCAGCCGCGACCCCGCGCGACGTGGTGCTCCGGCTCAACCGAGAGATCAACCGGATCATGCAGACGCCCGAGGCGCGCGCGACGCTGGCCAGCATGGCGGCGGAACCGGCGACGCCCGCCACGCCGGAGGAATTCGCCGCGAGCCAGCAGAAGGCGCGCGAACGGTTCGGTGCGCTGGTGAAGGAAGCGAACATCCGGGTGAAGTGACCGCGGGCGGCGGGCTGACGCGCGCGCGCGTGCCCGTTCTCAGCCGCCGATCCCGACCGCCGTCGACAGTCGCGCGAACGTTTCCAGCATGCGGGCGCGCGACAGTACGTGCTGCGCACGCGCGGACTGCAGCGCCTGCTGCGCCAGCACCACGTCCAGAAACGGGGACAGTCCGCTGCGCCAGCGGGAACCCGCCAGCGCCAGCCGTGCCGCTGCCGCCTCGACGGCTGCCACCTTCAGCCCGTCCTCGGCATGGGCCTGGGTGAGACCGCTGATGCCATCCTCCACTTCCGAGAGCGCCACGATCGCGGCCTGCCGGTAGGCGATCGCGGCGATGCGCTCACGCGCACGTGCGGCGTCGGCGGCTGCTTCCAGTCGCCCCGCGTCAAACAGCGGGCCGGCGATGCCCGCGACCAGCGACGAGACCACGCCATCGGCCGCGATCGGACCCGGCACCCGCACCGACTGCACGCCGAGCAGCGCGGACAGGGTGAGCCGCGGCCAGCGGTCACGCACGGCGGCACTCGTGGCCGAGGCCGCAGCCGCCAGTTCACGCTCGGCGACGCGCAGGTCGGGGCGAAGCGCCACGACCTCCAAGGGCGCACGCAACGGCAGCGAGAGATCGATCGCCGGCACCGCTTCGATGCCGCCCAGCGGCGCGGCCAGCGCACCAGGCAGCAGGCCGAGCAGCGCCTCAAGCCCGAGGCGCGCCCGCGTGCGCGCGGCCTCGAGCTGCGGCAGCGACGCACGGGCAGCCGTCAGCGCCGCGCGCGCCTGCACCACGTCGACCTGGGTGCCGAGCCCGGCCCGGGCACGCGCGGCGGCCATGGACAGCGCATCCTCGAATGCCTGCACCGACACCAGGGCGACCTGCCGCTGCTCGACAGCGGACGCGTAGGCCGCATACAGGCGCACGGTCATCTCGCGCGCAGCGATGCGCGCAGCGTCCACCCCATCGGCACGTGCTTCGGCCAGGGCGCGCGCTGAGCGGCTGCGCGCATCACGGGCGCCAGACAGGTCGAAATCATGGTCGATCGCGATCGCAGCGCCGCGGGTCGACTGACGAACGGCGTCATCGCCCGGTGCCGTGAAGCGTCCGTCGCCGGCACCGGTGACCAGCGGCGCCAGCGCAGCACGCGCCACACGCAGCGCCGCGGCTGCCTCGTCGAGCCGCTCGCGGGCGATGCGCACCGACGAGACCTCGCCCGCCTGCGCCAGCAGGCGATGCAGCAACGGGTCATCCACCGCGTGCCACCAGGGGCTGGTCGCATCCGCCACGTGCATCCGCGGCGCACTGCTGCCTGCGGGTGCGGCCTGCGCCATCGTCCATGCGGCCGGCAACTCGGGCAACCCCTGCGGCCCTGCCCCCGGCTGCGTCGCGCATCCGCCTGCGCCCAACACCACCGCCACCACCGCCACCAGCATCCGCGCCGATGCCGAGCCGGCAATGCCGGCGAGTCGCGCCTTGCGTGGCGTGCTCATCGGCCGCTGCCCCTGGATGCGTCGATGAACACGTCCATGCGCTGGCCGATCAGCGACGGAGCTTCGCCTGCGTCGAACCGGTACAGCACTTCCACCACCCGGCTGTCGACGCGCTGCGCCGCCCCCGAGAGCGTGCGCTTCGGCCGCACCTGCGGTTCGATGCGCGAGAACTGCAGCGCGATGCGGCGTCCCGGTTCGCCGCGAAACAGGCCCTCCGCACGCGCGCCAGCCTGCAGGCGCGCGGCGTCCTCTTCATCCACTTCCACCCGCACCTGGAGTGAACGGTCCGAGCCGAGCACCATCAGCGGCTCCGCCAGCGCGCCTGCCGGTGCGAATTCCCCGACCCGTACGTTGCGCCGCCAGACACGACCGTCGATCGGCGAACGCACCTGCAACCGCTCGAGGTCGATGCGGATCGCTCGCACCTGTGCCGTAGCGGCACCGACGCGCGCCTGCGCCGCCGCAGCCTGTGCGTCGGCCTGCGCGAGTCCGGCCCGTGCGCGCGCCACCGCGAAGCGCTGCCGGTCGACCTCGTCTGCCGAGACCGCGCGCGCGTCGTCCACCGCACCGTACAGCGCAAGCCGCGCCACGGCATCTTCCAGTGCGGCGCGCGCAACCGGCACGGCAGCCTCGGCAGCAGACTGCTCCGCCTGCGCCGCGCGTTCAGCGGCCAGTGCCACCTCGAGCGCACCCGACAGGGCGCGATCGTCCAGGCGGAACAGCACTGCACCGGCCCGGACAGCCTGCCCCGGTTCGACCTCGACGGCGCGAACGATGCCGGCCAGTTCGGTGGCGATCGCCACCGGCTCCGATTCCGGCTCGACGATGCCGATACCGGCGACCGTGGATGCATGGCCGGTAACCGGCGGCGGTACCGGTGGCTCGGCGCGCGTGCGCGCGGGCTCGACCATCGACACCATCGCGAACACGAACATGCCCGCTGCCAGCAACGGCAGCACGGCGGCTCTCGATCGGCGCTGCAGGCGCCGGCCCCGTGTCTCTTCAATCATGGATCGCTCCTTCGTGTCCGGCTGGCGGCGGTGGCCGTTCGCCGAGTACCCGCCCGTCCTCCATCTCGACGATACGGTCGGCAAATCCGTGGATGCGGCTGTCATGGGTGACGATCAGCACCGCGCGATCGGGCGCAGCCGCCACCGCACGCAGCAGTTCCATCACCGTGTGGCCACTCTTCGCATCGAGTGCCGCGGTGGGTTCATCGCAGACCACCAGCGCAGGTTCATGGATCAGCGCGCGGGCGATCGCCACCCGCTGCTGCTGCCCGCCGGACAATTGCCGGGGCAGCTTGTCGAGGTGGTCGGCCAGCCCGAGCCGCTCGAGCACCGGCACTGCGCGCCGGCTCGCCTCGGCCAGGCGCATGCCTGCGGTCACCAGCGGCACCGCCGCGTTCTCCGCCACGGTCAGGCTGGGCAGCAGGTTGTACTGTTGGAAGATGAAGCCGATGCGCCGACGCCGCAGCCGCACCCGTGCCGCATCATCGAGCGCGGACAGGCGCTCGCCCATCACCTCGACCTCGCCCGAGGTGGCAGCCAGCGTCCCCGAGAGCACCGACAGCAGCGTCGTCTTGCCGCAGCCCGATGGCCCGACCAGCAGGGTCAGACCACCGGCCGGGACCTCCAGGCTGGCGCCATGCAGCACGCGGACCGGACCGCTGCCGCCTGAGAATTCCACCACCACGTTCCTTGCGCACGCGGCGATCATCGCTCAGCCTCGGAACACGATCGCGGGATCGACCACGAACACGCGGCGTATGCTGAACAGGCAGGACAGCACCAGGATCAGCGCAACCACGCCGCCGGTCGCGGCCACCACCTGCGGCACCATCCGGAACCCTTCCAGCGCGGCGGCACCCCCGGTCACCTCGAAGAACAGTGCACACAGGCCGATGCCGATCGCGTATCCGAGCGCACCGACCACTGCCGCCTGCGCCAGCACCATCGCCAGGATCTGGCCGTTGGTGGTGCCGATCGCCTTCAGCGCGCCGAACTGGCGCAGGTTCTCGAACACGAACAGGTAGAAGGTCTGCGCCGTCACCGCGGCGCCGACCAGGATGCCGAGCACCACCGTGATACCGAAGTTGACCGGGATGCCGGTACGGGTCAGCACATACTCGACGCTGCGCCAGGCGAAAGCGTCCCAGGTCAGCGCCTGCAGGCCGGTCTGACTGGCGATGCGCGAGGCGAGCCCTGCCGCATCCACGCCCGGTGACGCCTTCACGATCACGTACGACAGCACGTTGCGCTGCGGCGGCAGCAGCCGCACGGCATCGGAGTAGCGCATGTAGGCGATGGGAAAGGTGATGAACGGAGGTGCGACGTCGGCGATCCCGGTCAGTTCGACCCGCACGTCATTTATCTCCGCGGTGCGGCCCAATGGCACGTCCTCGCCCGGCCAGATGAACTGTGCGCCCTGCAGGTCGAGCACGATCCCGTTCGGCCGGCGCAGGGCGGAGAGATCGCCCTTCACCCATTTTCGCGGCGCACCGGCCAGCGTCGCGTCGTCCACGCCGACCAGGCTCACCTGGTTGATGAGGCCCTCGCGGGTGCGCAGGATGGCCGTGCCCTTGTAGAATGGCACGGCCCATTCGACACCGTCCACGCCGCGGATGCGCGCAAGGTCGACGTCGCGCAGTGGCTCGACTTCATCCACATAGCGCACGCGGGGATCCATCACCCACAGGTCCGCCTCGCGCACGTCCAGCACCTGGTTGGCGGTGCGCATCATCAGCGACACGAAGATCGATGCCTGCTGCGCGATCAGCAGGGTCGCGAAGGCGATGCCGCTGACCAGCCCGAGGTACTTGGTCCGGTCGCCGGACAGCATGCGCAGTGCAATCTCGATCATCGATCCCGTCCGGCACCTGATTTATTTAACTATACCGTACAGTATACTAATAAGATGCGCAAGCAGCTTTCCCGTGAACCGGCCGGATCCCTCGCAAAGATCGTCCACCCCAGTCCGCCAACAGACGGCCCGGAGGCCTCACGCGGTCGCGGCCGTCCACGCGACGCCTCGAAGCATGCATCGATCGTCCTGGCAGCGCAGACCCTGTTCATCAGCCAGGGCTATGCGGCCACCAGCATGGAGGCGATCGCGGAACAGGCGGGTGTCTCCAAGCTCACCGTCTACAACCAGTTCGGCTCGAAGCAGGACATCTTCGTCGCCGCCGTCACGGCGAAGTGCGCCGAGATGCTGTCCTCGCTGGACCTCGCAACGAACGGCCGCATGCCGCCACGGCGCGCGCTGGTCTCGGTCGGGCATGCCTTCCTCGGCCTGATCCTGAGCACCGAAGGCGTGGCGATGTTCAGGCTGATCGTGCAGGAACGCTCGCCCGAACTGTCCGATCTCTTCTACCGGTCGGCGATCGTGCCGACGATCGAGCAGGTCGCCGGGGTCATCGCCGGCCTGGATCCGGGCGACAGCCTGTCCTTCGGCGACCCGAGGCAGGCATCGTGCGACTACCTCGACCTGCTGAAGGGGCATCCCTGGCTGATCACGATGATGGGGCTGCCGCCGATGTCCCAGGACGAACTCGACCGGCATGTCGAGCACTGTGCCGACATGATGCTGCGCGCCTGGACGATCGGCCCCGCCGCTGCCACCGGCAGCCGGGCGCCCCGGGCGCGTACGGTGCGCCGCCCGTCGAAGCGGGCCTGACGCAGCGGGCCTGACTTAGCGGGCCTGACTTAGCGGGCCTGACGCAGCGGGCCTGACTTAGCGGGCCTGACGCAGCGGGCCTGACGCCACGGCAATCGCTCAACGCAGCAGAGACAGGATCCCGGTCTTCTCGTTCACGAAGCGCACCTCGAGTTGCGCGACGCTTTCACCACAGGCCTTCGACAGCGCCTGGTCGGTCGTCTCGCGCAGGCGCACGAGGTCTGCCTCGGTCGTCACCGGCTCGGCGAGCTTCCATTCCGGACGATCGAGGCGTGCCGGTGGCGGCCGCATCTCCTTCACGGCCAGCACCAGGTCGCCCTCGACGCCCCGGATGTCCCCGGCGATGCCCTGCAGCTCACTTACCCGCCGCATCAGGCTTTCCATCTTCAGCCGAGCCGCCTCGGGCAGGAACGGGTCCTGCACCCGCTCCGACACCGCCAGGCCAGCCGACGGCGGCCGGATCCGGCCGAGCACCGCATTCATGCGGTCGAGGATCGCAGTGCCACGGGCGACATCGCAGGCGGTCTGCGCGATCATCCACCAGCCGCCCGCTTCGCTCGCGCGGTCCAGCGCCACCGCCGGCACCGGCCGCTCGCGCGCAGCCTTCGAGGCCGGCACCGGCTGGGCCGACACCGGCGCGACCGACACCACCACCAGCGCGGCCAATGCCGCGCGCAGCGCTGGCGATGCCAGCGCCCCCCGCCCTGCCGCGGTCCGCGTCATCCCTACAGCCGCTCCGACACCCAGGCTTCCACTGCGGCCAGCGCCTGCGGCAGCTTCGCCGGCTCGGTGCCGCCGGCCTGTGCCATGTCTGCACGCCCACCGCCCTTGCCGCCGACCTGCTGGGCGACGAAGTTGACCAGCTCGCCGGCCTTCACCTTGCCGACCAGGTCCGGCGTCACGCCGGCGATCAGCGTGACCTTGCCGTCGGACGCGCCGCCGAGCACGATGGCCGCCGACTTCAGCTTGTCCTTCAGCTTGTCCATCGTCTCGCGCAGTGCCTTCGCATCGCCAGTGTCGAGCGACGCCGCCAGCACCTTGATGCCCTTGACGTCGACCGCGCGGGTGAACAGGTCGTCGCCCTGGGACGATGCCATCTTCGACTTCAGCCGGCCGAGTTCCTTCTCGAGCGTGCGCACCTGCTCGAGCACCTGCCCGACGCGTGACTGCAGTTCGGCCGGGCTGGTCCTCA
The DNA here is from genome assembly GCA_044340265.1 of Burkholderiales bacterium. Classification (GTDB taxonomy): domain Bacteria; phylum Pseudomonadota; class Gammaproteobacteria; order Burkholderiales; family CAIKXV01; genus CAIKXV01. Next base: position 1,579 of record JBIITW010000047.1, on the reverse strand, counting down.
GCACCGACGCGACATCGGACAGCGAACGGTCGATACGCTGCACATGGGCGAGCGCGCCCTCGCCGGTGACAGCCTCGACGCGGCGGATGCCGGCGGCGACGCCGCCTTCCATCAGCACCTTGAAGAAGCCGATGTCGCCGGTGCGCGTCACATGGGTGCCGCCGCAAAGCTCCGTCGAGAACGCGGCCGACTTGTCGCCACCCATCGACAGCACGCGTACCTCGTCGCCGTACTTCTCGCCGAACAGGGCCATGGCCCCGGCCTTGATCGCATCGTCGTACTTCATCACGCGCGCGCCGACCTGCGTGTTGCGGCGGATCTCGGCGTTGACCAGCGCCTCGACCGTTGCGATCTCGTCGGCGGTCATCGGCTTGTCGTGGGAGAAGTCGAAGCGGGTGCGGTCTGCATCGACCAGCGAACCCTTCTGCTGCACATGCGTGCCGAGCACCTTGCGCAATGCTGCATGCATCAGGTGGGTCGCCGAATGGTTGCCCGCCGCGCGCGCACGCGCGGTCACGTTGACGCGTGCGCCCAGCGTCTCGCCGACCGCGATCGATCCGGTGGCGACCTTGCCATGATGGCCGAACACATCGGGCTGGATCTTCGTGGTGTCATCGACCGTGAACGTGCCGGAGGCACCCACGAGTTCGCCGACATCGCCGACCTGGCCGCCGGATTCGGCATAGAACGGCGTCTCGTCGAGCACGATGATCGCGGTGTCACCCGCGGCCACCCGGTCGACCGCTGCACCGCCGACATAGAGCGCCACCACCCTGCCGTCGGCTTCGAGCAATTCGTACCCGCTGAAGCGGGTCTTGTCGCCGGAATACTCGACCGCGGCGGCCGACTTGAACTTGCCTGCCGCCCGCGCCTGCTCGCGCTGCCGACTCATCGCCTGCTCGAAGCCGGCGATGTCGACCGTCTTGCCGCGTTCGCGCGCGATGTCGGCGGTCAGGTCGACCGGGAATCCGAAGGTGTCGTACAGCGTGAACACCATCTCGCCGTCGAGCACATTGTCCTCGCGCGTCAGTGCGCCTTCGAGGATGCGCATGCCGTTCTCGAGCGTCTCGCCGAAGCGCTCCTCCTCCGCCTTCAGCACCTGCTCGACCCGGCCGGCCTCCTGCGCCAGTTCCGGATAGGCCTCGCCCATCTGCTCGACCAGGGTGCCGACCAGCCGGTGGAAGAACGGCTTCTGCTGGCCCAGCTTGTGGCCGTGGCGCAGCGCCCGTCGGATGATACGGCGCAGCACGTAGCCGCGGCCTTCGCTGCCCGGTATCACGCCATCGACGATCAGGAACGAGCAGGCGCGGATATGGTCGGCGATGACCTTCAGCGAATTGTCGGTGAGGTCCTTCGTGCCGGTCTCGCGGGCGGCAGCGCCGATCAGCGCCTGGAACAGGTCGATCTCGTAGTTGCTGTGTACATGCTGCAGCACGGCCGCGATGCGCTCGAGGCCCATGCCGGTATCGACCGACGGCTTGGGCAGCGGGTTCATGTTGCCCGCTTCATCGCGGTTGAACTGCATGAACACCAGGTTCCAGATCTCGATGTAGCGGTCGCCATCGGCCTCGGGCGAGCC
>JBIITW010000046.1:0-24993 GCA_044340265.1 Burkholderiales bacterium | reverse complement strand
TGAGCTGCCGGCGCGACTCGGAGTGCAGCGACTGCTTGCTCAGGCCGACCTGGAAACGGCCGAGCTGCACGTCGTTGTGCACGATGGGGAACTCGAGCCGGATCAGTTCGGTCACGCCGTCGAGGTTCTGCAGCAGGCGGGTGATGTCGGTCGAACCGGTTGCCTGGATGCGCGCGCGGACCAGGGGGTCGGAGTCGTCGACATATGCGCTCAACGGAGCACCCTTCGGGCTCAGGATGACGCCGTAGACCACGTCCGGCTGCGCCGAGACCTGCCGCGTGTATTCATTGAGCAGCAGGAAGTCGAAACCGAGGATGGCTTCCGGGCTCACCAGCGAAATCAGACGCCCGAGTGCGCGACCGCGCTCGACCAGCTGCTTCTCGTGGAAGCGCGTCGAGGTCTGCAGCGAATAGAAGGTGGTGGCCGCCATCGTGCAGGCGAGGATGAGCAGCACCGTCAGGGTGAACTTGGTGCCGAGCCCAAGCCGGATGCCCTGTCCGCGTGCCCGTCCCTGCCCCTGCCCCTGTCCGAGTCCCAGTCCCTGCGCATGCCCCTGCATCGTTCGCCCCTGCATGCGATTCGCGTCGGCAGCCGCCCGTTCGATCGGGCAGGCGATCACGCCCGCACCGGATCGATCCGGATTCCCTGTGCCCGCCCCAGATACGTAGTCGCCATTGAGCATAACTCACTGATTAGCGTCCGCAAACTCCTGTTCTTTACCCGGTGAGGATATTTGCATCGCTAAAGTCTGCACGCTGGCGTGGTTCCCCTTCAATCCTGACGAATCCATCGGATTCACCGGCTGCGGGTACACTCGGTGCGCTCCTCAACGACCGGTTGTTTCCGCAGTTTCCGCCACCGAAGCACCGTCGGATCACAAACGCCATGGCAGCCGAGCCCCCCCGTACCGAATCGACCCGGATCCGCAAGGTTGCATGCCCGAAATGCGGGACGGTCGTGGAATGGAACCCGGCCAACCGCTTCCGTCCGTTCTGCTCGGAGCGCTGCCGGCTGATCGACCTCGGCGCATGGGCGAGCGAGGACTACCGGGTGCCCGAGGTTTCCAGTCCCATGGACGAATCGAGTGAATGATCCCCAGCAGGCTGCCGCCGTCACGGCGACCCTCGCCACTTCGGGGGCTCCGGTCCTGCCGCCTGCGGTAAGCGGGGAACGCCTGCTCCTCGATACGCCCTCGGGGCAGGTGAGTTGCTTTCGCGCCGGCCCGCCGCCGATGCCCGGGGTGCCGGTCCGTCCACCGATGCTGCTGGTACACAGCGTCAACGCCGCGGCGTCCGCCTATGAAGTCCGGCCACTGCACGAGTTCTTCGCGGCGACACGCACCGTCTACACGCCGGACCTTCCGGGCTACGGCTTCTCCGAACGCAGGCCGGGCGAATACACGCCGCGGATGATGACCGATGCGCTGCACGCGGTACTGGCGCTGATCCGCCGCGAGCAGGGTGCGGTGCCGATCGATGCGCTGGCACTGTCGCTGGCATCGGAGTTCCTCGCGCGCGCGGCGACCGAAGACCCGGCGGCGTTCCGCAGCCTGGCGCTGGTCAGCCCGACCGGTTTCAGCGGAACCAGGCGCAGGTACACGCCGCCCGGAGGCACGCGCAAGGTCGATGCCCTGTACCGTTTCTTCAGCCGGCCGGGCATCGGCGCCCCGGTATTCCGCTGGCTGACCCGGCCCGGCGTGATCCGCTATTTCCTCCAGCGCACCTGGGGCGGCAAGGACATCGACGAAGGCATGTGGGCCTACGACGTGATCAGTACCCGGCAACCCGGCGCCTGGCATGCACCGATCAGCTTCCTGACGGCCTGCCTGTTCAGCGCCGACGTCAATGCCTTGTACGAAAAACTGGAAATGCCGGTCTGGATGTCGCACGGGGTGCGCGGCGACTTCGTCGACTACCGCGGCATCGACACGGTGCGCGATCGGCCGAACTGGTCGTTCACCGTGTTCCAGGCCGGCGCGCTGCCGCATTTCGAGGCTGGCGTGCCCTTCCTGGCGGAGTACGAGCGTTTCCTGGAGGTCAGTCGGCCTTGATGCCCGCGGCCTTGACGACCTTCGACCACTTCGCGATCTCGGAACGGATGTAGGCGGCGAACTCCGCCGGGGTGCTGGGTATGGCTTCGATGCCCTGGTTCGAATAGGTCTCGCGCAGCCCCGGCGAATTCAGCACCTTCACCAGTTCCGTGTTCAGGCGGTCGATCACCGGTCGCGGCGTCTTCGATGGCGCGACGATGCCGTACCAGTTGTTCGCCTCGAAGCCGGGCAGGCCGGACTCGGCGATGGTCGGCACCTCGGGCAGCAGCGTCGAGCGCTTCGCGGTGGTGACCGCCAGCAGCCGCGCGCGGCCCGCCTTCACCTGCGGCACTGCGCCCGGCACGACAGTGATCACGATCGGGATGTTGCCGCCGATCAGGTCGGCGACCGCCGCCGAGCCGCCCTTGTAGGGCACGTGGGTGAGCGTCATGCCGCCGAGCAGCGCGAGCAGTTCGCCCGCGAGATGGCCGGCACCACCGATGCCCGAGGTGCCGTAGTTGAAGGCGTTCGGCCTGGCGCGAACCAGGGCGATCAGTTCCTTCATGGTGTTCGCCTGCACCGACGGATGCACGATCAGCACGTTCACCGGCGAAGCCGCCAGCGTGATCGGTGCGAAATCGCGTACCGGGTCGTAGGTGAGCCGCTCGAAGATCATCGGGTTGATCGCGAAATTGGCGATCGTGCCGAACAGCAGCGTGTAGCCGTCGGGGTTGGCGCGCGCGACGATGTCGGCTGCCACGTTACCGCTGCTGCCAGGCCGGTTGTCGACGACCACCTGCTGGCCGATCGCCTCGGCCAGCCGCTGGGCGACGGGTCGTGCGGCGGTATCCGCGCCCCCACCGGGCGTGAAGCCGACGAGCATGCGGATCGGCCGATCGGGAAAGCGTTCGGTCGGGCCCGCCGCCTTCTTCGGCGCAGGCTGCGCGACTGCCGGCGGTGGCAGCAAGGCCAGCAGGCTGGCGGCAAGGGCGGCAACGACACCGGCACGGCGGCCGGAAAGCACTTTCGCATCCATCATCCATCCTCCGGCATCACGGCTCTTGTAGTGGCCCGATGCTACCGCAGCGACGCGAAACGCCGCACCATGCGTGGCAGCACGCCGCCGTGCTGCAGCCAGCCGAGTTCGCGCGACGATTCGAGCACGCACCACAGGACATGCGTCGATCGGCTGCCACCCGGGCGGGTGACTTCGACCTCGACCCGGTTGCGGCCGACGGCGAGCGACTCGATGCCTTCGAAGCTGAACGTCTCGCGGCCGTCGCGGCAGAGGTCGTGGCGTGAAAGGCCGGCGTCGTAGAGCAGGGGCAGCACCCCCAGCGCCAGCAGGTTGCTGCGATGGATGCGCTCGAAACTCTCCGCTACCACGATGCGCACGCCGAGCAGCGCCGGCGCCTTGGCCGCCCAGTCGCGGCTCGAACCGGCACCGTAGTTGCGCCCGGCGAGGACAACCAGCGGTACGCCGGCCTCCCGGAACGCCGCCGACGCTTCGTACACGGGCAGCACACGCGCACCGGTGAGATCGAACGCATGGCCACCGGCCGGCGTCGTCTCGGCTGGCAGCACCTCGTTGCGCAGCCGGCGATTGCTGAACGCGCCGCGCAACAGCACTTCGTGGTTGCTGCGCCGGGTCGAATACTGGTTGAGGTCGCGCTCCACCGTGCCGCGGGCCAGCAGGTAGCGGCCGGCGACACTCGCCGCCGGTATGGTGCCCGCAGGCGAGATATGGTCGGTGGTGATGTCGTCGCCGAGCTTGAACAGCAGCCGCGCATCGCGCACCGGCCGCAACCCGGGCGCATCGGCCTTGAGCCCTTCGAAATAGGGCGGCCGGCGGATGTAGTCCGAGGCGGGCTCCCAGGCGAAGCAGGTGCTGCCCGGCGCATCGATCGCCTGCCAGGCGGCAGGACCGTCGGTGATGCCACGGTAGGCGGCAGCGAACATGTCGGGCGCCAGGTGGCGGTCGACCACGCTGCGGATCTCTTCATCGGATGGCCAGAGGTCGGCCAGGCGCACCGGCCGACCCTCGGCATCCTCGCCGAGCGGATCGTGCGCGAGGTCGATGTCGACGCTGCCTGCGATCGCATAGGCGACCACGAGTGGCGGGGATGCGAGGTAGGCGCCCGCCAGGTGCGCATTGACCCGCCCGTCGAAGTTGCGGTTGCCCGAGAGCACGCCGATCGCGCACAACCCCTGCCGTTCGACCGCCTCGACCACCTCGGGTTCGAGTTGTCCCGAGTTGCCGATGCAGGTCATGCAGCCAAGACCGGCGACGTTGAAGCCCAGGGCGTCCAGATCGTCCTGCAACCCCGACGCACTCAGGTACCCCGCCACCACGCGCGACCCCGGTGACAGCGACGTCTTGACCCAGGGCTTGCGCCCGAGCCCGCGCCGGCGCGCGTTGCGTGCGAGCAGGCCTGCCCCCACCAGCAATGCCGGGTTGGACGTGTTGGTGCAGCTGGTGATCGCGGCGAGGACCACCGCGCCGTCGCGCAGCACGGATGCGCCACCGGCCGTGGTGAAGGTGCGAGGCCGGCCGGCCTCGGGCAAGGGCGGGCTGGACGCATTGCGCGGCGCGGGCGCGAGCGTCGGCAGCGCCTGCAGGAAATCGGCACGCACCGCTGCCAGGGGCTTGCGCTCGTGCGGATAGCGCGGCCCGGCGAGGATCGGCTCGAGTGCCGCCAGGTCCAGCAGGATCGTCTCGTCGAAGCGCGGGTCCGCATCGCCGGCGTCCATCCAGGTGCCCTGGGCGCGGGCATGGGCCGCGACCAGCGCAACCCGCGCTTCGCTGCGTCCGGTCTTGCGCAGGTAATCGAGCGTTGCGCGATCGATCGGAAAGAACGAGCAGGTCGCGCCGTATTCCGGTGCCATGTTCGCCACGGTCGCCCGGTCGGCGACCGACAGCGCCTCGACGCCGGGCCCGCAGAACTCGACGAAACAGCCGAGCACGCCGTGCGCGCGCAGCAGCGCGGTGACATGCAGCGCAAGGTCGGTGGCAGTGACCCCCGCCGGCAGCCGACCCTCGAGCCGCACGCCGACGACCTTCGGCACCTGCATCGCCAGCGGCTCGCCGAGCATCGCGGCCTGTCCCTCGACACCACCGACGCCCCAGGCCAGCACGCCGAGCGCATTGACCATCGGCGTATGGCTGTCGGTGCCGACCAGGGTGTCGGGCCAGGCCAGCGGCGCGCCACCGTCCGGCGCGGCGGACACCTTCACCACCTCTGCGAGGTGCTCGAGGTTGATCTGGTGCAGGATGCCGCTGCCCGGTGGCATCACGCGGAAATTGTGCAGGCTCTGCTGCGCCCATTTCACGAAGCGATAGCGTTCAGCATTGCGCCTGAAGTCGACCTCGAGGTTCAGCCGTGAAGCATCCGGGCTGCCGTAGTGCTCGACGGTCACTGAATGATCGATCACCAGGTCGACCGGGATCACCGGGTTCACCCGTGCCGGATCGCCCTCGAGCGCGGCGACCGCGTCGCGCATTGCCGCGAAATCGGCCAGCGCCGGCAGGCAGGTGGTGTCGTGCATCAGCACGCGCGACGGAAAGAAGTCGAGTTCGCGGCTGCGGTCGATCGCGTCGCCCACGTCGCCGACATCGACGATCGCAGCCAGCCGGGCCGGCGCATGCAGCGCTGCGTTCTCGAACAGGATGCGCAGCGTGCGCGGCAGGCGATCGAGCATCGATGCAGGCAGCAGGCGGGCAAGGTCGATCCGCCGGTGGGGCACGCCATCGACGTCGAACGACGACAGCAGCGCGCAGTCGGGTTCCGCGAGCAGAGGAGCGTATGGGGCAGCAGGTTTCAGGATCGGCTCCGGGTCGACGGGTGGGTGTTTCGCCTGGCCGGGGATTGTGCATCCGATTGCGCCACCGGTGCGCGCGCCCGACGGGGTGCCGGACGCGGACGGGTTGCCACGCCCGCGCACACAGGCTGTAATGTGCTGATCTCAGGCAAGCGCAGGAGCGCCGACATGCATGCACTCACGGGCGAAGGCTTCGGCCCGCTGCTGTTCCGGTTCGCGGTGATCGCCGACACCCATGTCAATCCTGAGGACGGCCGGAGCTCGTCGCCGTTCGCCACCAACGCGCTCGCCAATGCGCGCGGCAGTTCGGCGATCGCCGACATCGACCGCCACGACCCGCTGCTGGTCGTGCACGTCGGCGACCTGGTGCACCCGGTGCCGGAACTGCCCAGCTTCGAGCCGGCCTGCGAAAGGTTCCGCGAGATCGCATCGACCCTGCGCGCGCCGTTGTACCTCACCGCGGGCAACCACGATGTCGGCGACAAGGCGGTGGACTGGATGCCCGCCGGCACGGTGACCCAGGCAGCGGTCGACAACTACCGGCGGCTGTTCGGCCCCGACTTCCATTCGTTCGATGCAGCCGGCTGCCACTTCATCGTGATCGATGCGCAGGTGATCAACTCCGGCCTGCCCGCCGAGGCCGAGCAGCGGGCCTGGCTGGAGGAGGATTTCGCACTCAACCGAGGCAGGCGCACGTTCTTCTTCACCCACTACCCGCCCTACGTCTGCGACCGGCACGAGGCGAGCACCTACGACAACATCGACGAGCCCGGCCGCAGCTGGCTGCTCGACCTGCTCCAGCGCTACCGGCCCGAGGCCCTGTTCGCCGGCCATGTGCACCACCAGTGGTACGACATCTTCGAGGGCACCGAGTGCTACATCCTGCCCTCGACTGCCTTCGTGCGCCAGGACTACACCGAACTGTTCAAGCTGCCGCCGGGCGGGCCGGAACACGGGCGCGACGAATCGCCGAAGCTGGGCTGGTACCTGGTGGACGTGCATGCGAACGGCCATGTCGCGCACTTCATGCGCACCGACGGCCGGCTGGACACCGCCGCGCCGGCCGGGCGCACACTGCCCCCGGTGCACAGCCGCACCAACGCCCATGCGCCCGCAGGCGTCGACCTGCGCCATCCCTGGGTCGAATGGATGGACATCGCCGCCACCGGCGGCGTGCAGGAGTTCGAACGCAAGCGCACCCGCAACGACTATCCACTGGTCGCCCTGTGGGAGGCCGGCGTGCGCCGGCTGCGCGTACCGCTGCAGGACCTGCTCGACGCGCAGGTGCGCACCCGCATGTCGCTGCTGTGCCGGCTCGGCCACCGGTTCACCGCGTACGTGTTCGGCGTCCCGGGCGGTGCGGCGACCGCGGCACTGCATGAACATCGCGCACTGGTGGAAACGCTCGAGGTGGTGCTGCCCTGGCGCGATGCCCAGGCCGCACTGCCACGGCTGGCGCGCCTGCGCACCGACCTCGGGCTGCGCGTGCTGCTGTCCAAGCTGCGCCTGCATGAAGATGCCAAGTACGACGGCAGCACGTTCAACCACTTCATCAACCACGGCTTCGTCGCCGCCGAGATCGAGCAGATGCAGGCATTGCTGGCCGCTCCGGGTGCCCGCGCGGCCGCAGACGGCTTCGTGATGCGCATCCCGCGCGGCCAGCCGCCGGCCGACGGCATCGCCCAGGCGCGACGGCTGGCCGCTTCGCTCGATGCGGTGATCGTGCCGCACGTACGCCTGGCCGGCGACGATCCGGCGACGCCGCTGTTCGATGAACAGGCCAACGGCAATCGCGTCGCCGAGGCGATGTTCTGTGCGCTGGCCGGCGCCGGCACCGAGCTCTTCTTCGACACCTTCGTCGATGTCGACCGCGGCTACTTCCCGCATGGTGGCTTCGTCGACCGCCGGTTCGACCCGCGCCTGGCCGGGCGCGTGATGCGCCACCTGCACGCTGCATTCGCCAGCGAAGCGGCCTGCCTGCGCGAGGCCGGTGCCGCCGCGACCTGCGAGGACGACACCGGACGCTGGCTGTGCCTGCAGGCCAACGGCACCGGCTGGCTGCTGCTGCTGCCCACGTCGCCATCGCTGCCGCTGGCGACGGTCGCAAGCCGGCTGCCGTCCGCACTGGCCGGCACGGCCCGTGCCGCGTCGGTGATCGACCTGGGCAATGGCACCGTCTCGGCGCCGGATGCCGCAGGGCTGCTGCAGGGACCTGCGCTGGTCAGGATCTAGGACCGGGCCACCGCTCCTGCGGCAAGCCATGCTGCCCGCTGGAAGGCGACGCCCTGCGCGCCATGGGCGCGTGCCGTCTCGAGATCGCCCGGCTTCATCCCGCCCAGCGCATACACCGGGATCGTGGAGGCCGACACCCGCTGCGCGAACGCCGGCCAGCCGAGCGGCGCGGCGCCGGGATGCGTCAGGGTCTCGGCGACCGGACCGAGCACTGCGAAGTCGCAGCCGAGCGCTTCGGCGCGAGCGAGTTCGGCTGCGTCATGGCATGACGCGCCGACCAGCGCCAGTGCCGGACGTGCGCCGAGCGCATCCAGTTGTGCGGCACGCAGGTGAACGCCGTCGGCGCCCAGTGTCCGCGCCAGTTCGATGTCGCCGTTGATCACCACGCGCGCACCGGCCGCGCGCGCACGCGTGATCACCTCGCGGGCGAACCCGGCCAGCGTGTCACGCCCCATGCCGGGCTCGCGCACCTGGACCAGGCGCAGGCCATTGGCCAGCGCCACATCGAGCGCCGCCAGTTGCGCCTCGACCCCGATGTCGACGGCCTGCGTCAGCACGTACTCGAACGGCAACCGCAGCGCGGCCAGGATCGGCCCGTTCGCCGGCAGCATCGGCGAGACCGCAGGCGAATCGACGTCCTCCCAGCTGAATGCCTGCCCTTCGTTGCCGCGCACTTCACCACGCCACTTCGGAATGCGCAGGAACCTGAGCTCGACCGTGGCATGCGGGTAGACGAAGCGACGGCGCAGCCAGGGGAAGGCGACCTCCACTTCGACCGACAGCTCTTCGCGCAGTTCGCGCGTGATCGCCTGCAACGACGACTCGCCGGCTTCGACCTTGCCACCGGGGAACTCCCAGAAACCGGCGTAGACCTTGCCCTCCGGCCGCTGGGTGATCAGCACCCGCCTGTCTTCCCGTTCGAGGATGCCGGCCACCACCTGCAGCACTGGTGCCGCAGCCGGGCCGGACGGCTCGGCCGGGTCGTCCGTCGGCGGCATGTTCAGCCGCGCGACCGCTTCTGCGCGCCCTGCTTCTGGCCAACGAGCTGCTGGCGTCCCGCCCAGTCGCGCGCGAAATGCCAGGCGATGCGCCCGCTGCGCGAACTGCGGCCGAGCGCCCACTGCAGCGCCGCCTCGCGTACCTGCGGTGAGCCGATGTCGGTCACGCCGAAATGCGCGAGCCAGTGGTCGACGATCGCAAGGTATTCATCCTGGGTGAACGGCCAGAACGAGACCCACAGCCCGAAGCGCTCGGACAGCGAGATCTTTTCCTCGGACGTCTCGCCCGGGTGGATCTCTTCCCCGACATGCCGGTACTCGAGGTTCTCGTTCATGTACTCGGGCATCAGGTGCCGGCGGTTCGAGGTCGCGTAGACCAGCACGTTCTCGGACGCCGCCGAGATGGATCCGTCGAGCACCGTCTTCAGCGCCTTGTAGCCGGGCTCGTCGGCCTCGAACGACAGGTCGTCGCAATACAGGATGAACCGCTCGGGCCGGGCACTGATGGCGTCGACGATCTCGGGCAGGTCGAGCAGGTCCTGCTTGTCGACCTCGATCAGGCGCAGCTTCTTCGGCGCGTACTTGTTCAGCACCGCCTTCACCAGCGACGACTTGCCGGTGCCGCGCGCACCGGTGAGCAGCACGTTGTTCGCCGGCGCCCCCAGCACGAACTGGCGCGTGTTCTGGTCGACCAGCTTCTTCTGCGCATCGACGCCCTGCAGGTCGGCGAGGTCGATGCGGTGCCGGTGCGTGACCGGCTGCAGCGTACCCTGTCCGTTGCGCCGGCGCCAGCGGAAAGCGACCGCGCCGTTCCAGTCGATCGGCGCTGCCGGAGCGGGGGCGAGATGCGCCAGCCCTTCTACCAGCCGCTCGGCGGCATCGGCGAGCCGGGCCAGCGCCACCGCCGGCAGTTCGCTGGCGGCGCCGGCCGGCGCGGCCTTGTCAGGTGCGGTATTCCGCGTTGATCTTGACATAGTCATAGGAGAAGTCGCAGGTCCAGACGGTAGTGGCAGCGCTGCCGCGGCCAAGGTCGATGTCGATGGTGATCTCGGCGGGTTTCATCACCCGCGCGCCGTCTTCCTCGCGGTAGCTGGCCGCGCGGCCGCCATCCACGATGACCTTCACGTCGCCCAGGCTGACCTGCACGCGCGAGGTGTCGAGCCCGGCGACGCCGGCGTTGCCGATCGCCATCAGCAGGCGACCCAGGTTCGGGTCTGAGGCGAACAGCGCGGTCTTGACCAGCGGCGAGTTGGCGACGCCACGCGCGACGCGCAGCGCCTCGGCTTCGTCGGCGCCGCCGTGCACGTCCACGGTGATGAACTTGGTCGCACCCTCGCCGTCGCGCGCGATCGCCTGCGCAAGGCGGGCAGCCACGTCGACCAGTGCCGCTTCCAGCGCCGGCAGGCGAGGATCCGTGTCGCCGGCGATCACGGCGGCACCCGACTGGCCGGTCGCCATCAGCACGAAGGAATCGTTGGTCGAGGTGTCGCCGTCGACGGTGACGCGATTGAACGAGCGATCGGCCACGCGCTTAACCAGCGTCTTGAGCACCGGACCGGCGACCGCTGCATCGGTGGCGAGGTAGGCCAGCATGGTCGCCATGTTCGGCTGCAGCATGCCGACGCCCTTGGCGATGCCGGTAACGGTCACCTGCACGCCATCGAGCACGACCTTCGTCGACATGCCCTTCGGCACGGTGTCGGTGGTCATGATCGCGGACGCGGCCTGCGCCCAGTTGTCCGCGCCGAGGCTGGCCACGCAAGCCGGAAGTCCGGCCTGGATCTTCGGCATCGGCAGCGGCTCGAGGATCACGCCGGTGGAAAACGGCAGCACCTCGGACGGCTTGCAGCCGATTGCCGCGGCCACCCAGTCGCACGACTGGCGCGCATCGGCGAGCCCGCGTGCCCCGGTACCGCAATTTGCATTGCCCGCGTTGACGATCAGCGCACGCACTTCGCCATCGAGGGCGAGATGCTCGCGGCAGACCTGCACCGGTGCGGCGGCGAAGCTGTTCTGCGTGAACACGCCGGCAACGCGGGTGCCCGGCGCAAGGCGCACCAGCATCAGGTCGCGCCGGCCGACCTTGCGGATGCCGGCTTCCGCGAAGCCGAGTTCGACGCCCGCGACCGGCGACAGGGCCGCAGGGTCGGGCGGGGAGAGATTGACGGGCATCGGTTCGGTTCCTCTGGGGCGCACGCCCGGTAGGTCAGCTCAGTAGGTCAGCTCAGTCGGCCATGGCAGACAAGGCATCGCCACGCGGCACGCCTTGTCATTGGATCTACAGCGCCTGCCACGCCGCCGCAGAGATGCAGAACATGTGCCTGACAGAAACATGGCTGGCTTGCAAAGCTGCGCAGCGCCCTGGACGGCGCTGCTGGCGTCGCCGATTATAGGCCAACAGACCCTCGTGACTTCGCACCTGCGGGTGCGGAGCACAGCAATGCACCTAATGCGCGCGAGCGCGACTTCATCTACATCCGGACCGGTGAAGACGGGTCAGGCCTGGCGGTCGTGATCGATTTCTTCAGCCGCCGTCATGTGCGGTCGGCATGAGGTATTCGACGCCCGGTGGGGCATTGCCCTCACGTCAGTAGATGATTTCTTTCTTGATCTGTACGCAGCCCGTACCTGCGGGCATGAGAAAGACCCTCATCGTCGGCCCACCATCGAGCATGGAGATCCTGTTGCCCAGTGTGCCGAGGTTGCGCAGTTTGCCCAACACCTTGGAGGACACCTCTGCGCAGCTTTCCTTCCAGTAGGTGACGGCATCATAGGTGATGCCGCAACCGGCATCGCCATACGGAGAGAACGTGGCACTCGCGTATGTCAGGGTCTGCTGGTTGTCTATCTCGATGGCGCTTGTAGCGATGCGCATGCTTGCGTTCTCGGGAGCAGTGAAAAGCATGCCGGACGATGGGCTGCTGCCCACCAGATAGCGCGTGGTCTGGTCGATCAATGGCCTGCAGGCGCGCAATCCAGCTTCTTGCGCCGCTCTAGGCAGGGCTTTGTCCGCAGGCTCCTTCTGGCCAGCTCCCGGCGGTGCGCTCTTCGTGGCCACTTCAGCGGCACGTGGCTTGGCCGGTGTTTCGGCGGCCGAAGCAGAACCGACTGAAGCCGCACTGGTGACGGCGAGAACTGCGAGGAAGAACCTGATTGTCATGGGTGATCCGTGTAATGAAAAAACCCGACCCCTCACGGGGTCGGGATCATTTCTTTGCTACCGGGTTCGTTTACCAGCCGATGCTGACGCCGACACCCATCGCGGATTTCCCTGAACTGCCACCGGAGATGCTGCCTCGCACAACCGTCGACTGGCTCAGCCGGGTGCTCGCCCCCAGTGCGATCGCGGATTGGCCGTCGTAACTGCCAACGCCAACGCCCAGAGCAAAGTTCTTGCCGCTCTCGACCATGGGAATGTTGGCCATCGCAGCAGTCGACGCGATACCGGCAGAAAGCTGCTTGCGGGTATCTTCGAGCTGGCCGAAGTTCACGGCATCGCCAGGGGCAGTGCCGTTGGCCACGTTGCTGATCTTGTTCCCACTCATGTTCAGATTGCCGCCCACTGTCGCGTTTCCAGTGGTCGTCAGGGTCGTGGTGGTGATCGCGCCCGTGTTGACGATGCCGTTCGAGGTCAAGGCCCCCGTGAGGGTAGTTGCACCCGTCACGGCCAGCGCGCCGCCAACCGTTGCATTGCTGGTGGTAGCCAGGGTCGTGGTGGTGATCGCGCCCGTGTTGGCGATACCGTTCGAGGTCAACGCTCCCGTGAGGGTGGTTGCGCCCGTCACGGCCAGCGTGCCGCCAACGGTTCCATTGCCGGTGGTTGCCAGGGTCGTGGTCGTGATCGCGCCCGTGTTGCTGATGCCGTTCGAGGTCAAGACCCCGGTGAGGGTGGTTGCACCCGTCACGGCCAGCGCGCCGCCGACGGTTCCGTTGCCGGTGGTTGCCAGGGTCGTGGTGGTGATCGCGCCCGTGTTGCTGATGCCGTTCGCGGTCAAGGCTCCGGTGAGGGTGGCCGGACCGGTCACGGACAAGGTACCGGCGATCACGACATCGTTGACCGCGGTGCCGATGGCGATCTGGTTGACTGCAGTCGTGGTGGCAAATGCACCGATTGCAACCGCACCATTCTGAGCCGCTGATGCGCCCGTTCCGATCGCAATGCTGCCTGCCCCCGAGGCGACTGGACCCGCAGTAATCCCGACCGCGGAGCCCAGTGCGACCGCACCATCGCCGGTGGCTTGAGGTCCATTCACCGTTCCTTCCGCACTGCCGATGGCGATGGAACCTGCACCGGACGCCACCACGGAGCCGCCCGCCGTACCCGCGGTACCAGCCACGCCCGCGGTACCGTTGGTTCCAGCGACACCGGCGGTGCCGGCTACGGAAGCGGCGGTTACGAGACCGGTGACCGGGTCAAAGGTTGCCGGAGTGCCCGCACCGCCAGCGGTACCGTCTGTACCGGCAAGACCGGCTCCGCCAGCGCCACCCGCGGTACCGCTGCCAGCGTTACCGATCGCGATCGAGGTGCTCGTCGTGGCCGTTACGCTGCCGCCTGCGCCACCCGTGCCGCCATTGCCGCCTGCGCCACCCGTGCCGCCGAGAGCACCGGCACCACCCGCAGCGCCTTGTGCACAGAGAGAGCCGTCCAGGTTGCAGGCAGCATCTGCGCCATTGCCGCCGTTTCCACCGCTCCCGGCGAGGCCACCCACACCAGCCGTGCCAGCGGTCCCGCCGGTACCGGCTGTACCGACTGCAACCCCGGCACCCGCATTGTTCGTACCGACGGCGCCCGCGGCACCAGCGGTGCCGGCACCGCCGACCACCCCACCATTGCCGCCGTTGCCGCCGTTGCCGCCATTGGCCGCGGCCGTGGGCGTGGCTATCGCATCGCCGCCGTTCCCACCGTTACCACCATTGGGAGCCGCACCTGCAATGCCTCCCAAACCACCCACTGCCGAAGGACCGGCCGGGTCGGTCGCATTCACGCCGTCAACTCCGGCGACCTGTGCCCATGCCGTGTTGCCAAAGCCCACCAGCAGGGCGCTCACTGCTGCCGCGATCACCGTTTTGCGTACTTGGATAGAGTTCATGTCTGACTTTTTGTATTCGGAACATTATTAAACGTCTAAATAATCATAATTGTCAACAGACGCAGCAGGCGTGAGCAGCGGAGTCGTGACGTCCCGAGTGCGGTGGATGGTCCGTTGCCTCACGCGACCTGCTGTCCGCCGGATGCTCCGGCCGCGGCCAGGACGTGACGACGCGAATCGGCCTGGCTACGCGCAAGGCGTGGGTCGGGGCGCAGCATTCCGGTGCGCGCGTTCGCCGACCGCCGAGGTCCAGCGCCAGGCTTGTTCGATATCGACAGGGGCGCACATCGCGGCGACGGGCTGGCCGGCGGCGACCTGGTTCACACCCTGAGGTTTACCGATACCGCCAGGCTTTCAAGCCTGGCGACTCCATTGGCTAACTCAGTCGGCCGTGGCAGACCTTGTACTTCTTGCCGGACCCGCACGGGCATGGGTCATTGCGACCGACCTTCTGACCGGGCCGCACGAAAGGCTGCGCACGCTCGCCGTTTTCCAGGTCACCTTCGGGGCCACCATAGCCGGGCGGCGGCAGGCCA
The DNA here is from genome assembly GCA_044340265.1 of Burkholderiales bacterium. Taxonomy (GTDB): domain Bacteria; phylum Pseudomonadota; class Gammaproteobacteria; order Burkholderiales; family CAIKXV01; genus CAIKXV01. The sequence goes on along the minus strand of JBIITW010000046.1, from coordinate 10,289 downwards.
CCTTCGTCGACCGGGTCTGCCGCCAGCGCTTCCGCGTCGGCATGCTGGTAGGTGATGTTGATCAGGGGCGTCGGCTCGTCGACCTTGGCCACTTCCTCGGCGCTGCGGATCTGCACCAGCATCAGCGTGCGCGTGACATCGGCCTTGATGCGCTCGAGCATGTCGCTGAACATGGTGAACGCGTCGGACTTGTATTCCTGCTTCGGGTTCTTCTGCGCATAGCTGCGCAGGTGGATGCCCTGGCGCAGGTGGTCGAGCGCAGCCAGGTGCTCGCGCCAGTGCGAGTCGAAGCTCTGCAGCATCACCGCGCGCTCGTACTGGCGCATGACCGGCCCTTCGACGTTGGCAGTCTTGGCCTCGTACTGGGCGGTGGCTGCCGCAAGCACGCGCTCGACCAGCGCCTGTTCGTCGAGGTTGTCGTCGTCGGCGAGCCACTGGCTGACCGGGATGTCGAGGTTGAACTCGGAGGCGAGGTACTTCTCGAGCGCGGGTGCATCCCATTGCTCGTGCACGCTCTCCGGCGGGATGTACTGGGCGACGGAGGCCTTCAGCACGTCATCACGCATCCCGGTGACGCTCTCCTGCATGTCGTTTGCGGCCAGCAGCTCGTCGCGCTGCTGGTAGATCACCTTGCGCTGGTCGTTCGACACGTCGTCGTACTCGAGCAGCTGCTTGCGGATGTCGAAGTTGCGCGCCTCGACCTTGCGCTGTGCATTCTCGATCGCGCGCGTCACCCACACATGCTCGATCGCCTCGCCTTCCGGCAGCTTGAGCCGGGTCATGATCGCGGCGACACGATCGGAGGCGAATATGCGCAGCAGCTGGTCGTCGAGCGACAGGTAGAAACGGCTGGATCCGGGATCGCCCTGGCGACCCGAGCGTCCGCGCAACTGGTTGTCGACGCGCCGGGACTCGTGGCGCTCGGTGCCGATGATGTGCAATCCACCCGCCGCGAGCACCGCGTCGTGCCTGGCCTGCCATTCGGTGCGCAGCGCGGCGATGCGCGATTCCTTCGTGGCCTCGTCGAGCCCCGCGTCCGCACGCACCTTGTCGACCTCGCGCTCGACGTTGCCACCGAGCACGATATCGGTACCGCGGCCGGCCATGTTGGTCGCGATGGTGATCATCTTCGGCCGGCCCGCCTGCGCGACCACGTCGGCCTCGCGCGCATGCTGCTTGGCGTTGAGCACCTGGTGCGGCAGCTTCTGCTTCTCGAGCAGCGACGACACCAGTTCGGAGGTCTCGATGGACGTGGTACCGACCAGCACCGGCTGCCCCCGCTCGTAGCAGTCGCGGATGTCGGCAGTCACCGCGTCGTAGCGCTCCTTCGACGTGCGGAACACCTGGTCCATGTTGTCCTTGCGGATCATCGGACGGTGCGTCGGGACGATCACCGTCTCGAGGCCGTAGATGTCCTTGAACTCGTAGGCCTCGGTATCGGCCGTGCCGGTCATGCCGGACAGCTTCGAATACATCCGGAAGTAATTCTGGAAGGTGATCGACGCGAGCGTCTGGTTCTCCTTCTGGATCGACACGCCCTCCTTCGCCTCGACCGCCTGGTGCAGGCCGTCGGACCAGCGCCGCCCGGCCATCAGGCGCCCGGTGAACTCGTCGACGATGATCACCTCGTCGTTCTGCACCACGTACTGCTGGTCACGGTGGAACAGCGAGTGCGCGCGCAGGCCGGCATTCAGGTGATGCATCAGCTGGATGTTGGCCGCGGCATAGAGGCTCGAACCCGGCTCGAGCAGGCCGGCACCGGCCATCAACTCTTCGGCGTGCTCATGGCCCGCCTCGGACAGGATGATCTGGTGCTGCTTCTCGTCGACCCAGTAGTCGCCCTCGCCCTCTTCCTCTTTCTGGCGGACGAGCCTCGGGACGATCACGTTGACCTTGTTGTACAGGTCGGTGGTGTCGTCGGCCTGGCCGGAGATGATCAGCGGCGTGCGCGCCTCGTCGATCAGGATCGAGTCGACCTCGTCGACGATCGCGAAATGGAGCGGCCGCTGGCGTTTTTCCGACAGCTGGTACTCCATGTTGTCGCGCAGGTAATCGAAGCCGAATTCGTTGTTCGTGCCGTAGGTGATGTCGGCACCATAGGCGGCCTTCTTGTCGCCGGTTTCCTGCTGGGTAAGGATCACGCCCACTTCGAGGCCGAGGAAGCTGTACACCTTGCCCATCCAGTCGGCATCGCGCTGGGCCAGGTAATCGTTGACCGTCACCACGTGCACGCCCTTGCCGGCCAGCGCATTCAGGTAGGCAGGCAGCGTCGCCATCAGCGTCTTGCCCTCGCCGGTACGCATCTCGGCGATCTTGCCGCTGTGCAGGACCATGCCGCCGATCAGCTGCACGTCGAAATGGCGCATCCCGAGCACCCGGCTCGAAGCTTCGCGCACGACCGCGAATGCCTCCGGCAGCAGCACGTCGACCGACTCGCCGTTGGCCACGCGTGCCTTGAACGCAGCCGTCTTGCCGGCGAGTTCCGCATCGGACAGCGCCTTGAGCGACGGTTCCAGCGCATTGATCCGCGCGACCGTCTGGCCGTAGCCCTTGATCAGCCGCTGGTTGCGGCTGCCGAAAATCTTCTTGAGGAGGTCTGAGAACATCGGTCGCTGCTGGAGGGGTTGGCCGGGGACGGCCCGGTTGGCCGGAAAACCCCCGAGTTTAACCGGGTCGACCCCGATGTCAGCGGACCAATTGCCGGAATCGACCAGATTGCGGTCATGGGGCCGATTTCAAGCCCCGCCAGTAGGTCAGCCGGTGGTCTTCAGGAAGCGGTTGGGGTTCTGGGCAAGGCCACGGTGCCGTACCTCGAAGTGCAGGTGCGGGCCGGTGGAACGCCCGGTCGAACCGACGTCGGCAATGCGATGCCCGCGCCGGACGACGTCGCCGACCTTCACATGCAATGCCGAGGCATGGGCATAGCGGGTCAGCAGATCATTGCCATGGTCGATCTCGACCATCTTGCCGAACTGCGCATGGAACTCGGCGACCGTCACCACGCCGCTGGCAGCGGCGACGATCGGCGTGCCCGGTTCCGCGAAGAAGTCGACACCGTCATGGAACGTGTTGCGGCCGGTGAACGGATCGAGGCGCCAGCCGAAGTTGGACGAGAGCTGCCCGCTGGCCACCGGCATGCCGCTGGGCACGAAGGTGCGCCGGGCAAAATCGAGGCTGACGATCGATTCGATGATGCCCAGCCGCTCGGCGCGGTCATCGACCTGACGCGACAGGAGATCAAGCTTCTGGCCGAGCTCGCCGACGGACAACTCGCGCGGAATGGCAGCCCCCGGTCCGGGCGCGACCGCCGGTCCGGACGCAGCGCCGCGGCCGGTGGTTATCGTCGGCGCAGCGCCACCCCGCCCGGGTGCCTGGTCGAACATGAATTCCTGCGGCTTGAACCCGGCGTTGCGCGCGAGGCGTTCACCCAGCGTATCGAGGCGCAGCAGCCGCGCCTGCATCTCGCCCAGGCGCGTGGCCATCATGTCGATGCTTTCGCGCAGCACGGTCTGCCCGTCGTCGGCCTGGGCCTCTGCCGTCTCGAACATCGACGGGGTGTCGCCGAAGCGGCCCATCGCGGCCTGCGCACCGGTGACCAGCATCGCGACCACCAGGGACAATACTGCGAGCAGTCCTGCGACCTGGTACCCGTTCAGTGCTATCGTTTTTCCGCTGCCCAGACTTCCTGAAACAATGATGACGTTCAATGGATCTACCTCCGCTTCAACCCGCCCGTGCTGCGTCGGCCGCTGTCCTGACAACATGAAGCCCGGGCGGTCACTGAGGGGGACCCTGCCACGATGACTTCGCGATCGGTCGGCGACTTCGTGCAGTCGGAGGACCGACTGCGCATCCTGCACGGGGAAGCCCGGCGCCTCGGGAGGCTGCAGGCTCGACTGGACGAACTGCTTCCGGTTTGGGTTTCGGGTTGTGTTTCGGTCGCCGCTTTGCGCGACGGCGTACTGACAATCGTGACTTCGAGCCCTGCAGTGGCGACCTCAGTGAGCCAGATTGCACTGAGGATTGCGGTAGAAATCCGCAAAAGCGAGCCGGAGGTTACGACAATCAAGGTAGCGGTGCAACCGGCCGACGCGCGTGCAGCCCAGGTCGCGGCGCTTCCGCCACCCGAGCCCTTATCGACCCGCACTCGGGCAGACTTGATGGAACTGGCTGCGAACGTCAGCGATCAGCGCCTGAAAAAGGCTCTGGAACGGCTCGGAACGCGAAAAAGCGGCGTTCGCTGATACAACCCTGACAGGACAGCCGGGCGCGCCCGGGAGCAAATCCCGGCTTGCGCGAGCGGGAAAGCGTCAGTCAGATGGCCAGGACCACCCGTTCGAGGATCAGCAGCAATCCCATCGCCAGCAGGAAGATCACGCAGAACCGGAACGTGTTCCATGCGAAGGTGAGGTACTTGCGCTGGCCGGTGAACACATAGGCGACCAGCGAAACACCGATCGTCGCGATCACCGCGAACAGGATCAGGCGGATGATGATCGCCATCGGCGGTCAGCCGAAGGCGGGCTGGAGCCGGGCGAAGGCCGGCGCGCTGTCCGGCAGTTCGAAGGTGACGGTCTCGAACGCGCTGGCGTCGGCCAGCAGCGCACGCAGCAGCTGGTTGTTCATTGCATGGCCGGTCTTGTGGCCGGTGAAGGCCCCGATCACCGGATGACCGAGCAGGTAGAGGTCGCCCACGCAGTCGAGGACCTTGTGCTTCACGAACTCGTCGGCGTAGCGCAAGCCGTCCGGGTTGAGCACCCGGTATTCGTCCATCACCACCGCATTGTCGAGCGTGCCACCCATGGCCAGCCCCTGTGCGCGCATCGCCTCGACATCCTGCATGAAGCCGAAGGTGCGGGCGCGGCTGACCTCGCGCAGGTACGACTGCTCGGCGAAATCGATGGTCGCCTTGTTGCCCGAGCGCTCGAACACGGGATGCTTGAAATCGATCGACAGGGTGATCCGGAAACCCTCGAACGGATCGAAGCGCGCGATCTTGTCGCCCTGCACCACCTCGACCGGCTTCAGCACGCGCACGAAGCGCTTGGGCGCCGGCTGTTCTTCGATCCCGGCCGACTGCACCAGGAACACGAACGGACCCGCGCTGCCGTCCATGATCGGCAGTTCGGGACCGGACAGATCGACATGCAGGTTGTCGATGCCCAGGCCGGCCAGTGCCGACATGAGGTGTTCGATGGTCCAGACCTTGTTCTCGCCATCGCCGAGGCAGGTCGCCAGGCGCGTATCGGTCACCCCATGGGCGAGCGCCGGCAGGTCGGCCGCACCGGGGAGATCCATCCGGTGGAACACGATGCCGGTATCGGGCGCAGCCGGGCGCAGGGTCATGTCGACCTTGTGGCCGGTGTGCAGGCCGACCCCGGTGGTCCTGATCTTCGTCTTCAGGGTGCGTTGTCTGAGCATTTTTCTTCCGGCCCCAGGCGCGGATCCTGTAGCCAAGCCTTCGATGTTAACGCGTATCCGGTAAGAACTGCCTGAAAGCGGGGATGCCCGGCGCACCCCCGCTTCCTTTCAGCACTGCCTGGTCAGTCCGCCTGCTTGCGAAGGAAGGCGGGGATGTCATACATCTCCAGCCCGGACTGCTTGAGCGCCTCGACCGTCGCGCTCGCATCGCGCGTCTTGCGACGGAACACCACCGGCACGTCCAGCTCACCATAGTTCATGGCACCGGCGGAGGCGCCTGCACCGTGGGCGATCATTTCGACCGGTCCGTTGTCGGTGCCGGTCTTGACTACAGTGAACGCCTTGGGCTGCGCCCGGTTGACCGCGTTGCCCAGCCCGGTCGCGACGATGGTGACGCGGATCGAGTCGCCCATCTCCTCGTCGAACACCGATCCGACGATGGTGGTCGCGTCGTCGGCCAGGAATTCGCTGACCGTATCCATCACTTCATGGATCTCGCCCAGCTTCAGCTTGGAAGCGGCACCCGACACGTTGACCAGCACGCCGCGCGCGTTGTTCAGGTCGATGTTCTCGAGCAGCGGGCAGGCCACCGCCTGTTCGGCGGCGATCTTCGCCCGGTCGACGCCCGAAGCGCTGCCCGAGCCCATCATCGCGATGCCGGTCTCGGACATCACGGTGCGCACGTCGGCGAAGTCGACGTTGATCATCCCCGGCAGCGTGATGATCTCGGCGATGCCGGCCACCGCGCCGTGCAGGACCTCGTTCGCCGCCTTGAACGCGTCCTGCATCGTCACGTCCGCGCCGAGCACTTCCATCAGCTTGTCGTTCGGGATCACGATCAGCGAATCGACGAACTGCGACAGCGCCTCGATGCCTTCCTGCGCGACGCGCACCCGCTTGCGCTCGAAGGTGAACGGCTTGGTCACCACGGCGATGGTGAGGATGCCCATCTCCTTGGCGATCTCCGCCACCACCGGGGCTGCGCCGGTACCGGTGCCACCGCCCATGCCGGCGGTCAGGAACAGCATGTCCGCGCCGCGGATCGCCTCGGCGATGCGCTCGCGGTCCTCGAGCGCAGCCTGGCGCCCGATGTCAGGGTTTGCACCCGCGCCCAGGCCCTTGGTCAGTGCGCTACCCAGGTGCAACTGGTTCTTCGACTGGCAGCGCTTGAGCGCCTGCGCATCGGTGTTCGCGCAGATGAACTCCACGCCGTGTACGCCACTCAGGACCATGTGGTCGACTGCGTTGCCGCCACAGCCGCCCACGCCGATCACCTTGATCACCGCCTCTTGATTCGACGAATCGAGAATCTCGAACATCGATTTCTCCTCTTGCCGGGTTGAACTCATGTATGTGCCGCGGATGCTTTTGCTGCCGTCTCTGCCGTCTCTGCTGTCGTTGCCGATGCTGTTGCCGATGCTGTTGCCGTCACACTGCTTCACCTTCTGCCGTGGCGCCCGCCGTCGCGGACGCCTCAGAAATTCCCCTGGAACCAGCCCTTCAGGCTGGCCAGCGCATTGCCCACCGGACCGCGCGAGGCGCGCGACGTGGACATGCGCACCACCTGCCGCTGCCCCGCCACCAGCAGCCCGACGCCGGTCGCGAAGCGCGGGTTGCGCACCACCTCGGACAGGCCGCCGGCATACTGGGGCACGCCGGCCCGCACCGGCATGTGGAAGACTTCCTCGCCGAGCTCGACCATGCCGAGCATCGCCGCGCTGCCTCCGGTGATCACGATGCCCGACGACAGCAGTTCCTCGTACGCGGTACGACGCAGTTCCGCCTGCACCAGCGAGTAGAGCTCCTCGACCCGCGGCTCGATCACCTCGGCCAGGGTCTGCCGGGACATCTCGCGCGCGCCCCGGTCGCCGACGCCAGGCACCTCGACCATCTCGCGCGCGTCGGCCAGCTTGGCCAGCGCGCAGCCGTAGCGCACCTTGATGTCCTCGGCGTCCTTGGTCGGCGTGCGCAGCGCCATCGCGATGTCGTTGGTGATCTGGTCACCGGCGATCGGGATCACCGCGGTGTGGCGGATCGCGCCTTGCGAGAACACCGCGATGTCGGTGGTGCCGCCGCCGATGTCGACCAGGCAGACGCCCAGGTCCTTTTCGTCCTCGGACAGCACCGCCCATGCCGAGGCCAGCGGCTGCAGGATGAGGTCCGCCACCTCGAGCCCGCAGCGGCGCACGCACTTGACGATGTTCTGCGCCGCCGACACCGCGCCGGTGACGATGTGCACCTTGACCTCGAGCCGCACGCCGCTCATGCCTAGCGGCTCGCGCACGTCCTCCTGGCCATCGATGATGAATTCCTGGTTCAGGATGTGCAGGATCTGCTGGTCGTTCGGGATGCTGACCGCCTTCGCCGTCTCGATCACGCGATCGACATCGGTCTGGGTGACTTCCTTGTCCTTGATCGCGACCATGCCGTGCGAGTTGAAGCTCTTGATGTGGCTGCCCGCGATGCCGGCATAGACATCCTTTATCTTGCAGTCCGCCATCAGCTCGGCTTCTTCCAGCGCGCGCTGGATCGAATGCACGGTCGAGTCGATGTTGACCACCACGCCCTTCTTCAGCCCGCGCGATGGATGCTGGCCCATGCCGATGATCTCGAGCTCTCCGCCCGGCTTCACCTCGGCGACGATGGCCACGATCTTCGATGTGCCGATATCGAGGCCAACGATCAGGTTCTTGCTGTCTCGGATCTTGCTCATGACCGGCGCTCCACAGGTTTCGGTTCGACGCCGCCAGGGCTCGGCCTGCCCTCGCCGCGTCTGTCTCTTGCCGGTTCGCGCGAGTCGCTGATGCGCACGGCGAAGCCATTCGGGTAGCGGAGGTCAACGTAATCCAGCCGCGTGGACACCGGCGCGACCGTACCCTCGTAGACCGACAGGAAGGTGGTGATCCGTTCATCGACCCGGTCGCGGCCCAGTTTCAGCAGCAGCCCGCTGGTCAGGCGCAGCTCCCAGGCGCGGCGCTGCGACAGGGTGAGCTCGGCCGGCGCCTGGCGCACCCGCGCCAGCTCTTCACGGAACCATGCGTAACGGCGTGCCATCTCGGCGGCGCTGCCGGGTGGTCCGTTGAACACCGGAAGCCTTGCATCGGAGGCGGCGGAGAACACTTCGCCATGCGAATTGACCAGGCCTGAATCGCCCCAGCGGGCGATCGCGACATGCTCGTCGAGCACGACATGCAGCCCGTCCGGCCAGACGCGGCGCACTTCGACCCGCCGTACCCACGGCAGGCGCTCGAAAGCCTTGCGCGCACCCGCGATGTCCACGGTGAAGAAATTGCCGGCGAGCTGCTTGCGCACCGTGGCCTCGACCTGCTCGCGGGTGACATGCTGCAGTTCACCCAGCACCCGCACTTCCTTGATCGGGAACACCGGCAGGTGGATCACCAGGAAGAACAGTGAGTACAGGCCGAGCACGGTGGCTATCCCGTACAGCGTGTTCGCTGCTGCATTGAGCAGCGCGGGACGATCCCAGGCGTCAGCCAACATGGGCCATCTCCAGGATACGCAGCACCAGCTGCTCGAACGACAGCCCGGCCTGGCGCGCGGCCATCGGCACCAGGCTGTGGCCGGTCATGCCGGGCGAGGTGTTCATCTCGAGCATCTGCACCGAACCGTCATCGCGCAGGATCAGGTCGGCGCGTCCCCAGCCCTCGCATCCGAGCAGCGCCGCCGCGCGCAGCGTGAGCGCCTGGATCTGCGCTTCCTGCACCGCATCCAGGCCGCTCGGGCAGTGGTAGCGCGTCTCGTCGCTGAAGTACTTGTTCTGGTAATCGTAGTTGCCCTGCGGCGCCTCGATGCGGATCAGCGGCAGGGCCTGCTCGCCGAGGAAGCCGGCAGTCAGTTCCCGGCCCGCGATGAACGCCTCGGCCAGCACCAGCGGGTCGAACGACGCCGCGTGCTGCCAGGCGGCATGCACCTGCGACACGTCGGTCACCTTGGTCAGGCCGAGCGTCGAACCCTCGCGGCCCGGCTTCACGATCATCGGCAGCCCGACCTTCGCCACGACGGTGACCGGATCGGAGGCCGCGGTGAGCACCTCCCATGCCGGGGTCGGCACGCCGCCGGCCACCCACACCATCTTCGTGCGCAGCTTGTCCATCGACAGTGCAGAGGCCGCGACGCCGCTGCCCGTGTACGGGATGCCGAGCAGTTCGAGCGCGCCCTGCACCGTGCCATCCTCGCCATAGCGGCCATGCAGCGAGATGAATGCGCGATCGAAGCCTTCGCTGGCCAGTTCGAACACGCTGCGCTCGGCCGGATCGAACGGACGGGCATCGACGCCACTTGCGCGCAGCGCGGCCAGCACTGCATTGCCCGACAGCAGCGAGATCTCGCGCTCTGCGCTGCGCCCGCCGAGCAGCACCGCCACCTTGCCGAACTTCGCCATGCCGCTCATCGCCCTTCCCCCACGATGCGTACTTCCGGTACCAGTTCGATCCCGGTCTGCTGCCGCACGCGCTCCCGCACCATCACGATCAGCGCCTCCATGTCTGACGCAGTCGCACCGCCGCGGTTGACGATGAAGTTCGCATGCCGCGGGGAAACCTCCGCGCCGCCGACGGCCAGGCCTTTCAGTCCGCACGACTCGATCAGGCGCGCGGCATGGTCGCCTGCCGGATTGCGGAACACGGACCCTGCATTGGGTTGCTGCAGCGGCTGGGTGGCGATGCGTCGCGACAGGAACTCCTTGATGCGCGCCCGCGAACGTGCGACATCGCCCACGTCGAGGCGCATCGTCGCGCCGACGAACCACTCGTCCTCGCCCAGCACCGGCAGCGGCGATCCCGTGGCGCGCGCCGGCGCCAGCGCCACGTGCCGATAGCCGACGTCGAACGCGTCCGGCATCCGTTCGA